>NZ_JBSRZD010000005.1:0-211970 GCF_054057295.1 Pedobacter sp. UYP24
TTATCGGCTAATCTTCTTGGCCCAGTGATTCCCGTTTTAGTTGGCCCGGTATCGCCGTAATGACTGGCCCAATGACTACCGTATTAGACAGCTTATCTCTGGAAACCTGCAATTGGCCATTAAAGTTGCCGCAATTTCACTTAACCGATATCAAGGATTAACCTTTAGCCTAAACATTTTATATAGATAAAGTGTTGAAAGAAAAAATTATGATATGCAATCATTTAAGATACAACTATTAGAAAGTAACCTGACTATTGAGCCTCAGGAAAACGGGACCTACCGTATTTTGGAAGGCGAAAAGAAAATTGGCGTAATTTATCCAGAACCTGCGGGAGATCAAGTAATTTGGAATACTCAGGATGAACTTGACTTTGATTTTATTCAACAGATTGGGGAACTAATCACTGAGCACAATATGTAGGATAAAACAGACTATTAAGAGGATTTTCGCAGTAATCTGAAAAATAGTATAGTAGTTACTCACCAGATTATACTTCATAAATAGGAAGATTTGGATTGGTATGTATTTTGTTTACCAAAATTATATATCCAAATATCTACTATGAACGCAAATCTTATATTCCAGAACCTAGAATTGTCCATTCATCAGGACGCATTGCAATCTTTTGCACTTAAATTTACAAATGATGAAGATGATGCAAAGGATCTTGTTCAAGATACGATGCTTAAAGCCATCCGCTATTCTGATCGTTATCAATCGGGCACCAATTTAAGAGCTTGGCTCTATACAATTTTAAGAAATACTTTTATAAACGATTATCGTAGAAATTCCCGTCGGGAACAGGTTGTTACAGTTACTGATGATATCAGTTCAGCACAGCTGAGCAAATCGGCGGCATGTAATTTAGGAGAAGGAAAATTTACGATGAATGACATTCAGTTTGCGCTTAAAAAATTGCAACCAGAGCTTTACACACCCTTCATTAAATATTTCGAGGGCTATAAATATCATGAAATTGCTGATGAACTGAACATTCCTATCGGAACAGTGAAAACCCGTATTCATGTTGCCAGACAACTGCTAAAAAAAACGCTTTCGATCTATCAGGCACATTGGGCTTAAAATCGGATACAGGCAATACCTTCCAGGAGATGACTCGGCTTTGTTGCGGGGGTATTTTTTTTATTATCCAGAAAGATACAAAAACGCTAAAAATTATTGATTTAATGAAATAGAACGAAGCAAGGTTCAACAAAAAAATATCTCGAAATAGTAAACAAAAATTATACTGGTGCGTTTTACACCAATAAAATTAAAAATTTACCACTCAATTAAGAAAAACATTATGGCAACTACAACATCATCTTCAACAAAAAGCACTAAATCAGCTAGTAAAACAGGTAAAATGGAAAACTCTGAATTCCATAAATTCTTCGTAGACGAATTGAAAGACATCTATTGGGCAGAGAAACACTTGTCAAAAGCATTGCCTAAATTGAAGAAAGCAGCCACTAGTCCTGAACTGGCGGCCGCATTTGAAAAACATACCGAGGAAACTAAAACACATATTGCTACTTTAGAACAGGTGTTTAGCTTACTTGGCGAGAAAGCGCAAGCTAAAAAGTGCGACGCCATGGAAGGTTTGCTAGCAGAGTCTGACAGCATCATCGAGGACACTGAATCCGGAACTCTTGTAAGAGATGCTGGACTCATCCTGGCTGCTCAAAAAGTTGAACACTATGAAATTGCTACTTATGGAACATTAGTAGTATTTGCCCAAAATATGGGGCACACTGACGTAGCAGATCTATTGCAGTCCACTCTAGATAACGAAAAAGCAACTGATGTTGCATTGACTAAGATTGCAGTAAGCGCAATCAACGAGCAGGCTGCTGCTGAGTAAGTTTTTATGAGCCCCGGGACCTTGAATATCCGGGGCTTTTTTTTTCCGGAATTCTACAAACTACAATTACCTCTGCAAATTTCTCCTTATTGTGAAGATTGAAAGATTAAATATTCAAAAACGTAGGAAAACGGTTAAGGTATCTAAACGCTCTTTTATGCTGAAACTCACTCAATATACTTTCTTGGCTTTTGTTTAGTTGCTTTATTTGCACAGCCAATTGCCAGTCTGGTCAACAAGGATCTTACTAAAGATTATCTTAATAAGATCCTAGTTATGTACGATACAAGTAATCATTAGTAAGGTAGTATGATTACGGGTTCTTAATCGCATATCCAGCAAACAGGAATAAATGACCTGCAGATTTTCTATCTTCCCAGTAGAGTTCTGGGATATGTATAATCGTTACAACAATATGGATAAAACTTGTATGATGTAACTGATCAGACAATTTCACAATGTAATGAGTCACTTACACTTGCTGAGTCTCCCGCAATAAATGAGATATATCCTTCAAAATTTTGATTCAGGATGTTTTCCGGTAACTCAATAAAATCGCTTCCTTCGCTACGAAGTGCGCTATTTAAAAAATAAATAGCTTTATGGGTTTCCGGAAAATAGATCATAACCATAGCTCTATCTCGTTTTAAACTCCAGGAGAGATCACTAGGAATATCCCATGTAAATTGAACTCCGTTGACAAGTTTCTGTATTTTGGGATTAAGAGCAGATTCAAGAGTTCCTGAACTAATTTTCACAAGGCTGTAGTCAATTCTCTGATTAGGATATTCTCCGATAATAGCGTTTTTTTTTATTTGAGACATTCCTTCATTATAGGCATTTTTGTCAGTACCCTCTACAGCAAATTTAAAACCCACCTTGATAAACGGAATTATCGGTTGAAGAAATTCATTAGCCAATTTGATTTTTTGTCTGTCGGCTAACTGTTTGACACTAGGCTGTTTATTTGTGCGTCCAATATTTCTGATTACATTTTTCCCATTAAGCATATAACTGACAGTTTTGCCAACTTTACCGAAGACTGTACCAGTCGAATCCATTTGCCCCATAAACAATATATTATATATCTAGCAAATATATGTTTAAAACATATATGAAACAATATTGAGACATCGTTGGTTCATGGTTACTACATCTACGGATGTATCAAGGATGTACCAACCATGTATCAAGGATGTACCAAGGATGTATCAACCTACTGAGAATATTAGATTAGTCCTTATTAGGTTATTTAAATGTCTTTCTGGAAATGGTCATAATCCGTTGCTTGGTGAATGCCGTTTATATATCCCCTTTTGTAGGAAGGCGCTTGGTCTTTCTGTAAATGATTTTAATAGCTAACCGGCAGAAATTTCATATAATCATTAAGCTTCATGTGGTCTTCTTTAGTAAAAGGAGCACAAGGTGATTTAATGGATTTAATACGAGATACCCTAAAATCGCGGTATTCATTTCGAAGTTGGCACCATGCAATAAGATGCCAGTTGAAGGCGTAGAATATGAGGCCTATGGGTTCAACCCTGCGGATACTATTTTCTGAACTGTGACTAGTATAGACAATATCTATACAATGCTGAGATGATATAGCTTCTTGCAAAGCTGATAAATGTTCAAACTCGTTTTTGAATGAATCATGAAGCTGAAACTTAATATTATCATTGAGTACTTCCAGCTTTTCCTTTTGCGAATTTTTAAGAACTGCCTTTACTTTATTCAGCGCCGTGGTATAATGTTTATGGATAGATCGGTCGGCAAAGCCTGACGCCAATCTTTCCATCATTAAAAGTGCATTCGCCTCTTCAGTATTAAACGACACGGGCGGAAGAAAATAACCGGAAACAATAAAGTATCCTTTTGGCTGCTCAAAACTGATGGGAATCCCTTGCTCGGTTAATGCCTTTATATCCCGGTAGACCGTTCTGATACTAATTTCATATTGTTCAGCAATTTTCTCTGCAGAAACATACTTTCTGGTTTGAAGGAGCACTAAAATACCAAAAAGGCGGTCGATACGATTCATGTCTTAGAATAAGGTTACTGCTCTGGGCGGGACTGGAATATTGATTTTTATTCCCTGACTCCTAGTAGTTTATGTTCCTTTAGCAACAAAGACGCCACGAATGACGCTTTTATTTGAATTTCTACCATTTCTTACATTTCAAAAATGTAGCCTTCATAACCGAATTCTAATAACTAGTATGAGCTACGTTTCTTAATATTAAAGATACCGTATTCTCTTTTGTTTTCAAAATCAAAAATGTAATTGTTAGAATGCTAATTTCGATAAGTTTGGTGTAATTAAGATGTTCGACGAATTAACATTAACTCGGATGTAATACAGATTCAAGGCTCTGGTAAGCCAGTTTATGCTTTTGAGGAGAAAACTTTTCCAAGTCTAATCCCGATAGGGTATAAAGCAATTATATTAATATATTATAATCCCGATGGGGTATAATTAATTAAATTTACTTATATTTGTACCCGAAAGGGTATAAATATGTTGTCAAATTATTTGAAGAAAAAAAGGAAATCGCTAAATCTTACACAGGAAGATCTGGCGTCAAAGGCAGGTGTTGGGCTTAGAGTTGTTCGTGAAATGGAACAAGGAAAACCAACGTTACGGATGGACAAAGTGAACCAGGTGTTGATGTTGTTTGGCGCAGAACTTGGAGTAATATTAAAAGTAAAAAACGATGAGTAGAAAAGGTTTGGTTTATTTTCAAGGTACTTTGGCTGGTGTGCTTGCGGAAACTGATGATGGTTACGAATTTACTTACCAAGCAGATTACTTGGAGCATAAGAATGCAAAGCCTGTGAGCTTAACGCTACCATTGTCAACCCAGAAATATGAAAGTAAAGTATTGTTTGCTTTTTTCGATGGCTTGATACCGGAAGGTTGGCTGCTGGATCTGGCAACAACACACTGGAAGGTCAAAAGCAATGACCGGTTTGAATTATTACTTCTAACATGCAGGGATGCGATCGGAGCTGTGACGGTTATTCCTGAAATAGATTAAGCTATGGCAAATTGTTGGTTTTGTTATCAGGATGCAGGTACGTCGTCTTATCATGAAAAATGTTCAAGGCGATTTTTTGGTACGGCTAAAGTACCTGAGCTGGAATTGAATAATGAACGCTTAAAAACGTTGGCCGAACAAACCATCAACGAGAGGATCGTTGTGACTGGAGTTCAGCCCAAACTTTCTGTGACCCTGGAAAAGACGAAGGAGCAGAACCGTCTGACTATAGTAGGGCTTTGGGGTGAATACATACTTAAACCGCAGCATCCTGATTTTCCGGAAATGCCGCAATCAGAAGATCTGACCATGCATTTGGCAAGCTTGTTTAAAATGCCAACTTGTGATCATGCTTTAATGGAAGCTTCAGATGGTAGTTTGGTTTATCTTGCCCGGAGGTTTGACCGGGTGAAGGGTCATAAAATTCATATGGAAGATTTCTGCCAGCTTTCTGAATTTTTAACAGAAAATAAATACAAGGGATCTTATGAAAAGATCGGTAAGCTTATCCTGAAATACTGCACGCAAACTGGTTTTGATGCGCTGACTTATTTTGAACTGGTGTTATTTTCTTTTTTGACAGGCAACAATGATATGCACCTGAAAAACTTCTCCGTGCTATATGGGGATGAAGGAGTATGTTTAAGCCCAGCCTATGACCTGATCAATGTGAATTTGGTTAATCCACAGGACGATGAAGAACTGGCCTTGACAATAAACGGCAAGAAGAAAAGAATTAGATTATCTGATTTTGATGTGTTGGCAAGAAGCATGAATATACCTGCAACCACCGTCCGGAACACGTATAATAAATTTTCTTCTGGTAACAAGGAAGTTGGGGAGATGATTACGGCATCTTTTCTAAGTCCCGAAAAAAAGGAATTATACCTCGAAATTTGGGACAAGAAGCAACGGTTGTTTAATTGACAAGACGCTCTTACATATTATAGGTTGTTTCTTCTGGTGAGGGGAAAAATAAAATCCTTATTCCTGCAGTCGCGAAGATAGCCCACGGAATGGATAGCCATGCAAATGTATTTATTTAAGAGCTAAATAGGTTGGTAAATACTAGTTTGTATTTTTTGAAGTAAATACCTTTTCTTTGTAAGTATGGTTTCATACATATCTGCATCGTACGTCTATACAAACGTTGGGTTGCCCATTAAAAACGGTATTCTTGGCATTGATGCAGAAGGGATTATAGCGGAGGTACTTACCCCAGAGGAAGCTGCCCATATAGGGCATAATCACATTAAATATTACAACGGACTGATTGTTCCGGGCTTTGTAAATACGCATTGCCATCTGGAACTTTCACACTTAAAAGGCGCCATTACAAAACATAAAGGCTTGCCGGCTTTTGTACAGGATGTAATGGATTTGCGGAATGCGGAAGAATACAAGGATGAGTATGTGCAGGATACCGCCATGCTGCGGGCAGACATTCAAATGTTTGATTCTGGGATAGTTGCAGTTGGAGATATCTCTAACAGCGCTGTTTCAAGAATGACAAAGCGAGGAAGCTTGATTCATTATCATACGTTTATTGAAGCCTTAGGATTTAATCCTGAAACCGCTGAATTGGCGGTTCAAAGGGCTGTGGCGCTGAAAGATGAATTTGCACCTTTGCCAGCATCTATTGTTCCCCATGCTCCATATTCTGTGTCGGAAGTGTTATTTGATAAATTGAAGAAAATAGCAGAGGCTGATAATAGTATCGTAACGATACACAACCAGGAGACGGCCGATGAAAATGCATTCTTTATGGATAAGGAAGGTGAGTTTTTGGAATTATATTTTATGCTGGCGCTGGATATAGAATTTTTTAAGCCTTCTGGCAAAACCTCCCTTCAAACCATTTTGCCTTTACTGTCCAATACGCAGCCAACCTTGCTGGTCCACAATACTTTTACTTCGGCCGAGGATGTTGCCTTTGCAAAAAAAGCACATACTAATTTATATTGGTGCCTTTGTCCGAATGCCAACTTGTACATTGAAAACCGGTTGCCGGATGTAGATATGCTAAGAGCTGCGAGACTTAAGATTACGTTGGGTACGGATAGCCTGGCCAGTAATGATAAGCTGAGCATTTTTGACGAAATGCTTATTTTGCAGGAGCGGTTTGATGTACCTGTTGACGAGTTGCTAAAGTGGGCCACCTTGAATGGCGCTGAGTTTTTAGGTTTGGGCGACCGTTATGGCAGTTTGGAAAAAGGGAAAAGGCCTGGTATTAACCTGCTGGGGTTTACAGAGTTGGATGGAAAGATTAAATTGGCTGAATTCTCCAGGCGTTTGTACTAACTTGTGTGACGAGTTTATTATACAAAAGAAAAGGCATGAGGAAATGAATTTCCACTAGTTTTGTTTTTTAGAAATACAGCATTGACAAAAAAATGAGTAAGATACATTTAGCGATAAGGATAACAGGAAAAGTACAGGCGGTTACTTTTAGGGAGACTACCAAATACGTCGCCGATCAGTCTGGTATTAGAGGTTTGATTAGAAATGAAAAAGACGGATCTGTTTATATTGAAGCAGAAGGGGAGCAGTGGGAGCTGGATTCTTTTATAGAATGGTGTAATGAGGGGCCAGACAGGGCGAAAGTGGAGCACTGTGAGGTAACTCCAGGGGAAGTAAAAGATTTTAAGGACTTCGTAATTCTTAAAAAATAAGGATGTCAGTATTTAAGAAATTTGCAGGAGATACCGCTATTTATGGGCTGAGTACCATGGTTTCCCGGATGATCGCATTTGCATTGACGCCGATTTATGCAAGGGCATTGCCTGTTGGCGGGAACGGTATTTTTACGGCGATGTATGGGTATGCTTCTCTCATCAATCCTATTCTGGCGTTCGGGATGGAAACTACTTTTTTTAGGTATTTGCAAAAAAGGTCTGACAATAAACAGCTGGTTTATAACAATGCTTTTGGAGTAGTTATCAGTACTTCTTTGGTTTTTTTATTGTTTTCGCTTCTTTTTCTGAATGGTATTATACACTTTTTGCAGGCGGGTGATTTGAAAGATCAGGCTGATTATGCTTTTTATGTGAAATGCTTTTTGGGGATACTGGTTGCTGATGCATTTTGTGTGATTCCTTTTGCTAAGATCAGGGCAGATAGCAGACCTGTAAGGTTTGGGACAATTAAATGCCTGAACATTTTTACGGTAGTGTTTTTTAATGTTTTCTTTTTGTTCATCGTACCTGTTTTTATAGAGCAGCATTTGCCCGGGGGAGCATGGATGGCGGGCTGGTACAGGCCGAAATGGGTAGGCTATGTTTTTTTGTCTAACGTAATAGCCAGTGTTTCCACCATTCTTTTTTTACTTCCCGAAATTACGAAAATGAAGTTGAAGTTTGATTTGACTATGTTTAGGGAAATGTTTGTGTATAGCTGGCCGGTGTTGATAGCCAATATTTCTTTTATCATTAATGAATCACTGGATAAGGCAATGCTGAAGCATCTGCTGCCTGATTCGATTAGCGATCAGGAGGTGGGTATTTATGGTATGTGCGCTAAAATAGCGCTGTTCCTGAGTATTTTTGTACAGGCTTTCCGTCTTGGTGCTGAGCCTTTCTTTTTTAGTCATTCGAAGAATAAAAATGCGGGGGAGACTTATGCCCGAATTATGAATTATTTTGTGATCGCAGTTTCTTTAATTGGGGTTGCGCTGATTGCCAATATCAACCTCCTGGCTACTGTAATTGTAGGTAGCGAGACGCATATCAAAAATCATCATCTTGTTTATAATTTGTACTGGTCGGGTTTGGGAGTAGTGCCGCCATTAATATTTGGGTATCTGAGTTTGGGTATTTATATGAACTTGTCGGTATGGTATAAATTATCTGACCAAACCAAGTATGGTTTATATATTTCTGCAATTGGGGCTTTGTTTACAATTGTATTGAATTGGTTGTTGATTCCGAAATATAGTTATATGGCTTCTGCATGGATCTCTTTTGGTGCTTATGCGGGCATGATGGTGCTCTCGTATTTGTGGGGACAAAAGAACTATCCAATTCCTTATAGTGTTAAGAAAAACGTAGGTTATATCCTTGCATCAGGGATCATCGTCTTTTTGTCTTTCCATGTTTTTAAGCGCAATGTTTTTGTTGGCAACGGACTTTTAATGTTGTTTGTTTTTGCAGCATATTTTATGGAACGAAAGGAGCTAATCGCAATTTTAAAAAAGAATTAATATTTAAAAAAATGAATATAAAAATCATAAACAACTCTACCCACCCACTTCCGCAATACGAAACTGCTCATGCAGCTGGAATGGATATGCGAGCTTTTGTAGAAAGCGCGATCACGATTAAACCTTTACAGCGTGTTTTAGTTCCAACTGGTTTACACATAGAATTGCCTGTTGGATACGAAGCACAGATCCGTCCGCGTAGCGGATTAGCTTATAAACATGGAATTAGCATCGTTAACTCCCCAGGTACTATAGATGCAGATTATAGGGGCGAGATTAAAGTGCTTCTTGTTAATCTTTCGGATACCGACTTTATAGTAAATGACGGCGATAGGATTGCGCAGATGGTAATTGCAAAACATGAAACCGTTAGCTGGACTACAGTTGAGGAATTGAGTGACACCGCGCGCGGTGAAGGGGGATACGGGCATACCGGTAAATAGGTGAATAATGAAGGCTAAATGGTTTTTGCTTCTTGGATTATCATATAGCGATCCGCTGTGGGCGCAGGTGCCTAGAGTTACGGCTATTGATACCACAATGGTAAAAGGTTTGTTTTTTGCAGGGCTTCAGGATAAATTGAGCGAAAATTACAGCAAGGCCGCCGAGAGCTTTAGTAGAATTCTTACCATCGATCCGAATAATGCTGCTGTTTATTTTGAGTTGGCAACAGTTAATTACCGACAAAATAAAATGCCAGAGGCAGAAATAGCCATTAAGAGAGCTACAGAAATAGATGCCGGTAATATATGGTATTGGAAATTTCTGGTGGAGATGTTCAAACGTAAGGGCGATATGAATGCGCTTGTGAGCACTTTTAATCAGCTGATCAGTTTGGATCCAAATAATGATTCTTACTATTTCGACAGGTCAAACGCCTTCTTGCTGGCAGGTAAAGTTGAGGAAGCTACCAAAAGTTATAACGAGCTGGAGGCAAAATTTGGACCATCAACAGAGCTGACTAAGGCGCGGCAGAGAATTGGAAATAAAAAGGCTGGAGATAGTAAAGGACCAGCTGAGGGCAATGATCTGGAAGCGTTAATCAAGGCTAAACAGGAAGATCCGGATAATTTTGAGCTTGACCTCGCGATAGCGGATGCCTATAAAGCAGAAAAGAAAAATGCTGAAGCCACGGTTGCGCTGCAATCTGCATTTGCCAACCCTAGCATGCCCGTTGACCAGAAGGTTAAGATCATTATGGTATTGTTTACTGGCACAAAAAATCAGCAGCGAATGAATGATGCGAAAGAGCTTGCGAATATTGCTGTGAAAACGCATCCGAATGATGCGGCTGTGAGAGGTGTATACGCAGAGGTGTTATATCAGCAGGGTGAATTGCAGAAAGCACTAACAGAGTTTCAATCTGTATTAAAAATTACCGATCAGCTTTATAAGGCCTGGGAGCAAGTATTGAACATACAGATTAAGCTTGGTTTGTTTAAAGAGGCGATGAAGACTGGAGATGACGCGCTGGCCATTTATCCAAACCAAGGTATTTTATACTATTATTTGGCTATGGCCATGAATGGTAATGGCCAATATGCAGATGCGCTGACACAAATTAAATCTGCTTTGCAATTAGATACAGAAAATGCCGTTTATATGGAGTTGTACAAGACGTTAAATAAGAAGGTTAATGAGAAGAGAGATATTAAATAAATTGCTGCTTGTACTGTTAATGCTTACTGTAATCGCATGTAAACCGAAGAAACATTTGGTTAAATCCAGTGTTACGCCCGTGCCTCTGGCCACTAATAAAAAAGCAGAAAACCTGATACAACTCAAAAGTAAAGATATTAGTTTTAATACGCTGGCCATCAAATCTAAAACTGTACTTGATTTTGCAGGAAGCAAAAATGGTGTAACGATGAATATCAGGATGGAGCGGGATAAACGCATTTGGGTAAGTATTACTGCTGTTATCGGCATTGAAGTGGCCAGGGCATTAATTACGCCGGACAGCATTAAGGTTAGGAATAACCTGCAAAGTACTTATCTTAAAAAACCTTTCAATTATGCCTATCGCTATACCAGCAGAAATGTAAACTTCAAAATGCTACAGGCAATTTTTGCAGGTAATACAATTCCGGACTTCATGACTGAGCTTTCTGATATCGATCGGCAAAATGCCGCATGGGTTATAAAGGGTGAGGATGGAACTTTAGCTTTTACGGTGCTTTTTAATAACTTATTGAAAGTGCAGGAAAATAATTTAAATGACCTTAGTTCTGGTCAGGCGCTTAAAGTTGCCTATGGGGCTTATCAGCAGGTTAATGATGGATTATTTCCTTCCACTATTAGCATCAATTCTATGGCGGGCACTAAAAAAGTAAATATTGAGATGGATTACCAAAAGGTTGATAGGAATGTGCAACTGGACTTTCCTTTTAGTGTTCCTAAAAACTATGAACTTGTAAACTGATTTTTATACTTTTGAACAGATGAGACCACACAAATTATTGCTATTTCTGTTTCTTTTATTTTCTGTATCTGCCGCGGTAGCACAAAACAGTACCGAACTGAAAAGGAAGAAAGAAGCCCTGCAACGTGAAATTGACCTGCTGCAAAAGAATGCAAATCTAGCAGCGAGCAATAAAAAGCTAACTTTAAGCCAGATTAATGCACTAAATACTAAAATAAGGCTGATGCAAAGTAAAATTGGTGTCATCAACTCTGAGATGAAGAATCTGGATACTCAAATCCATGAAAACACCAATACCGTACATACATTAAAGGACCAGTTGGAGCAATTGAGAAAAGAGTATGCAAGTATGATCAGGTTTGCACAACGCAATAAGAATGCTTATGATAAGATGATGTTCATTTTTGCGGCTAGTGATTTTAATCAGGCCTATAAGCGAATTAAATACCTGCAGCAGTTTGGTCAGTATAGAAAGAAGCAGGCAGGTTATATCAATGGAAAAGAAAAGGACCTTAGCTACAAGATTGTGGTGCTTGACAAGAATTTAAAAGAAAAAAGTAGCTTGTTGCATGAACAAGAGAGTGAGCGAAGTAAGTTGGGTAAAAGTAAGAACGAACAAGCGAAGGTACTTAACAAATTTAGCAGGGAAGAAAAACAATATAAACAGGATATTGCATCAAGAAGGAAACTGCAGATTGCGATAGACCGCAGTATCCGTGCGGCAATTAACAGGGAAATTGAGGCCGCTAGAAAAGAAGAAGAAGAGAAAGAGCGATTGGCAGCTGCGAGAGCTAAAGCAGACAATCTGCCTGCCCCTGCAGCATCTAAAGTAAAAACAAGCGGTGCATATCTTACTGCTACACCAGAATCTGCAAAGCTTTCTGCTGCTTTTGAAAGTAATAGGGGTGCGTTACCATGGCCTGTTTCGGTAGGTTCGATTACTGAAGGATTTGGAAGACACATGGAAGGTCAGGCTTCATATACTAATGATGGTGTAAATATTGAGACCGCTGAGAATGCTGCGGTAAGGGCGGTATTTAATGGACAAGTTAGGGCGGTAGATATTCAACTTGGTAAATATTATGTATTGATTAAGCATGGGGAGTATTTTACTGTTTATCAAAACCTTAAATCTGTGAGTGTAGCAAAGGGAGATAATGTGACTACAAAGCAGTCCATAGGTGTTGTAGCCAATTCAGAAGGCACCCCGCAATTGCAGTTTCAGATAAGAAGGGGTGCTGCTGCTCAAAATCCTGAAGCGTGGATTGCGAAATAAAAGTTATTATTAAATAGTTATATTTGTAAACTTAAAATAGATAAGCGATGTATAGTGCGACGTTAGTTGAATTTCTGAACATGGGTGGTGGAGAGATCATGTTGATCCTTGCAGTGGTGTTGTTGTTGTTTGGTGGTAAAAAATTGCCTGAGCTTGCCAGGGGATTGGGGAAAGGGATAAGGGATTTTAAAGATGCATCTGAAGGTGTAAAGAGGGAAATCCATCGGAATATAAATTCCGTAGGTATTGCAGACGAAATTGATTCGGTAAATAACGAGAACCATACCGGCAGCAGGTATCATCCGGAGGAAACGGTTGCCAGTAATTTAACTACTGCAAACGAAGGTATTAATCTGGAAAAAAACACAGCTGTTGCTGAACCTATAAACAATAGAATAGAAACTGATAAAACTAACCTTTAACTAAAATATCATGTTAAACACAACAATATTAGCCGCTTTAGGTGGCATGGAGATTGCCGTTATCCTGGTTATCGTTCTTTTACTGTTTGGAGGAAAGAAAATTCCTGAACTGATGAAAGGATTAGGGAAAGGCATTAAAGAATTTAAAGACGGAAAAGATGGTTTGGACGAGGATGAGCCAATAGACCGCAATCGTTCCAATACCAACAAGCCTTTATAGGTCTTATCTTTTAATTTAATTGTATTCCTGAAGTTTGAAGAAGTATAACTCTCTTAAAGAGATAAAAGCGCTTATAGATAAAAAGGTACTTACGCTACCGCAGTTATTAGAATATTATTTCCAGCAAATAGAAGATTATAAACACCTCAATGCATTCAATGAGGTGTTTTTTCTTTCTGCTTCTGCTCAGGCTAAACGCGTTCAGGAAAAAATAGAAAATGGCACCGCCGGTAGACTGGCAGGTATGGTAATTGGTCTTAAGGACAATATTTGTTACAAAGACCATGAAGTAACGGCATCTTCAAAAATGCTGGAGGGATTTGTTTCGCCGTATTCGGCCACAGTTACTGAAAGGTTGTTACAGGAAGATGCCGTTATAATTGGCAGGTTAAATTGTGATGAATTTGCAATGGGAGGTTCTAATGAAACCTCTTTTTATGGTCCGGTAAAAAATGCTGCCGATCCTAGTAAGGTGGCAGGTGGTTCCTCGGGTGGCTCTGCAGTCGCGGTTCAGGCCGACATGTGTCTTTCTGCGCTTGGAACAGATACCGGTGGTTCTGTTAGGCAACCAGCCGCATTTTGCGGATGCATCGGTTTCAAGCCTACCTATGGAAGGATATCGCGTTATGGGGTTATTGCATACGCATCTTCATTTGATCAGGTGGGGACTATTACCTCTTCCGTTAGCGACGCGGCTTTACTACTTGAAATTCTTGCTGGAGCAGATGAATATGACAGTACCGTTTCTCAATTGGAAGTACCTGCCTATTCTTCCAATTTGATTTCTGGTGGCAAGCGTAAAATTGCAGTGCTGAAGGAAACGCTGGAAAGTGAAGCGCTTGATTCAGAGGTTAGGGTATCAATATTGGAAGCGCTTGAGTTATTTAAAGAGCAAGGCCATACTGTAGAATATGTTTCTTTTGATTTGCTGGATTATCTTGTGCCGGCTTATTATGTGCTAACCACTGCCGAGGCTTCTTCTAATCTATCGCGTTATGATGGCGTACATTATGGTCATCGTAATATGGAAGCTGCAAGTTTAAATGAACTTTACAAGAAATCTCGTGCGGAAGGATTTGGTGAAGAAGTTAAGAAAAGAATCTTACTGGGTACTTTTGTATTAAGTGCGGGCTATTATGATGCTTATTATCAAAAAGCCCAGCAAGTGAGACGGTTAATTAGGGAGAAAATAGAGGCATTGCTTGCAGAATATGATGTAATTATAACTCCTGTAGCACCAACACCCGCATTTAATATTGGCGATAATATGACTGATCCGCTGGTGATGTATCTGGCAGATATATTTACGGTGCTGGCTTCTCTTACAGGAATACCTGCAGTGGCAATACCGCTGGGCAATAACACGGACCGTTTGCCGTTAAGTATTCAATTGATGGCCAAACACTTTGCGGAGGAAGAATTACTTTCACTTTCTCATGCTTTTTTAAAAGAAGACTAAAAAGATTGAACAGTGCCTATGAAAATACAAGTACACTTTTTATCGTATTGCATTTTGGCTTTAACCGCATTTCCGGCAGCTGCACAAAATCTTCCAATTCCTTTAAATGATACTACAGCGGTTCCGGTTTTGCCGGAGAACCCGTTGTTTATGAATTATAATTTCGATTACAAAAACAGGCTCGATTCTATACAAAAGACTGTTCCACTTGCCTACAATGAACAGGTCCAAAAATACATAGATGTTTATAGTGGTAGAAAGGAGATGATGGGGAAAATGCTTGGTCTCTCTGAATATTATTTTCCAATCTTTGAGAAAGCGTTAGAGAGTTATCATATTCCAAACGAAATTAAATACTTACCCATTATAGAATCATCAATGAACCCGCATGCAGTTTCCAGGGTTGGTGCTACCGGGCTGTGGCAATTTATGTATGCAACTGCAAAAGGTTATGGGTTAAACATAGATAATTACGTTGATGAACGTAAAGACCCCATACAAGCTAGTTACGCCGCTGCCGCTTATTTTAGGGAGGCATACGATCAATTGGGCGACTGGGTTTTAGCTATCGCTGCATATAATTGCGGCATGGGTGCGGTTAAACGGGCTATGGAAAAGGCAAATTCAAGTGACTTTTGGGCCATCAGACGTTTCCTGCCAACTGAGACGAGGAATTATGTGCCAGCATTTATAGCGGCAGTTTATGTGATGAGTTGTCCGAATAAACATCAAATCCAAACGCAACGCTCCGCTTATTTGAAAAATACGGACACCATACAGGTTAATCGTTTTATTTCGCTTTCTACACTTGCCAAAGCAATGAATATGGAGGAGGATGATCTGTTTAGTCTCAATCCATCTTATCGAAAAAAAATTGTAAACGGATCGGAAGCGAGCCCAAAGCGTATTATTTTACCAAAGGTGAGTTTGTCAGATTTTGCTGTACTTTATGATTTGCTTAATAAAGATGATGAACCCGAAATGAAAGTTCTGCTTGCTGCTAACGTAGTTCATAGCGTATCAAGAAATGTTAGTGCGAAAGTTAAAAGCTTGTTTTTTTACCATAAGGTGTCTTCTGGTCAGAGTCTTGGGGCTATTGCTAATAAGTATCATATAGAGGTACAGGATCTGAAAGTTTGGAATAGACTAAAAGGCTCCGGTATCGTTCCTGGACAAAAGCTAAAAATTTATAGTGCTCAGGAAGAGAAGAGTGGCTCAAGGCCATTTGGAGGCTAAAATACTCCTTCTTTTTTGTTTAAATCCCTCTTTATTCGATATCTATCTTATAGTTAAGAAGCCTATTTTTATTTTAAGGCTATATAAAAGAATTGTAACTTTGACCTTTTACAATTATCCATTTTTATGAGTAAAATCAATAGAAAACAAGACGCCTTAGATTACCATTCTCAGGGGCGTCCCGGAAAAATCCAGGTAATACCAACTAAGCCTACAAATTCGCAAAGAGATCTCGCTCTTGCTTATTCTCCAGGTGTAGCTGAACCTTGTTTGAAAATAGCTGAAAATAAAGAAGAAGTTTATAAATATACCGCCAAGGGTAACTTGGTAGCTGTTATTAGTAATGGCACCGCAGTATTGGGGCTTGGAGATATTGGTCCGGAGGCAGGCAAGCCTGTTATGGAAGGTAAGGGGCTTTTGTTTAAGATTTTTGCAGATATTGATGTATTTGACTTAGAGCTTGATACAAAAAATGTAGACGACTTTGTAAAGATAGTTAAGGCCCTGGAACCAACATTTGGAGGAATAAATCTTGAAGACATTAAAGCACCTGAATGCTTCGAGATTGAACGCAGACTAAAAGCGGAAATGAACATTCCAGTGATGCATGACGACCAACATGGTACCGCTATCATTTCTGCTGCGGCATTGCTAAATGCCTGTGAGCTGCAGAAGAAAAAAATGGATAAGATTAAAATTGTAGTAAATGGAGCCGGTGCGGCAGCTATTTCATGTACAAGATTATACGTTTCATTAGGGGCTAAAAAGGAAAATATAGTCATGTGTGATCGCTCTGGTGTGATTAGAGATACACGTGAAAATTTGGAGCCAATTAAGGCGGAATTCGCAACTTCCAGAAAGCTGGATACATTAGAAGAGGCCATGAAGGACTCTGACGTATTCATTGGTCTTTCTTCGGCGAATTGCGTGAGTCAGGATATGTTAAAATCAATGGGTAAAAACCCTATTGTTTTTGCAATGGCTAATCCTGATCCTGAAATTGCCTACGAGCTTGCCATTACCGCGCGTAAAGATTTGATTATGGCAACCGGACGTTCTGACTACCCTAACCAAGTGAATAATGTGTTGGGATTTCCTTACATATTTAGAGGAGCTTTAGATGTAAGGGCCACTGGAATTAATGAAGAAATGAAAATAGCTGCAGTTAAGGCTATCGCAGAACTTGCTAAAGAATCTGTGCCCGAAGCTGTAAATATGGCATATAACGAGAATAACATCAAGTTTGGTAAACAGTATATTATTCCAAAGCCAATGGATATCAGGCTTTTGACTAACGTATCTACAGCTGTTGCCAAAGCTGCAATTGAATCTGGGGTTGCGAGGAAGGTAATTGCCGATTGGGATGCTTATATAGAAGAGCTAAAGCGTAGACTTGGCGGAGATGACGCGATTATGCGCGCTATTACGAACAAGGCTAAATCTGATCCTAAACGTGTTGTGTTTGCTGAAGCCGACAATTATAAAATATTAAAAGCTGCACAAATTGTTAAGGATGAAAATATAGCAGTACCGATATTGCTTGGAAATAGGGTTGCAATAGAAAAGATTATTGAAGATAATGCGCTTGAGCTTTCAGGTGTGTTGATTATGGATCCATTCGAAGAAAAGGAACGTGCAAAGAAATATGCAGCGTTTTTATATCAAAAGAGACAGAGAAGAGGTATTACCATGATTGAGGCGACAAAGATGCTTCGTGATCGAAATTATTTTGGTGCTGCGATGGTTGAATTTGGTGAGGCAGATGCCATGATTTCCGGTTTAACGAAAAACTACGCAACTACAATTAAGCCTGCATTACAGGTGATAGGCACTGAAGAAGGAGTAAATCGTGTTGCAGGAATGTACATGATGATGACAAAAAAAGGGCCTGTCTTTTTTGGGGATACTACAGTGAATGTGGATCCGACAGCAGAAGAACTGGTAGACCTAACTTTGCTGTTGGAACGGGCGGTAAGTAAGTTTAGTATTACGCCCAGAATTGCGCTTCTATCTTACTCCAACTTCGGTTCCAATGAAGGTGTTAGTCCGGAAAAAGTAAGGAAGGCGGTTAAGATACTTCATGAGAAGCACCCTCATATCGTAGTAGATGGAGAAATGCAAGGTAATTTTGCCATAAATAATGAATTGCTTAAAGACAATTTTCCTTTTAGCCGGTTAGTTGGTGCAGCAGCCAATACCTTAATATTTCCGAATCTGGAATCAGGAAATATTGCGTACAAATTATTGCAGGAACTTGGCGAAGCTGAAGCTGTAGGGCCAATATTACTTGGATTAAAAAAACCAGTGCACATTGTGCAATTGGGAAGTTCAGTAAGAGAGATCGTGAATATGGTAACTATCGCTGTTCTTGATGTGCAGGGTAAAGAAGCAGAGGCCAAAATTAAAAAGAATGGTTCATTAAAAGGAGTTTCAAAAAAATAGCATATGTACGAGTATATTGACGGCAGATTAACTTTTAAATGTCCCGCTTATATTGTAGTTGAGGTTGGAGGTATTGGATATCATCTCAATATTTCATTAAATACCTATAGCCTTTTAGGGGATGCCGAGCGTTGCAAGATCTATACCTGGCTTCACATAAAGGAAGATGCGCACACCTTATATGGCTTTGCCGATGAGGGAGAAAGAAGGTTGTTTCTTCATTTAATATCCGTTTCTGGGATTGGCCCTAACACAGGTAGAATGATGTTATCTTCGATTACTCCAAATGAAATTCAGACTGCTATTGTAAATGGGGATCTGACTTTGATACAACGCATAAAAGGTATTGGGGTAAAATCAGCACAAAGACTAGTGCTTGAGTTACAGGATAAATTAAAGAAAGAAGGATCAGGATCTTTAATTGCCGCTCCGCTTAGCAATACGGTGCGAGAGGAGGCTTTATCTGCTTTAATGATGTTGGGTTTTGCTAAACCTGCATCTGAGAAGGTATTGGACAATGCAGTGAAAAACGGCGGTTTAGATTTGTCTGTAGAACAGATGATTAAATTTGCCTTAAAGAACTTATAACCTATTGCAATTGAGAAGACTTTTAACGCTTATTTTCTTTTTAATAGTGTATTTAAGTGGGTTGAATGCCTTTTCGCAGGTATACCCAACTAAGGGCCATACAGACACGTTAAAGAATAATTTTAGCGTAAAAGAAAAGGTACGTTTGGGAATTAGACCCGTTTCTGATGCTTTTAATCCCCTTCCAGGTAATTTGCGCAGAGTGGTGGAGTATGATGCTGTAAACAAGCAGTATGTGATTAAGCAAATGCTTGGTGATAAGCAAATGGCAGTGCCTCAATATCTGACCGTTAATGAATACCAAAGATTAATAAGCAGCGAGATAAAGCGAGAAAATTGGCGAGCATTTTCCAGCCAGGAAGTGGAAGAAGTACGTAAAACGGGGATCATACCGAGCTTAAAAGTAAACAGCAAAGCATTTGAACGTATTTTTGGAGGAACAATAATAGATGTTCAGCCCAGAGGTGAAGCGGAGCTGACATTTTTAGGCCGCATCAATAAAAATGAGAATCCACTTTTTAACGAACGACAAAGGGTTCAGGGAAATTTTGATTTTAATCAGCGGATACAGATGGATGTTATTGGAAACATCGGTACCAAGTTGAAGATCAACATGAACTATAATACAGAGGCTCAGTTTGATTTTGAGAATCAAGTTAAACTGGATTATACAGGAGGAGAAGACGATATCATCAAGAAAATAGAGGCTGGAAATGTTAATTTGCCTTTAAATACGACACTAATTACTGGAACTCAGGCGTTGTTTGGGATTAAAACGCAATTGCAATTTGGTAAGCTGAACATCAATACAGTTTTTACGCAGCAGAAGTCGCAATCACGTGAAATACAAATTAGCAATGGGGCTCAGCAAAATGAGTTTAAGATAAGCGGAGATAATTATGAGGCCAATAAGCATTACTTTTTGGCACAATACTTTAGGAACAACTACAATAAAGCACTCGCAAATCCACCGACCATTACATCTGGTATAATTGTTACTAAAATTGAAGTTTGGATTACCAATAAGGCTGGAAATACGCAGGATTCAAGGGATGTACTGGGTTTTATAGATTTAGGAGAAAATAATCCTTACAATTCGGTTCAGTTAAGTGGCGCGGGTTTTTCGGCACTTCCATCTGGATTTAATAATCCGCTTTTTCCAAAGGCATCAAACAACTTATTGGAAAAATTACCGGCAGGAGCCAGGCAAACCAACTCAAATGATATCATCTCGTTTTTTCAAGCCAATGGAGGAACGGATAATTTTGCCAAGCTTACGTACGCGCGTAAATTGGCCGACAGAGAGTTTACCTTTCATCCAAAGTTGGGATATATTTCCTTGAATAATGCCTTAAATACGGACGAAGTATTGGCAGTTTCGTATCGATATACCTATAATGGGGTAGAGTATCAGGTTGGTGAATTCTCTACTGACCTACCCTTTGACCAAGCCTCGCCTAAAGTGCTATTTGCCAAATTGTTGAAGAATGAGACGACTAAAACTAATTTGCCAACATGGGACTTGATGATGAAAAACATCTACAGCATTGGTGGTTTTCAGATCAGTGCACAAAATTTTAAATTAGATATTTTTAGAACCGATGAGGCTACTGGAATAGATAGACCTGTGATTAGTGAAGGAGAAAAACTAGATCAGTTTAATAAACCTTTGAAAAATAAATTGTGGCTTCAAGTGGTTGGTCTGGATAAATTGAACCAACAGAATGAGCTTAAGCCTGATGGTATTTTTGACTTTGAAACGGATAACGAGCCTTTTAGCTCAACTGGTAATATTCCTGGAGGTACCTCATTCGGCAACGCGGGTGCCCAAACCAACACCAGCAACAATATGGCTGTTTTAGTAACCAATACCAAAAATGGATATATCACCATTGATCCACTTAACGGAAGGATTATTTTTCCGCAACTGGAACCGTTTGGTAAGGACCTTGCTTCGCAATTTTTGCCATCTGAACAGGCTTTTATAGACAAGTATACTTACACCGCACTATATGACTCAACCAAAGTTATAGCCCAGCAGCTTTTTACAAGACAAAACAGATATGTTATAAAAGGAAATTACCAGTCGGAAATTTCATCGGAGTTTAGTCTCAATGCCATCAATGTACCAGAAGGATCAGTAAAAGTATTTTTAGGAACCATTCCCCTACAGGAGGGAGTTGATTTTACTGTAGATTATCAGGGAGGAAGAGTAAAGATTCTTAATACAGGATTGCTGATATCTGGACAACCCATTAGGATATCAACCGAGAACAATGAACTTTTTGGATTGCAACAGCGGTCTTTGTTTGGTACTCGGCTGGACTATAAGGTTAATAACAAATTAAATTTAGGGGGTACATTCATGAGTTTATCTGAAAAGCCCATTACTCCGAAAGTTAATTTAGGTGAAGAACCCATATTCAATACCATTTGGGGTATGGATTTGAACTACAGTTCGGCATCAAGATTTTTAACCAAATTGGTAGATAAATTACCGTTTTTATCTACAAAAGCGCCCTCCAACATTACCTTTTCTGGTGAATTTGCTCAGCTTGTACCCGGTCATCCAAAGGCCCTTGATGTGGGTGGGTCGACAGGTGGAGTGAGTTTTTTGGACGATTTTGAGGCATCACGGTCGATAATAGATTTGAAAAGTGCCATCGCATGGCAATTATCTGGTACCCCGCAGATGTTTTCAGAATCGCAGTTGATTGATAATCTCGCTTATGGTTACAATAGGGCTCAGATTGCATTTTATAATATTGATCCAACCTTTTATAACAAAACAGCAAGTAGCCTGCCGGCCAGTTTAAGAGGAAACAGAACGGAATTGTCAAATCACTATGTGCGTGAAATTATAGAGCAGGAAGTATTTCCATTTAAAGAAACCGCCATTGGGCAAGCAGTTTCATTGCCTACTTTAGATCTTGCATTTTATCCAATGGTTAGGGGTCCGTATAATTATACACCAACTGGATTCAATGCCAATGGCTCGCTTACAGGTCCAAAATCTAGATGGGGTGGGTTGTTTAGACGCTTGGAGACAAACGATTTTGAAGCACTTAATATAGAGTTTATTGAATTGTGGGTAATGGATCCGAACATTTATAAGCCTAATTCTGCAGGTGGTGATCTATACTTCAATCTTGGAAATATATCTGAAGATATTTTAAAAGACGGGAGAAAATCATTAGAAAATGGCTTACCTGCTAATGGAGATCAAAGTAAGTACGACGAAACAAATTGGGGTAGGGTACCGAAACTACAGCCTGTTGTTCAGGCCTTTGATAATGATCCAGGATCAAGAAGACTTCAGGATGTGGGACTGGATGGACTGGCCAGTGCTGATGAGAAAAAGAAGTTTGCCGCATTAATTACACAGATAAAGGCGCAGTTAAACCCAGATGCTGCTGCGGCGCTTGATAACGATCCATCATCCGATGATTATTCTTATTACAGGAGTGGAGCGCTTGATCAGTCAAATGCAGGTATCTTAAAAAGATATCAACGTTATAATGGTACTGAAGGGAACTCTAAAACACCTCAGCAGTCTCAGGAAGATTTTGGTGTAGATAATTCTGCGAGTACTTCACTTCCGGATGGAGAGGACGTAAACAGGGATAACAACATGACCCAGAGTGATGAATATTATCAATATAAAGTTTCTATGCGTCCCGGAGATTTGCAGGTAGGACAAAATTTTGTTACGGATAGAATCACCTCTCAAGTAAAGCTTGCCAATGGCACTACACAACCAGTTACCTGGTACCAGATCAGAATACCGATAGCACAATACCAGCAAAAAATAGGGAATATTCAAGATTTTAAATCTATCCGTTTTATTAGGATGTTTATGACCAATTTTGCAGATACATCAGTTTTGAGGTTTGGTAAGATACAATTGGTTAGGGGAGAGTGGAGACAATATAACGTTAACAATGATCCTGCACAGGTTATCGTAGATCATTCTTTATTACCAGTTGGTGCTGACAATTCAACCATCGAAGTTGCCACAGTAAATATTGAAGAGAATGGAAGACGCACACCAATACCTTATGTAGTGCCGCCAGGTATTGAGAGAGAAAGGGATTTTAGTAATTATCGTGGTAATACCAAACAGAATGAACAGTCGCTCTCCGTCAATATTAGAAACCTAAGAGATGGTTACGGTCGCGCTGCCTTTAAAACAGCTATTAACGATTTCAGGTCGTATAAACGTTTGGAGATGTATGTACACTTGGAGGCCCTTGGAAATACACAGTTGAACGATAATGATTTGAATGCTTTTTTAAGAATTGGTGCAGACAATCAAGACAATTATTATGAGTATTCATTGCCACTTAAAGTTACCATGCCCGGCACTAGTGATCCTTACGCCATTTGGCCGGACCAGAATAAAATAGATATCAAGTTGGAAATGTTCCAGAATGCAAAGTTAGCCAGGAACAAAGCATTGCTGAACGGACAGCCCTGGCCAGTAAATGTTCCTTTTAATTATGTGGAGAATGGCTATTCGATCACCATTAAGGGCCAGCCGGATATGAGTAAGATCAGGGTATACATGTTAGGACTTAAAAATCCTTTGAGGAATGGGTCCAATCCTATAAAAGACGATGGGCAGGATAAAAGTGCCCAGGTTTGGTTTAACGAGCTTAGGTTAACGGAGTTTGATGAGCGTGGTGGATGGGCAGCGACTGCCAGGATGAATGCGCAATTGGCTGACTTTGCTGATGTCAATGTTTCTGCAAGTAAAAGTACGATTGGATTCGGTTCCTTAGAGAAAAGGGTTAGTGAAAGAAATCGAGCCGATAATGTTTTCTTTGATGCCTCATCGAGTATGGAACTGGGCAAATTCTTGCCGAAGAAATCTGGGATACGTGTACCGATGTTTGTGAGTTATTCCAGTCAGGTAAGCACGCCACAATATGATCCAAGAACTCCAGACATAGAACTGAAAAATGCACTGAATGTTGCCACAAAAGCGGAGAAAAAAGAAATACTAAACTATGCCCAAGACTTTACTACGAGGAATAGTATAAGCTTCACTAATGTGAGAAAGGAGCGTACCAATTTGGAGAAAGCCCCAAATGTTTGGGATATTGAAAACTTAAATGCGAGTTATGCTTACACCAAATTTTCACATCGTGATTTTATTAACCAGAACAATATACAACAGACCTACAGGGCATCTTTAGCTTACAATTATGCTAGCCAGTCTAAAATATATACCCCATTTGATAAGTTGATTAAATCTAACAAGTTGGCATTGTTAAAGGAATTTAATTTTAGCTTGTTGCCAAGCGCTATCAATTTTAGGATAGACCTTGACCGTTATTATTCAGAAAATAGCTTACGTAATAATGATCCCAATAATTATATTCCCATAAACACTACTTATAATAAGAATTTCCTGGTGACCAGGGTTTACGGTATAACCTGGAACTTGAGTCGTGCAATGACCCTTGATTTTGATGCCACAAATTATTCCATTATTGATGAGCCGGAGGGCAGAATTGAGGGAATTAAGCGTGATACGCTTTGGCAGAATTTGAAAAGGTTGGGTAGAAACACAGACTATACACATAACTTGAACCTGACTTACAATTTACCTATCAATAAAATACCTGGTTTGGAGTGGGTAACTGTTACAACAAGGTATGGAACCAATTTTAATTGGCAAACTGAACCGCTTTCTACTTTGAGGGATCCAAACATTAATCTTGGTAATACGATACAGAACTCAAGGGTAATTCAGGTTAATCCCAGTCTGAATCTAACTGGGCTTTATAATAAATTTGGGTTTGTTAGAAAAGCAAATTCTATAGGAGAAAAACAATCTGGGACAGGGTTCTTTGTTGGGATTTTAACTGGCGTTAAGAATATTGCGGGTGCTTACACAGAAACCAAAGGTATATTCTTGCCAGGCTATTTACCTAAAACGAATTATCTTGGTTTGGATAACATTAATGGCGCACCTGGCTTAGGGTTTGTTCTGGGAAGCCAAAGAGATATCAGGAGCCTGGCTTTAAATAGTGGTTGGATTACGAGTGATACACTACAATCTCAGCTATACATAAATACATTTAGGGAAGACTTAAGTCTTACTAGTTTAATTGAACCGATTCGCGATCTTAGTATTACCCTTACGGCTAATAAGAACAGGACTTTAAATTATTCGAGTAATTTCCGTTATGATAGTAATCTTCGGGATTTCAGAAATCTTAGTCCTTTTACTACTGGAGATTATAGCGTGTCATTCATTACACTTGGTACAGCGTTTACTGAAAAATCTGGAAGTACGGTTTCCCAACTATACACAAATTTTATGAATAACCGCCAGGTAATTTCAAGACGATTGGGGGGGGGCAATCCTAATTCTTCAGGCACATCCGGAGGTTTTGCAGATGGCTATGATAAGAATGCACAAGATGTATTGGTGTCGGCATTTTTAGCGGCATATACTGGGAAAGATGCATCTTCTGCTAGTTTGAGTACCTTCCCAAAAATACCGTTGCCAAACTGGAGATTAAATTACCGTGGCTTAACACGCATCCCATACTTGGCTGATAAATTTACCTCGATAGACATTAAGCACTCTTATCGATCTGTCTATAGTGTAAATGGTTTTAATTCGCTGATCAGGTATCAAGAAACAGATGGGGCATCTAGTACCAGAGATGCAAGTAATAATTTCCTTCCAAATTATCAGTATAGTCAGATTACTATTGCAGAGCAGTTTTCTCCATTGATTGGAATAGACACCAGACTAAAAAATAATCTTACTGCAAACTTTGAGTTGGGAAAATCCAGACTTCTGGGGCTAAGTCTCTCTAACAGTCAGCTTGCACAACTATCAGAAAATAATATGGTTTTTGGAATTGGTTACCGTACTACAAAATTTCGATTCCCTTTTGGTTTGTTTAGCCAGGTAAAGATGGATAACAATATGGATTTTAAACTTGACGTAGCATTGCGAGATAATAAGACCGTAATATACCGTGCAGACATTGCCGAGGCTGAAGTTTCATCTGGAGCAAAGAACATTACCATGCGCCCAAGTGTAGATTATATTCTTAATCAGCGCTTCAATATTAGACTTTTTTACGACTCTAATATTACTAAACCTTATACCTCTCAAACATTTAATACCTCTTTTAGTAATTTTGGATTTAGTTTGAGGATTACACTGAATTAGGATTGTGATAAATAGACAGAATAATTACCTTTGAAACGCAGGTAACTTACTTTGCATAAAAATTATATTAATACATAAATTTTAGGACATGAATTTTCCATCAGAATTAAAGTACACAAAAGACCACGAATGGCTTAGAGTTGAAGGTAATGATGCTATTATTGGTATTACTGATTTTGCCCAGCGCGAATTGGGTGATATTGTTTATATCGATATTAATACTGTTGGAGATGAAGTAGCAAAAGATGATGTATTTGGTACTGTTGAGGCAGTGAAAACTGTGTCTGATCTTTTTATGCCAGTTACAGCTACTGTTTTGGAAGTTAATGATGCGTTAAACAATAGTCCCGAGCTAGTTAATTCTGATCCCTATGGAGAAGGATGGATGGTAAAGGTGACTTTAGCAGATGTTGCTTCAGTTGATGAGTTGCTAGATGCCGATGCGTACAAAGCTCTTGTTGGGGCATAATTAATGGGATTTTTAAGAAAGTTAAAATATCAGGGTTGGGCAATTGTCTGGACTGTTTTTATTTTAATACTTTGCTGCATAAGAATGCCTGCTTCTACGGGATCGGGCTTTTTTTTTGTTGGTTTTGATAAACTTGTTCATTTGGGCTTTTTCTTTATACTTACGGTGCTGCTTTTCTTTGGGCGCATTCTGGAAAAGAAGAGTTTTAAGTTTCGGTTCTTAACCATTTTTAATATACTTATTATTACCTCAGCAATAGGTGCTGGAATTGAATTGATCCAGTGGAAGTTCTTCCCATATCGCTCTGCTGAAGTTTGGGATTTTGTGTGCGACATGCTTGGCGTTCTAATGGCAGTTAGTAGTTATGTGCTTTTACATAAATCGGATTATAATGAAAAGAAAAATTAGTGTGTTGATGTTTTTTCTTTGTACAGTAGCACTTGGCGGTTGTGGAATTTTCAATTCAGGTTGCAAGTGTCCAAAGGTTAGTTATAGCGCTTACCCTAAAAAATAGTCTCTTTTAATATCACAATCTCTATTTGGATTTATTATAAATTAAGGCTAAATTGCGCCCTAATAATAAATATAAACAGATGAAACTTTCGCAGTTGAATCCTGGAGAAACGGGAACCATTGTAGCATTTACTGACCTTGAAATGTCTGTTAAATTGATGGAGATGGGTTGCCTGCCTGGTGAGCTTGTTGAAGTAGAGCGTTTTGCGCCCTTAGGTGATCCAATAGCGATTCGTGTTGCAGGCTATCAACTTTGCCTTAGAAAAAGTGAAGCATCTGTAATCATAATCCAATAGAAACTTGGCGAGCTACATTAAAATTGCTCTTGTTGGAAATCCCAATACTGGTAAATCTACCCTATTTAACCTCCTGACAGGGTTAAATCAGAAAATAGGTAATTTTCCGGGTATCACAGTTGATAAGAAAGTAGGTTATTGCAACCTTCCTAATGGTAGCAGTGCGGAAATTATAGATCTTCCAGGAACTTATAGCTTATACCCAAAAAGTAAGGATGAAAGTATTGTATTTCAAGTATTGGCAGATGCACAAAACGCCAGTCATCCAGATCTAATTGTTCTTGTTGCGGACGCAACTAACCTAAGGCGCAATTTATTGCTGTGTTCCCAGGTCGCCGATTTAGGTATTCCAATGTTATTGGTGCTGAACATGACTGATATGGCACGAAAGGAGGGCATTCATATTAATGTAGATAAACTTGCCAATCGTTTGGGAATTCAGGTTGTAGAGATGGCTGCCAGGAAGAATGAAGGGCTAGATAAACTTAAAAACGCACTTTCCAATATAGGCTCCATAAGTACGCAATTACCTGGGATTGATGTTTCCATTTTTGCAGCAGATGCTATTTGTGAGATTAGATCTAAGCTTAAGACCTCAAATAACTATTATGCTTTACAGGTATTGCACCAGCATGAATACCTGGGTTTTCTTAGTGAAGAACAACAGGAAGAAATTGAAGAGATAGAACAATCGCATGGTTTTGAATCATCTAAAATCCAAGCGGCGGAGACTATTGCACGATACAGGCATTTGAGTACTGTGCTTACCGATGTGATAAAGTTAACAGGTGCTGAGCGAAAGTTTAGGCTGACTGACAGATTGGATTCTGTTTTAACAAATAGATTCTGGGGCTTTTCTATCTTTTTATTGATTCTATTTTTTGTCTTTAATGCTATATTTTCATGGTCTGCTTATCCAATGGATCTTATTGAATCAGGATTTACCTGGATAACTGGCTTTGGGCATGAGCATTTGCCAAAGGGTGTATTTACTGATCTTTTACTAGACGGAGTGGTTGCAGGGTTAGGGGGTATTGTTATTTTCATTCCACAAATTGCAATACTTTTTGCCTTAATTTCGATTTTGGAAGATACCGGCTATATGGCTAGGGTTACGTTCATGATGGACAAGATCATGCGCAAGTTCGGTTTAAGTGGTAAATCTGTTGTACCCATGATTGGGGGTATTGCGTGTGCCGTGCCTTCTATAATGAGTGCTAGAAACATTGAAAACTGGAAAGATAGGATGATCACCATAATGGTTACACCATTGATTAGTTGCTCTGCCAGGTTGCCTGTCTATTCCCTTATGATTACCCTTGTTGTGCCTAATAAAAGGTACTTTGGTTTCATCAGTTTGCAGACGCTTACTTTTATGGCAATGTATATTATTACGATTGTAGCAGCTATGCTTGTTGCTTTTGTTATGAAATTTATTTTGAAGGCAAAAGAGCGTTCCTACTTTATTATGGAGCTTCCGGTTTATAGAATGCCAAGGTGGAGCAATGTATTTTTAACGATGTACGAAAAGTCTAAAACCTTTGTGTTGGAAGCGGGTAAGGTAATTATAGCTATTTCTATTGTCCTCTGGGTTTTGGCAACTTATGGTCCACCCAAAAGATTTGAAAGGATTAATGCAAAATATCTATCACTCGATAAAAAATACGAAGGTATTGCACTAACTCAGCGAGACAGTGTAGTGTTTGGTAATTTGCAAAAGGATATGGCTGCGGAGAAATTGGAGAATTCTTATGCTGGTATGTTGGGCCAATCTATTGAACCGATAATTAGACCATTGGGCTACGATTGGAAAATTGGAATTGCGTTGATCACTTCATTTGCTGCAAGAGAGGCGTTTGTAGGAACAATGGCAACGATTTACAGTGTAGATAATGTGGACATTGATGGAGGAGAACTCAGATTAAGGGATAAGATAAGGGATGCTGTTGATCCGGAAACGGGGTTGCCAATATTTACTTTTGCCACAGCATTATCTCTAATGCTGTTCTACGCATTCGCCATGCAATGTATGAGTACAGTTGCGGTAGTTTACCGTGAAACCAAGTCATGGAAATGGCCTGCTATTCAATTTGGTTATATGACGGCTCTGGCTTACCTAGCCAGTTTAATTGCCTATCAATTACTAAAGTAATTACTTAACTTGTGTTTGTGGAAAAAGAGAGCATCTTAGCACAATATATGCCAGTTAACGCAGCCCCTGTAATTGCGCGGTGGATAGACTATTTTCAGTGCGAATTTAAGATATCTAAATCACGTGCTACCAAATTGGGTGATTATAGACATCCTTTTAAAGGGTTAGGGCATAAAATCTCAGTAAATAATAACCTAAATCACTATTCTTTTCTGGTAACAACAGTTCATGAATTTGCTCATCTCTTGACTTGGAATGATCATAAAAATAAAGTTAAGCCACATGGGGAAGAGTGGAAGCGAAATTTTAGAAGAATGATGGTTCCATTCTTAGAAAAGGAAGTTTTCCCGGAGGATATCCAACTAGCAATAACGCGTTATTTAGACAACCCATCAGCTGCAAGCTGTACAGATCTTAACTTATCAAGGGCTCTAAAAAAATATGATCAAGCTGATACTGACAATGCTCATAAGCTAGAAGAACTCCCGCTAAATGCTACTTTTACTATAAAGGATGGGAGACGATTTAAAAAGGGTGAGCGTTTGCGTAAAAGGTATAGGTGTACCTGCCTTGATAATGGGAATATTTATTTGTTTAATCCGCTCGCTGAAGTTAGCTTAACTGGGACATAAACTGCATTATTATTAATTAGCGTCCATTTTAACTTTAATTTCTCATTTCTAAACAGAGAAGGGTATTGTGCTAGACTATCTATAAAATCATCTTTTTGATGGACATTCAAGTTTGCGCTATATCCTCCAGGTATTTTGCTCTTTAATAGTAATGAACCGACTTCTACTCCCGGGATAAATTGATCAAATACTAGCTCAAAGCTATTTTTACCTGCAAGAGCATCATTTAATACTTGGATGGTATCTTGGAAATTCATGGTATTAAGGTTGTTATTTTTAATTTCCTTGAAAGATATCGGTTTAAGAGCATCAACAGATGAAGCCGTTTTTATCTCTTCTAGGAAGGGTATGTTTTTTCTTATGTAAACCCGCTTATTGCTAAAAATGATTTCTCTGTCTTTTGTGAGTTTACTATTTTGTTTGATCAAGATGAGACTGTCTTGTTTGAAATAGTATTTCTCGCTATTTCCACTTAAACCTTCATTGCCAGTATACTTTACCAACATAGTTGGTTTTCCTTGAGAACTATATTTCTTTACATGGAAAGAAGATTCACCATTTATATAAATGAGGCTTACGTAATTTTCCATAGATTTTAGACTTTCGTCTATAGAATCTGCATATAAAATGATTTGCTGTGTGCTTAGACTTTCTGTAGTGTTTTTGTTAATGAGCTCGGCCTGAGGATGTCTATTGCTTTGTTTGCATGCACTGAATACCCATAGTATAACAAGAAGGAATGTTGTTGCTTTCATAAAATATCCTGAGTAAGGTATAGTTCCATTATCGTGCCAAGCAAATTATTAGGAGAGTAGTGGTTCAATAGTACCTAATATTTTGCTGTTAAGAAGAAAACATTTTCAATGATCTTTTTTAATTTGAATGGCTATATTATGCCTAACACATTTCCATTTAAACACTTTTCTGATCTTTGTTTTTTTCCACCCATTGCTTTGAAAATGATTTTTCTGCAATAACTGGCATGTTTCGGTACTTACCCCATATTTTTCCAAACAACGTCTTCAAAAAGAAATTTTTAATCTTACCACCTAGCATATCCATCCTGGAACGCTTCAGCATACTTGTTTTCCACAGCTTCCATCCAATTTCTTCAATCTTAGTATTATCATGGTTTGCTGCAGCATCTCGTCTGTTTAATAATAGCATTTTATGGATGTCTATTTTAACAGGGCATACTTCAGAACACTTTCCACACAAACTAGATGCATAACTAAGGTGCTTAAAATCTTTCATACCCTTAAGATGCGGGGTAATGATAGACCCGATTGGCCCACTATAGGTGGTATTATAAGTATGGCCACCAATATTTTTATATACAGGACAAGCGTTTAAACAAGCGCCACATCTGATGCAGTACAAGCCTTGTCTTTGGTCTTTTTGAGCTAGGAGGTTAGTACGTCCATTGTCGAGCAAAATTACATACATTTCTTCAGGCCCATCGGTTTCAGATCCACGTTTTGGACCACTAAGAATCGTATTGTAAACAGTTAGGTTTTGACCAGTGCCATGACTAGCCAATAATGGCCAGAAAAGATCTAGATCGGCTATTGAAGGGATTATTTTTTCAATACCTACTATCGCTATATGCACTTTTGGGAATGTGGTACAAAGTCTTGCATTGCCTTCGTTTTCTGTAAGGGCAATACTTCCTGTGTCTGCTATTAAAAAATTCCCTCCACTTATCCCAATATCTGCATTTAGATATTTTTCACGAAGTAACTCACGTGCTTTTTGAGTAAGCTGTTGCGGTGTGTAATCCAATGGGGTCCCAAATTTTTCGTTAAAAAGTTTAGCGATATCTTCCTTGCTTAAATGCATAGCAGGAGTTACAATGTGGTATGGGGGTTGACCAAGTAATTGAACGATATACTCGCCCAAATCACTTTCCAGCGAATCAATATTGTTTTTTTTAAGAAAATCATTTAGATGAATCTCTTCCGTTGTCATGGATTTTGACTTGATTACCGTTTTGCCGCCAACCTTAGAAATAATATTAAGAATTTCTCGCTGTGCTTCGTCGGCATCATTGGCCCAAATTACTTTGCCGCCCCTTTTCTGGAAGTTAGACTCAAACTCTGGGAGCATTTTGTCTAGATTTTCCATAACTCTCCATTTAATAACGTGAGCTTTTTTCTTAGAGTTTTCCAGGTTCTCAAACTTAGATAATCCTCTTTCGACCGCTACGTTGTATTTCCCTATGTTGTGATTGATAATTTTACGATGTCCTTGATCGAATGCTTTCTCATCTGCCTTTACCAAAAATTCTTCCGCGATCTTAGTCATGTTCAAACTTAAATAAATTTGAGCTTATATTCAATAAACATATTCTTCATAATGAAAATACAGGCACATAGAAAGGGCCGCTTCAAAACTGTTGTTGCTTATTCTTTTGGTGTGCCGTCATCATTTTTGTCAACAACAGGCCGCTTGGCGCCATTTGCCAATTCCCATGCAGTGAAGTATACTAATTGAGCTCTTTTTGCCAACATTGGAAAATCAATTTTACTTACCTCATCTCCCGGTTGGTGATAGTCTGCATGTACTCCATTAAAGTAAAAGATAACTGGAATACCATGCTTGGCAAAATTATAATGATCTGAACGATAGTAAAAGCGGTTTGGATCTGTACGGTTATTATATCGTTCGTCCAAATTGATATTTACATAGTCTTTATTTGCTTTTTTACCAATTCTATCTAAGTCGCTGCTTAACATGTCTGACCCAATAATGTAAACAAAGTTATTACTGCGCTCATGATCCTTGTCGCCCCTGCCAATCATATCTATATTCAGGTCTGTTATTGTATTTTCTAAAGGAAATACTGGATGTTGAGAGTACCATTCAGAACCCAGAAGTCCTTTTTCTTCTCCGGTTACGGTCATAAATAGAATACTTCTCTTTGGGCCTTTTCCAGCTTTTTTAGCTTTTGTAAAAGCTTCTGCAAGTAATAACACTCCAGTAGTACCGGATCCGTCATCATCAGCTCCGTTATTAACTTTGTCTTTTCCGGAAGTAGTAAGGCCAATATGGTCATAGTGAGCTGTAACTACCAAAATTTCCTTTTTAAGTTTAGGATCTGACCCCTCCAGAAAGCCTAATACATTCTCAGCTCTAACTGGTTGTTCAACTTTGCTTGCACTAGCGCATATGCTAATTTTTAATTCTTGTGATATAGGTTTTCCAATGTTTGCAATTTTCTTGTTTATTGCTTCAATGCTAGCTCCTGATGCTGATAAGATTGAATTGGCAATAGCAGTACTGATATTGATGACAACCATTCCTTGCGGTGCTTTCATCTTCTCAATATTCTCTTGTGTTTTCATTACTAAAGGGGAGGGAAGTAAATCAGTTTTTAAGCTTGTTTTCTTATCATCTATCTCCGGGTCTATTACAAAAACTGCCAGTACTTTACTGTCCCTAAAGTATTTAAGTTTTGTATTCAAAGCTACTGCCTCACCTCCTGTTGATGAGCCTGCTGTTTGGCCAGACTTAAATAACATCACCACTTTACCGGCAATATTCTGTCCTTCAAAGTCATTGTAACTTAGTGTGTTTATTCCATATCCAATAAAAATTATACTGTTTGTGTTGAATGCAAAGCCATTGATAGAAGTAGACTTACTATTAATGTAAAAGTCAGTGAGCGGTTCAGCAGGCTTACCTTCAATAGTTAGGATCTGTTTAAACGTATAAGTAACCATGTCTATCTTTTGGAAGTAATCTCCATTGATCGGACCTTTCAGTCCAAGTCCTTTGAAATGGTTTTTTATATAGTCTGCTGCCATCCAACCACCTTTTGTTCCAGTTTCTCTGCCTTCATATTCATCAGATGCGAGTACTGATAAATGTTTATAGGCATTTTCTTTATTAATAGTCTTGCTAAATTTAACCGCATCTCTGTTTTGTGCGATGGCACTGAATACCATTATTAACAAAAAGCTTGTGTATAGAAATTGTTTTTTCATAATTTTTTAAACCCTTAATAGAAATTTTTTCTACTCTGTTACCGTGCCAGTCACCTCCAAATTAGTATTCAGGAAAGTTGTCACCATTCGTTTTGCTAGGTCATCATATGTTATACAAGTAATATTAGCGTTGTTATGCTTTCTTGAGGGTTCAGCAGCTGTTCGTCCAACAAACAATCGCAGCCCGAATGCGCAGGGGCTTATTAGCGGTTATTGCTACACCATTTGCGCTTCCGCACACTAGAATTCCAAAATCATGTTCTTTACTTTCTACAATCGAAGAAAGAGGATGAGCAAAATTAGGATAATCAACAGAATCAGTGGTATACGAACCAAAATTCCTTACTTCATATTTGTTAAGTAAAAATGTTTTCAGCATTTTTTTATATTCAAACCCCGGATAATTAGCACCAATGGCAATCTTAATCTTCTGTTCAGTTGGCATAATTCTCAAATTAGAATGAGATATTTTAAAGAATTGTAAAGCTTTGATTATCTGTTTACCTTATGCTGCTAAAGCTTTTTTTCGTTTTCGTTCAATATTTGCAGAAATATAAATACTCATCTCGTATAAAAGAAACAATGGCGCTGCTACTATTAGCATCGTAAAAGGATCAGCAGTAGGGGTAACTACTGCTGCTACTATTAAAATGATAACGGCTGAGTACCTTCTGCTAGAGCGCATAAATGCAGGAGTCATTATTCCTATTTTCGATAGAATATAAACGATCACGGGTAACTGAAAAATAATGCCGGAGCCCAGGGTAAGTGTCATGATGGATGACAAGTACGAATCTATTGTAAATGTATTCTGTATCTCCGGGCTGACAGTGAAATTGATTAGAAAATTTACAGAAAGTGGACAAATAATATAATAACCGAAAATAATACCCGTAAAAAATAATATGGATGCAAAGGCAACGAACCCACTTGCAGATTTTCTTTCATTTTCATGAAGTGCAGGTTTTATGAAAAGCCACAGTTCAAAAAGCAAATATGGAATACCTAATATTATTCCGGTCATTACGCAGGAATTTAGCTGAAGCGTGAATTGGCCAGACATTTCTGTATTAATGATCTTGGCATCCAAAGTTCGAATACAAAATTCTTCTCCGATTGATGGAAAACGTTCGTAAAGCTTGCACATCATTCTATAAGTCCAGAAACTAGGGTTTTTTGGGCCCATGATGATGGTGTTAAAAATAAAATCTGTGTAGTAGAATGCACCAGCAGTTAGCACTACTACAACTGCCAATGCACGTAGTAAGTGTTTTCTAAGCACGTCAATATGGTCAAAGAAAGACATTTCTGCTTCCAACGTTTTACCTTTTTCTTTTATAGCACCTATAAGGTCCCTTGTTTTATTGTCACTCATGTACTTTATTTGGAAACAAAAATACCATTCTATTTATATAGAATGGTATTTACGTTTTAAATGTTATGAAAAGTTTTTATTATTCAGAAAATTCGAAAGTCTCCATAAACTTGGTAGTAAAATTACCAGCTCTGAAGTTTGGATCCTTCATTAATTTAAGGTGAAAAGGAATGGTTGTTTTTATGCCTTCTATCACAAATTCACTTAGTGCACGCTCCATAGTACTAATAGCTTCCTCTCGCGTTTGCGCCACACAGATTAGTTTAGCAATCATAGAATCGTAGTTTGACGGTATTTGATAACCCGCATATACATGAGTATCAACTCTAACTCCATGGCCGCCTGGTGAATGAAAGTTAGTGATTTTCCCTGGACAAGGCCTGAAGTTATTGAAAGGGTCTTCGGCATTGATCCTGCATTCGATGGCATGCATATCTGGAAGATAGTTTTTTCCTGATATCGGAACACCTGATGCTACCTTGATTTGTTCTTTGATTAAATCATAGTTGATCACCTCTTCAGTTACGGGATGTTCTACTTGTATCCTGGTATTCATTTCCATAAAATAGAAATTACGATGTTTATCAACCAGAAATTCTATCGTGCCCGCACCTTCATATCGAACGGCCATGGCGCCCTTAATTGCGGCTTCACCCATCTTTTCACGAAGCTCAGGTGTCATAAAAGGAGATGGAGCTTCTTCAACTAATTTTTGGTGCCGACGCTGTATAGAGCAGTCTCTCTCTGATAAATGGCAGGCTTTACCATATTGATCTCCAATAATCTGGATCTCAATATGACGAGGATCTTCTATATACTTCTCTAAGTATAACCCATCATTCCCAAAGGCAGCAGCAGATTCTTGGCGGGCACTATCCCAGGCATTTTCAAAATCTTCATCTTTCCAGACAACACGCATACCACGTCCACCACCACCAGCTGTAGCCTTTAAGATTACCGGATATCCCATTCCATTTGCTAATTGGATACCTTCCTTTACATTTTCAAGCAAACCTTCAGAACCGGGAATAGTTGGAACACCAGCTTTTTTCATTGTTTCCTTAGCAGATGCTTTATCACCCATGGAATTGATCTGCTCAGGTGTAGCGCCTATGAATTTGATTCCATAATCCCTGCAAACAGAAGAGAATTTGGCATTTTCAGATAAAAAGCCATAACCTGGATGTATCGCATCAGCGTTCGTAAGTTCGGCTGCAGAAATTATATTTGGAATACTTAAGTATGAATCTTTACTGGGAGGCGGACCAATACAAACAGCCTCATCCGCAAAGCGTACATGCAAGCTTTCCCTGTCTGCAGTAGAATAAACCGCAACGGTTTTTATGCCCATTTCCTTACAAGTACGAATAATGCGTAAAGCGATTTCACCCCTGTTGGCAATTAATATTTTCTTAAACATATTATATTTTCTTTTCGTCACCCTGAAATTCAGTTTCAGGGACTAAATATTAAGTTGAGATGCCGGCGTCACCATCGGTATGACGGATTACATTGGCTCTACTAAGAATAAAGGCTGGTCATATTCTACAGGTGAGGCATTGTCTACTAAAACCTTAACTACTCTTCCCGAAATTTCACTTTCAATTTCGTTGAATAGTTTCATCGCCTCGATAATACAAATTACCTTACCTACCGAAACCTCATCACCTACATTTAGAAAAGAAGGTTTGTCAGGGGTTGATGAGCGGTAAAATGTACCAATCATTGGAGATTTTACCGTAATATATTTAGAAGTATCTTCGACAGCCGCTTCAGAAGATTTGGTTTCTGGAACAGACACCGGTTGAGGAGCCGCCGCCGCTGGTAATGCATAGGTTGCAACAGGAGCAGGAACAACTGTCGGAGTTTGATTTGTTTTAATGGTGATCTTGAAATCTTTCTGCTCTATAGCAACTTCATTTACTCCCGAACGGGAAACAAATTTTATAAGTTCCTGAATTTGTTTAATATCCATTTTTGGTGTTATTTTAAGAAAACAATGTGTTTTTACAATTAACTAAGGTATGATTTTTTATTATATAAATTTAATAAGCCCATTTTAAGTATACAGCGCCCCAGGTAAAACCACCGCCAAAAGCAGCAAGGATGATGTTGTCACCTTTCTTAAGCTGACTTTCCCATTCCCATAAACATAATGGGATGGTGCCGTTAGTTGTATTTCCGTAACGTTGTATATTAATCATGACTTTTTCAGACCCCACTCCCATCCTCGAGGCCGTTGCATCTATTATTCGCTTGTTTGCCTGATGTGGTACCAACCACGCCACATCTTCAGATGTAAGTTGATTGCGTTCCATAATCTCTTCGGCAACATCAGCCATATTAGTTACAGCAAACTTAAAGACTGCCTGCCCTTCCTGATAAACAGAATGCTCATCGTTATCAATCGTTTCGTGCGAGGCGGGTCTTGCCGAGCCACCAGCTTTCTGGTGCAGATATTGCATTCCTGATCCGTCACTTCTTAATATAGAATCCATAATTCCATTACCTTCTTCGTTAGGTTCTAGCAGCACGGCGCCACACCCATCACCAAAAATAATACAGGTTGTACGATCTTTATAGTTTATAATGGAAGACATTTTATCTCCCCCAACAACAAGAACTTTTTTATGTTTACCAGATTCAATAAATTGTGAAGCAGTTGAAACGCCGAATATAAATCCTGAACAGGCAGCTTGCAGGTCGTAACCCCAAGCATTTTTTGCGCCAATTTTATCTGCAAGTATATTCGCTGAGGCTGGGAAAGGTAAGTCCGGTGTTGTTGTACAAAAAATGATCAGTTCAATTTCATCTGCGCTAATACCTCTTTTCTTCAGTAATCCATTTACAGCATGAACAGCCATATCTGACGTGCCAAGGCCTTCTCCCTTCAATATTCTTCGCTCCTTAATTCCAGTCCTAGAAGTGATCCACTCATCTGTTGTATCTACTATAGACTCCATTTCTTTGTTGGTAAGAACGTAGTCAGGAACGTAGCCATGAACAGCTGTGATTGCAGCGCGAATTTTACCCATATTTATTTAATTATTAAACGCAGCCTGAATTTTACCAACAAGTCCAGTTGTCACCATATCTCTAGATTGAAGAATCATATTTTTTACTGCAGTAGGACTTGATATGCCATGACCAATGATTACCGGTGCATTTACGCCAAGTACTGGGCTTCCACCATAATTCTCGTAGTTGAAGCGGTCAAAAAATTCATCCTTTAAGCCCCGTTTTTTAGTCAGCACATAAAATGATTCTGCCAATTTTAACATAATATTTCCTGTAAATCCATCGCATACAATTACGTCAGCTTTTTCATTGAAAAGATCTCGACCTTCAACATTACCTACAAAATTGAAAAGCTGCGTATCTCTCATTAATGGGAATGTGGCCAGACTAAGCATATTTCCTTTTTCATCTTCCTCTCCAATATTGATTAGCGCTACTTTTGGATTTGGAATTCCCATTACGTTTTCGGCATATAAGCTACCAAGTACGCCAAATTGAAGCAGGATATCGGGCTTACAGTCAGCATTTGCGCCCACATCTACCATCAATCCAATGCCGCCACTAAGTTTCGGCAGGAAGGTAGATAAGCATGGTCTGATAATGCCTGAAATAGTTTTAACACTAAAGACAGCACCAACCAACATAGCACCTGAATTTCCGGCGCTTGCAAACGAATCGATCTCGCCGTCTTTAAGTAGTTGGAATCCAATGGAAATGCTGGATTTTGGTTTTTGAACAATAGCCTTTGTAGGGTGCTCACCCATACCAATAACTTCTTCAGTATGAACATACTCAAAATTATCGGGATTAAATCCGTTTTCGGCAAGCAAAGGTTTTATCTGTTCCGTATCTCCAATAAGCACAATTTGCTCACCTGGTGATAACAATGGATGGGCTGCTATTGCTCCTAAAACATTAGCTTTAGGAGCATAGTCTCCGCCCATTATGTCGAGACCTATTTTCATAGTAAAAATCAGTTTGTGTATGAGGCAATAAGTGCCATAATTTAGTCTCTAAGTTAAACTTTCAAAGACTTAAAATACAAACTATTTTTAGAAAATTAAGCTATCGCGGTGTTTTCAATAACCAATTTACCGTTGTAGTATAAGCTACCATCAACGTTGTAAGCGCGGTGCGGCGTATGTATTGCACCGGTGGTTTGACAAGTAGCTAAAGAAGGAGTCTCTGCTTTATAGTGAGTTCTTCTTTTATCTCTTCTACTCTTGGAAATCTTGCGTTTTGGATGTGCCATTGCTGATTTATTTAATTATTATTTTAATTTTTTTAATGCTGCCCAACGGGGGTCATCATTCGTTTTTTCTTCTTCTTGTGATCCAACAGCCATACTTTCCAGTCGGGCTATCATTTCCTGATCGCACTGCTGGCCATCGCCATTCTGCTCACAGATTTTAATATAAGGAACCGAAATGGTAATGAACTCATAAATCAGGTCAGCTATATTAATTTCACTTTCCTTTTTATTAAGCATAATGATCTCCATGTCATCACTCTCCAGTTCATCCTCAGCAAATTTAACAATCTGCCTTTCCCGCACACTTATTGGTGAATTAAATTCTGCTAAACATTTGTCGCAATCCAAAACTATCATTCCATCTATCTGAAATTGTAGAATCAGCATTGTTTCTTGCTTATCTAATTCAACCGTTGCTTTTAAGACGCCTTTTTTAACTAAAGAGTAGTCATAAGCGTCAAAAAAGCTGTTATCAATGTCAAAATCAAACTGATTTTTGCCAATTTTTAAGCCTGTAAATGGGATTGAAAATTGTTTTAATGCTTTCAATAGTAACAAAATTTTAGCCCGCAAATGTAAGAAATAAATTCATTGGGTGCAAATAGTTTTATTACCTAATTTGCATCATCTTTTAAATCAAAGGCAGTCTCTACTAATTTACCTCCGCTTCTAAGCTGGTTTCTTAACAAATCTTCCTGTTCCTTCCTGTTTTTTACAATGAGAATTGCGGTAAATATTGCTTCAATAAACGACGATGGGTCCGCTTCGTTCTTTCCTGCAATGTCATACGCTGTTCCATGGTCGGGGGAGGTTCTTACAAATTTCATTCCCGCTGTATAATTAACACCAGTGCTAAATGCTAGGGTTTTAAAAGGGATAAGTCCCTGATCGTGGTACATTGCCAAAACCGCATCAAACTGTTTATAGCTGCCTTTGCCAAAGAAGCCATCGGCTGGATATGGCCCAAAGCAGATCACACCCCTATCAAAAGCTTCATGTATGGCTGGTATAATTACTTGTTCTTCTTCTTCACCAAGTAAACCATTGTCGCCAGCATGAGGGTTTAAGCCTAAAACAGCGATCTTTGGTTTTTCAATCCAGAAATCTTTTTTTAAACTTTCATTCATCATGATGAGTTTGTTGATAATCTTTTCTTTTGTAATGCTCTGTGCTACTTCAGTTAAAGGGATGTGGCCTGTAACTACACCAACGCGTATATCTTCGCTTAACAGAAACATGAGTACATCCTTACTTTCACTGCGTTCCTGAAGGTATTCAGTATGCCCTGGAAATTTAAAGGTAGCAGATTGGATATTATGCTTGTTAATGGGTGCAGTAACCAATGCGTCAATCTTTCCATTCACAAGATCATCAGTAGCCTTTTCCAAAGAAAGTAGCGCATATTTTCCTCCTGTTTCATTGGCAACACCTAATTCTATCTTTACATCTTCTTCCCAACAGTTGATCATATTCACTTTCTTCGGATTTGCCAAATTCGGTTCATTGATCAAATTGAAAACAAAATCACTCATACCTAATGCTTTTCTATGATAAGATGCAACCTTGGTGTGTCCGTAAACTATTATTGTACAATAATCCAGGATTACTTGTTCTGCTAACGACTTAATGATTACCTCTAAACCGATACCGTTTACGTCACCTATGCTAATCCCGATTTTAATTTTATCGCTCATATCCAAATAGAAATTTCGCGCAAAATACAGAATTTCAATCTAATGTTAATCCGATAGTGATAAAACTTTAGTTATTTTGCACCTTTAATACAACGGGCTATGAGTTTGGTAAAGGCGAAAAAACATCTTGGACAACATTTTTTGACTGACAAAAAAATTGCCGCAAAAATTGTGAATGGCCTTGTTCATACCGATCAGTATCAACAAGTTTTGGAAGTTGGGCCAGGGATGGGTATCCTCTCAGACATTTTGCTGGAAAGAACAGATTTGGAAACGTTTTTAATAGATATTGATGTAGAATCTTATCACTTTTTACAGAATAAATATCCCCATTTGGGAAAACGACTCATTAATGGTGATTTTCTTAAACTTAACCTCTCTCAGATATTTGATGGTAAATATGCCATTATTGGTAATTTTCCATATAACATATCTTCACAGATTCTGTTCAAAATATTGGAGAATCGCGATAATGTTGTGGAAATGGTTGGCATGTTTCAAAAGGAAGTTGCGGAACGCTGCGCATCCAAAGAAGGTTCTAAGGATTATGGTATATTAAGTGTGCTTATACAAGCCTATTATGACATAGAATATTTATTCACCGTAAAGCCGGGCACCTTTAATCCGCCGCCTAAAGTCAACTCCGGAGTGATCAGATTAAGCAGAAATAATGTCGAAACCCTGCCATGCGACGAGAAATTCTTCTGGCGTACAGTAAAGGCCGGGTTTAATCAAAGGAGGAAGACCCTACGTAATGCATTGTCTGGTATAGTTCCGAAGGACAAAATGGACAGTCATCCATATTTCGATAAAAGAGCAGAGCAGCTCAGTGTTGCCGATTTTATTACTTTAACACAGCATTTGACTCGGCTTGTGCAATAACAAAGAAGAAGACATGAGTAAAGGAAAAATTTTAATAGTGGATGATCTGCATCCTGCATTTAAAGAAGGTGCAGAAGCCTTGGGCTTTGAGGTACATGATCAGCCGCTGATTACCAGAGATGAGACCCTTGCCATTATTAGTGGTTATATAGGTATTGCAGTCAGAACAAAGTTTCAGATTGATAAGGAGCTCGTTGAGGCCGCTACAAATCTTAAATTCATAGCCCGTGCCGGTGCCGGTCTGGATAATATTGATGACGCATTTGCGAAACAAAACGGGATTGTTTTAATCAATGCTCCTGAAGGTAATATGGATGCAGTCGGTGAGCATGCAACAGGTATGCTTCTTTCCCTAATGAATAATTTCCGTCTGGCGGATCAGCAAATCAGGGGCGGTTTGTGGGATAGAGAGGCAAATAGAGGATTTGAGTTAAAAGGAAAAACTGTAGGGATTATCGGTTATGGTTTCATGGGTAAAAGCTTTGCAAGAAAGCTTTCCGGATTTGAGGTAAATGTGATAGCCTATGATAAATATAAGACGGGATTTTCAGACTCACTTGCTAAAGAAGTAAGTATGGAAGAAATCGTAAGACAGAGTGATGTGCTCAGTCTGCATATTCCATTAACTGAAGAGACAAGACAGCTAGTAAATGAAGAATATCTATTTCATTTCCGCAAACCCATATTTTTCATTAATACAGCCAGGGGCGAAATTGTAGATACAATGGCTGTGTTGAATGGTATTAAGCAAAATAAGATTCTGGGAGCAGGATTAGATGTCTTGCAAACAGAAAAATTTCCCGCACTAGCCAACCAATCCTGGTACAAAGATTTGATTACTTCCCAGCGGGTTTTACTTACGCCGCATGTTGGCGGATGGACATTCGATTCCTATCGTAAGATATCTGAGGTACTGGTTAATAAATTAAAATCAGCGTATTAATTTGCTTTTCTGATAATACCATATTATCTTCGTTACTATTCAAAGCAAGACTATGTAGGTGAAATAGCCGATATAGTCTTGTTTGTTTTTTATAGGAAATTACATAACAAATCGAGCTATGATAGACGTAACATATTATACCCAAGATGGTTTAGATAGACTGAAAGACGAATTACAGTATTTAAAAACTACAGGAAGGCATCAGATATCTAAAGCTATAGCAGAAGCAAGGGATAAGGGCGACCTATCGGAGAACGCTGAGTACGATGCAGCCAAAGAAGCACAGGGTTTGCATGAGGCCAAGATATCTAAAATGGAAAATACGCTATCAACTGCAAGACTAATTGATGAGTCAAAGTTAGATGCGTCAAAAGTGTTGGCACTATCCATCGTAAAAATTAAAAACATTAAGAACGGTTCAACCATGTCTTACCAGCTTGTTGCAGAGTCCGAGGCAGATTTAAAAACAGGTAAAATTTCTGTAAAATCGCCTATTGCACAAGGTCTTCTTGGTAAATCTGTAGGTGATAAAACTGAGATTCAGGTGCCTGCTGGGAAAATTGAGTTCGAAATATTGGAGATAAGCAGGTAATAAGGGTTATGGCAACTATTTTTTCTAAGATCGTCAATGGTGAAATTCCAGCACATATTGTGGCCGAGACAAGCGAATTTTTGGCATTTCTAGATGTTAATCCCTTAGTTATGGGCCATATTCTTGTGATCCCCAAAAAGGAAATCGACTATTTGTTTGACATGGATGAAGAAAGCTATTTCGGTTTGACGCTATTTGCAAAAATTGTGGCAACCGGATTAAAAGAAGCCTTTCCATGTAAAAAGGTGGGGGTGGCGGTGATTGGGCTCGAAGTACCTCATGCGCATATTCATCTTATTCCAATGAATCAGGTAAATGACATGAATTTTAGTAAAGAAAAACTCAGACCTACTGCACAAGAACTCGAAGAGGCTGCAGCAAAAATAAAGGCTGCATTAACTATAGATTAGACTATTCAGCCCTGCTCTTTTATTTAAGCTTGTCATTATTTTTATGCCGCTCAGCATCACGAATATTCTTTTTAATCATGTTTTTATCTAATGCCTCGGTTAAGTCTATGCCGGTTTGGTTCGCCAAGCAAATCAACACAAAAAGAACATCTGCCATCTCATCTCCAAGGTCTACCTTCTCATCACTTTTTTTGAATGATTGTTCTCCGTATTTTCTAGACATGATCCTTGCTACTTCGCCAACTTCTTCCATTAAGATCACAGTGTTGGTCAACTCGTTAAAATAACGAACTCCAGTTGTATTTATCCAATTGTCTACAGTTTCCTGAGCCTCTTTAATCGTCATTATTTTTCAATTATTCTTTGTTTTTACTGTCAATTATTATCGTAACTGGCCCGTCATTTAGTAAGCTAATCTTCATGTCGGCACCAAATATGCCCGACTTTATTCTTTTGCCCAGCAAAAGTGATAATTTTTCAATCATTTTGTCATAAAGAGGTATTGCCTTTTCTGGTCTAGCCGCCTTTATAAAGCCCGGCCTGTTCCCTTTTTTAGTAGAGGCAAAAAGTGTAAACTGGCTAATCAGCAAAATATTTCCATCTATATCAATAAGTCCTTTATTCATCAGGCCGTTTTCATCGCCAAATATCCTCATGGCCGTAATTTTACCTGCCAACCATTCTAAGTCTTCCTGTGTATCATTATCTTCAATGCCCAATAATACTAGGAGGCCATGTTCAATTTCACCGGTAAGTTTACTTTCAACTCTGCAGCTCGCATTTGTTACTCTTTGGATAACAGCTCTCATAAAATATGATTAAGCTCGTGTTTCATTGCCATGAAAAATACTCAGATAACTTTCGTACCTGCTCAATTCAATTTCTCCAATTTCAACTGCTTTAATCACTGCGCATCCAGGTTCGTTTACATGTCTGCAATTGTTAAAACGGCACTTATTCATCAAGCTTCTTATTTCTCTAAAATAATGCCCCAACTCTTCAGGCCGAATGTCAAATATCCCCAATTCTCTAATCCCAGGGGTATCTATCAAATATCCACCAAAAGGAAGTGTGTGCATCTCGGCAAATGTAGTGGTGTGTTGTCCTTTATCTGTTGCCTCAGAAACATCACCTGTTTTGATGCTCCTGCCAGGTAACAAAGCATTTATCAAACTAGACTTTCCTACCCCAGAGTGCCCGGAAAACAGAGTTGTCTTGTCTTTAAGCAATGCCTCTATTAAGGGGATATTTGCACCAGTCAACGCAGAAACGGAATAGCATGGGTAATTAATATGTTCGTAAATACTTTTATACTCGTCTAGTATGGCCAATCCTTCTTTATGAAAAAGATCCAGCTTATTGAAGATCAGTACAGCAGGAATACTATAGGCTTCAGCCGTAGCCAGAAACCGGTCTATAAAACCGAGTGATGTTCTTGGTGAGGCGAGTGTTACTACTAAAAATGCCTGATCCATGTTGGCCGCAATTATCTGTGCCTGCTTAGATAGGTTTATTGATTTACGGATAATGTAGTTTTTCCTTTCGTGAAGTTTGTCAATTACACCCTTATCAGAGTTAGGTTCCAGTTCAAATTCAACCAAATCGCCCACTGCAATAGGGTTAGTAGTTTGAATACCCTGTATTCTAAATTTGCCTTTAATCCTGCAATCGTAATCATTGCCATCCTCCCCATGTACATTGTACCAGCTTCCTGTTGATTTTATAACTAATCCCTGCATATAATACTCAAAGTTAATAATTTCTGTGGGGATGTATAAGGCTTATAATACAAACGTTTTGAGCAGTTAAAGTGAAGAGAATAAAGTAGATAAAAAAGTTTTGTAAAATCAGCATCCTAAATAGAAATTACGACAAAATAAATTACTCTTTTATGCACAACCATTAAAAACAATAAACCTATTAATCAGCTTAAATATACGCTCGCTTTTTAATCGAACAACACGTCAATATAAAACATCGTTGAAACATGGTTGGTACATAGTTAATACATGTATGTATGTATCAACGATGTACCAACCATGTTTTAACAATGTACCAACCATGTACCAACTATGATTGTTTATACTTTATAGGGTGGTATTCTATGATGTTGAAAAGAGAAGGTTACCCGACAGGAATGATTCCTAATAGGAAGAAGGCTAAGGCAGCACGAAAAAAACATTTGCTTATTAAATAAATATAACCTTACTTTACGCCAGAACATAGTTAGTGTAAAAAATACAATGTATAGACATTCATCAATTACTACCATTACTAGCACCACCGGGATCTCTCGGGGAAGGTAAGCTAATGGGAAAACTGAAAAGATAAACCAACAATAAAGCGCCTTCCTCTAAACAGGAAGGCGCTTTTTTTATAACCTGATATTATGAATATTTTAAAATTCGGAGGTACTTCAGTAGGTTCAGAAGGAAGCATCCAGGCACTAATCGCATTGTTATCGCCAGATAAAGAATTAGGCTATCCAGTTGTTGTACTTTCTGCAATGAGTGGGGTTACCAATAAACTATTGGAAATGGCCGAGCAAGCCAAGAACCTTGGAGAATATACCTCACTGCATAAAGAGGTTGAGGAGCAGCACTTCAGGGTAATCAGAGCTTTATTGCCTGCAAGTGCACAAAATCCTGTGCTAACTAAGCTTAAGATTTTTTTCAATGAACTGGAAGATATCTTGCAATCGGTATACAACCTTCGAGAGCTTAGTCCTCAAACCAAAGATCTTATCCTAAGCTACGGAGAGCGGTGTTCAACTGTAATGATAAGTCACATTGCTAAACAGAAATTTCCTGAGGCAATTTATGCCGATGGATCAGCATTGATTAAAACAGACAATAACTTTGGACAAGCAAAAGTAAATACTAACCTCTCTGAAATGCTAATCAGAGATTTTTACAATGCAAATAAAGATAAGTTGATTTTCGTAACTGGATTTATTTCCAGCAATGACGAAGGAAGGGTTACTACACTTGGACGTGGTGGTAGCGATTATACTGCTGCAATTTGGGGCGCAGCGCTTGACGCAGAAGAAATCCAGATCTGGACAGATGTCGATGGAATGCTCACTGCAGATCCACGTATGGTTAGCAAAGCATTTTCCTTACCTGAACTGAGCTATACAGAGGCCATGGAACTTTCCTATTTCGGTGCTAAAGTAATTTACCCACCAACTATGATTCCTGCATTCTTAAAAAGGATTCCAATTGTTATAAAAAATACTTTTAATATCGATTTCCCGGGTACTTATATTAAACATGGTGTCAGTCCTTCAAACCTCCCCATAAAAGGTATTTCGTCAATTGATGAGATCAGTGTACTTAACTTATCAGGTAGTGGAATGGTTGGCAAGGCCGGATTTAGCGGCCGCCTGTTCTCTCTCTTATCTCGTGAGCAAATTAATATAGTACTCATTACCCAATCTTCTTCTGAACATAGCATCACGTTTGCTGTTAAGCCTGCAGACTCATTGAAAGCGTTATCGCTCATCAATAAGGAATTTGAACTTGAACTTCAGGCCAAAAAATTGGAATACCCTGAAGTAGAGAACGGGCTGTCTATTTTAGCTATTGTAGGCGAGAACATGAAGCGTACCCCAGGCATGTCTGGTAAACTATTTAGTGCCCTGGGTCGTAACGGCGTTAACGTGCGCGCTATCGCGCAAGGATCATCAGAATACAACATATCAGTGATTATTTCTAAAGCTGATCTCTCAAAGGCAGTAAATGCAGTACATGACGCCTTCTATTCAGACCTAAAAAAAACGCTGCATATATTCTGTGTCGGCACCGGAAACATTGGTAAAACACTGTTCAAGCAGCTTCAAAGTCAAATGCCATTTCTGTCAGATAACAATGATCTTCAAGTAAAGGTAATGGGTATCAGTAATACCCGTAAAATGTACCTTAATCCAAATGGTATTAACCTTGACACATGGGAGCAAGAGCTAAATCAACAGGACACCCCCGCAAGCCTGCCAGAATTTATTAAAAAGATGAGGGCGATGAACCTGCCAAACTGTGTTTTTGTAGACAATACAGCAAGTCATAATCCGGTAGAGTTTTATCTTGATATTTTGCAATCCAGTATTTCTGTGGTTACCTGTAATAAACTTGGTAACTCGGCAGAGTATGAACAGTATGATAACTTTAAGCAGGCAGCCAGAACCTATGGTGTAGATTTTTTCTATGAAACTAATGTAGGGGCTGGATTACCTATTATTCGTACCCTTAGGGATCTTATGCTAAGCGGCGATAAAATCTCCAGTATCGAGGCTATTTTATCGGGTACGATATCTTACATTTTTAATAATTATAAAGATGGAGTACTGTTCCATGAAGTAGTTAGAGAAGCGCAAGATAAAGGTTACACAGAGCCAGATCCGCGTGATGACCTTAATGGTAAGGATTTTATGCGCAAGATGCTCATCCTTGCCCGTGATGCTGGTTACCCTTTGGAAGAGCAGGACATAGTACTTCAAAATATGCTGCCTCCAAGCTGTATGGCGGCAGTTACAGTAGCAGATTTTTATCAAGAATTGGAAAACAATGCCAGTTACTTTGAAAATCTAAAAGATACTGCAGCCACTGAGGGAAAGGTGCTTCGCTACATTGGAAAACTTGAGAATGGGAAAGTAGAAATCACACTTCAAATGGTAGATGAGCAACATCCATTCTTTACATTATCAGGCAGTGATAACATCATCTCTTTTACCACTAACAGATATAAAGATCGCCCATTGGTTGTAAAAGGGCCGGGTGCAGGAGCAGAAGTGACTGCCGCAGGCGTATTTGCAGATATTATTAACGTAGGAAAAAGATAAAAACCCAAATGAACAATTCAATAAAAGTATTTGCCCCTGCCACCGTAGCAAATGTAGTATGTGGTTATGATGTGCTTGGTTTTGCAGTTAATGCACCGGGTGATGAAGTAATCATGAAGGTTAAGGATACAAAGGGTATTTTCATATCAAAAATTACAGGGGATGACGGTAAACTACCCTTAAATCCTGAAAAAAATACGGTAAGTGCCAGTGTACAGCATTACTTAAATCACATCGGTCACCCAGATTTCGGGATAGATATCGAACTGCATAAAAAAATGCCTATAGGCAGCGGACTAGGATCTAGTTCAGCAAGTACGGTAGCTGGACTGTTTGCTATTAATACCTTATTTGATAATATATTGACAGCAAAGGAGCTTGTACCTTTTGCCATGAAAGGTGAAGAACTGGCTTGTGGTTACGGACATGCTGATAATGTTGCGCCAGCGCTTATGGGTGGTTTTGTGCTTATCAGAAGCTATGAGCCACTGGATATCATCAGTTTGCCATTTCCGGAAGATTTACACGCCGCTATCGTTTACCCAGAGGTAGATGTTCCAACAAAAGATGCGAGGGAAATGATCCGCTCAAAGGTACTGCTCAAAGATGCAGTTACCCAATGGGGCAATGTTGCAGGGCTGGTAAGCGGTCTTTTTATGAGGGATTACGAATTGATCGGCAGGAGTATGACTGATGTGCTTGTAGAGCCAACTCGTGCAATCCTTATCCCTGATTTTTATGTTTTGAGGCAACTTGCACTTAATGCAGGAGCAATTGGTTTTGGAATCTCCGGTTCTGGCCCATCTGTTTTTGCTTTAACCCGAAACGCTAATGACGCGCATAAGATCACAGACCAATTGCAAAACCACCTGAAAAAAATGGCCATCAATAGTCTTTCCTTTGTCTCTGAAGTAAATAAAAAAGGCCCTATTATAATTGATTAATCAAATGAAACTATATAGTACAAACAACCATAGCCTGCAGGCAGCGTTTCAAACTGCTGTTTTTAACAGCATGCCGGCAGATAAGGGCCTTTATATGCCCTCTGTTATTCCTGAGCTTGATGCAGAATTTATTCAAAACATTGAGCGGTTTACTTTATCTCAAATCGCCTTTAAAGTAGCCTCTGTATTACTTAAGGAAGCCATACCATCTGAGGATTTACAAAGCATCATTGATGACGCCATTAATTTTGAGGCTCCTGCTGTAAAACTTGATGAGAACATTTACGTTCTGGAGCTTTTTCACGGGCCATCCCTCGCATTTAAAGATTTTGGAGCCAGGTTTATGAGCCGTGTGATGGCTTATTTTTTAAAAGAAAATGAGAAAATGCTGGACGTTCTTGTTGCCACTTCTGGAGATACAGGTGGAGCTGTAGCATTAGGGTTTCTCGGTGTAATTAACACTCGTGTTACTATACTTTATCCAAAGGGTAAAGTAAGTGATATTCAAGAATTGCAGCTTTGCACAAATGGACAAAATATCCGCGCAATAGAAGTAGATGGTACTTTTGACGATTGCCAAGCATTGGTTAAGCTGACCTTTGCAGATGAACAGTTAAATGAGAAATTGCGACTTACCTCTGCAAATTCTATTAATATTGCCAGGCTTATTCCTCAAACTTTCTATTATTTTAATGCCTATGCACAATTAAAACGCCAAGGTATAGAGGAAATAATATTCTCTGTGCCATCAGGTAATTTTGGGAATATTGCTGCGGGTTTACTGGCCTTTAAAATGGGCCTACCGGTAAAACAGTTCATTGCTGCCACTAATGTTAATGATACCGTTCCAAGGTATTTAGAAACAGGGGTGTATGAAACTAAGCCTTCAGTACAAACTTATGCTAATGCAATGGACGTAGGGGCACCAAGTAATTGGGTGCGCATTATGGATATGTTTAAGGGTGATGTTTCGGCCATTAAAGACATCGTTACCAGTTACAGTTTTACTGATGACCAGACGCTTGCCGGAATGAACCAAATTTATGATCAGTACCAATATGTTGCTTGTCCGCATACAGCTATTGCATACCTGGCACTTCAGCATTATCGTGAGCAGACAAATAGCACAAGTTCTGGCGTATTTCTATCTACTGCACACGCCTGTAAATTTCTTGATGTGTTTCCTGAAAATATCAAATCAGCAATTGAAATACCTGAACAGGTCAAGAGATTAATGGATCAGCCAAAAATAGCAACATCATTAAATAATAATTACCAGGCTTTTCGCAGTTATCTTTTAGAAAACAGATAAGCCATTGCATCCTATAAAAAGCAGGGTTTACTCCTGCTTTTTATAAAACCGCATCACTACTATATCACCCATCATGAAATAAAGCGTGGTATCATTGCTTATCGAATAGGTATTCACTTTTTTAAGCATTTCGGTAAATACGGCTTCTCCTTCGCCCGGACAAGCCATTTTTGTTGTAGCAAAGGGCTCATTAAAACTAATATTACTATCGTCAGCTATCAATGCTCCAGAAAACGAATTACAAGCAGTACTTCCGCTAAATTTTTTCTCACGGGTATTGAATTCTATAAATGGCTTTTTACCTGGATATAGGCCATTAAAAGCCATCCTTGGGCCTGAAACATGATTTAGTTCCCAAACACCGCCAAGTTGCGACAAGCCTTCGCTGCCAATTGTACCCGGCTTAATGGTTGTACAAGCAACAATCGAACTAATAATAAACACAACAAGTATCAATTGATTCTTCATAATTTATGAACAATGGAAAATGTAAGATACAAAGAGTATTTCAAAAATATGCTAGAATACCCCCTGAACTATCTTCTTTGTAGGCTCTGGATTACCCATTGTATAAAAGTGTAGTACAGGAGCACCCATAGCCTTCAGCTCTTTACATTGATTGATCATCCATTCAATGCCCACCGCTTTTACATCTTTTTCATTGTTGCATGCCTGTACTGCTTCACTTAGTTCTATTGGGATGTCCAGATGAAAAACTTTGGGTAAGCTTATAAGTTGTTTACTGCTTGTAATGGGCTTAAGTCCAGGAATTATAGGAACGTTAATGCCGTTGGCACGGCATTTATCCACAAATTCCTTGTATTTCGAATTATCGAAGAACATCTGCGTTACAATAAATTCAGCACCCATGTCTACTTTTAGTTTCAGGTATCTAAAGTCGGTATCCAGATTTGGAGATTCAAAATGTTTTTCTGGATAACCAGCTACACCTATGCAAAAATCAGTACGTTCTGAAGTACCCATATCGTCGTGCAGGTATTTGCCCTTATTCAAATCAGCCACTTGCCCTAAAAGATCTGATGCAAACGCATGTCCGTTTGGAGTAGGTATAAAGGCCGAATCACTTTTTCTTGCGTCACCGCGAAGTACCAGTACATTGTCAATCCCTAAAAATTGCATATCTATCAGGGCATTTTCAGTTTCCTCTTTCGTAAAACCGCCACAAATCAAATGCGGTACTGCATCAACTTTATATTTATTCATAATAGCGGCACAAGTAGCTACTGTACTTGGGCGTTTACGATAGGCAACTTTTTCCAGCAAACCATTTGCATGCTGCTTATATATGTAATCTTCTCTAAGATACGTCACATCTATAAAGGGAGGATTAAACTCCATTAACGGATCAATGGCGTCAAATATACCTTTGATACTCTGACCTTTTATCGGTGGTAATAATTCAAAAGAGAACAAGGTATTACCCTTGGAGTTGTTGATATGGTCAATTATTTTCATTTGTCTGGTTCTGTATTGGCGTAATAAATTCAGGCTAATTTTAATAAGCTAAGTTCGGGCTTAACCATCTTTCCACTTCATCAATGGTCATATTCTTTCTTGTCGCATATTCTTCAACCTGGTCTTTGGTAATCTTACCAAGACCGAAATAACGTGATTGAGGATGCGCAAAATAAAAGCCGCTAACTGCTGCAGTTGGGTGCATCGCATAGCTTTCTGTTAAATGAAGTCCAATCTTGTTTTCTGCATCAAGCAGTTCAAATAAAGTCCCTTTTTCAGTGTGTTCCGGACAGGCTGGATATCCCGGCGCCGGACGAATTCCTTCATACTCTTCCTTAATCAGGTCTTCATTACTCAAACTTTCCGCTTTTGCATAACCCCAATAATCCTTACGCACCAGTTCATGCATCCTTTCTGCAAAAGCCTCGGCCAGCCTATCCGCTAAAGCCTTGGTCATAATGCTGTTGTAGTCATCATAATTGGCTTCAAATTCAGCAACCAGTTCATCGCAGCCAATTCCGGTAGTTAAAGCAAAACCACCAAAATAATCCGGTACACCAGTTTCTTTTGGTGCAATAAAGTCAGAGAGTGCATAATAAGGCTGACCGGCAACCTTTTCTGCCTGTTGGCGAAGGGTATGGATCATCACTTTATTTTGTTCCTGCGTATCGGGGTCTATAACCGCTAACTCAATGTCATCCCCAACAGACTGCGCCGGCCAAAAACCTATTACTGCTTTTGCGGCTAGTAATTTCTCGTCTACAATCCTTTGTAATAGCGTCTTAGCATCAGCAAATAGTTTTTTAGCCTCATCGCCTACTACTTTATCTTCCAATATACGTGGATAACTACCGCGCAATTCCCATGTTTGGAAAAAAGGTGTCCAGTCGATATATGGAACCAGCTCTTCTAGCGGATAATTCTCAAAAACACGCGTTCCTAAAAAGGAAGGAGCGGGGGCCACTAGGGCCGTATCTAATTTAAAATTATCAGCCCTGGCCTCTCCAATCGTTTTGAAGCGTTTATCAGATCGTTTGTTTAAATGAGCCTCACGCGCTTTATCGTATTCCTCACGGATACCCGAAATATAGGCGCCACGGGTATCCTTGTTCATTAATGTACTACATACCGTAACACTCCTTGATGCATCCAATACGTGAATTGCCGGACCAGAATAATTAGGCGCAACCTTAACTGCAGCATGTATGCGAGATGTTGTAGCCCCACCAATAATTAGCGGAATGGTAAAGCCCTCCCGTTCCATTTCTTTGGCAAAATGTACCATTTCGTCTAGCGAAGGTGTAATCAGTCCGCTTAAACCAATAATATCTGCATTAATTTCTTTGGCCTTTTTAATGATATCCTGCGCAGGAACCATCACGCCCATATCAACAATTTCGAAGTTGTTACAGGCCAATACTACACCAACAATGTTTTTACCTATATCATGCACATCACCTTTAACAGTGGCCATTAACACCCTTCCTGCCGACGAGTTCTGATCCTGATCTGGATTGTCCAGTTTTTCTTGTTCAATAAAAGGCAGTAAATAAGCCACAGCCTTTTTCATTACACGGGCAGATTTAACCACCTGCGGAAGGAACATTTTACCAGCACCAAAAAGATCGCCCACAATATTCATCCCATCCATTAATGGGCCTTCAATCACATGTATTGGTCGGGGGTACTTTTGTCTGGCTTCTTCCACATCTGCATCAAGGTATTCAATAATGCCCTTAACCAGCGCATGCGATAAACGAGATTCAACTGGTTCTTTTCTCCACTCTTCATCACGTATAATCTCCTTGCCTTTAGATTTTATGGTATCCGCAAATTCTACTAATCTTTCAGTAGCATCATCTCTCCTGTTTAGTAAAACATCTTCCACAAGGATAAGCAACTCAGGAGGTATCTCCTGATAAACTTCTAACATTCCCGCGTTTACAATACCCATATCCAAACCAGCTTTAATAGCGTGGTATAAAAAGGCAGAGTGCATTGCTTCTCTTACGGTATTATTACCCCTAAAAGAGAAAGAGATGTTAGATACTCCGCCACTTACCTTAGCAAAAGGAAGATTTTCCTTAATCCATCTGGTAGCATTTATAAAATCTACTGCATAATTATTATGCTCTTCCAAACCTGTTGCAACGGTAAGTATGTTCGGATCAAAGATGATGTCTTGCGGTGGAAAACCGATCTCATCAACCAATATGTCATAAGATCTTTTACATATCTCTTTTCTTCTTTCAAAATTATCTGCCTGTCCCTTTTCATCAAAAGCCATCACTACTACGGCAGCTCCATAAGTCATCACCTTCCGTGCACTTTCCCTGAATTTGTCCTCACCCTCTTTTAAAGAAATGGAGTTTACAATTCCTTTGCCTTGCAGGCATTTTAACCCAGCTTCAATCACCGTCCATTTGGACGAATCCACCATGATTGGAAGTTTAGAAATATCAGGTTCAGAGGCAATCAAGTTCAAGAACTTGGTCATTGATGCTTCAGAATCAATCATTCCCTCGTCCATATTCACGTCAATCACCTGCGCACCCCCTTCTACCTGCTGTCTTGCAACAGTTAGGGCGGCTTCGAAATCTCCGCTAAGGATAAGCTTTGAAAATTTGGGCGAACCTGTAATATTTGTACGCTCACCAATATTTACAAATATACTTTCAGGGGTAATAGCCACCGGCTCTAAGCCACTTAACCGCATATAAGTAGAAATTTCAGGGATCTTTCTCGGTTCTACACCCTTAGCTTTTTCAGCAATACAGCCTATATGATCTGGCGTGGTACCACAGCATCCACCCACAATATTTACAAAGCCATGTTGTATAAAATCTCCAACCAGGCGTGCAGTTTCATGCGGCATCTCATCATAAGCGCCAAATTCATTTGGTAACCCCGCATTTGGATAGGCAGATACATAACAGCCCGCCTTGGCAGAAAGCTCTTCAATATGCGGTCTCATGTCTTTAGCGCCCAGCGCGCAATTAAAACCAATACTCAATGGCTCGGCGTGAATTACAGAGTTCAAAAAAGCCTCAACCGTTTGACCAGACAATGTTCTGCCCGAAGCATCTGTAATGGTGCCTGAGATCATGATCTCTATTTTTTTGCCTATTACGGTCTCATATTGTTTAATAGCGTAAATGGCAGCTTTGGCGTTTAATGTATCAAAGATAGTTTCAATTAGCAGCACATCTGCACCGCCATCAACCAAGCCCCTAATCTGTACATCGTAAGCATCCACCAGCTGATCAAAAGTAAGCGCCCTGTAACCTGGGTCATTTACATCAGGAGAGATGGATAGCGTCCTGTTAGTAGGGCCAACAGCACCAGCAACAAAGCACTGCCTGCCAGGATTAAGCGCCATAAATTCAGTAATGGCTTCTTTGGCAATTTTGGCGCCTTCAAAGCTCATTTCATAATCCAACTCTTCCATCTGGTAATCTGCCAGGGAAATGCGCTGTGTACTAAAAGTATTTGTTTCAATAATATCAGTTCCGGCCTTCAGGTATTCTGTATGAATAGCCTTGATAATGTCAGGCCTTGTAATGTTAAGCAAATCATTGTTTCCCTTTACATCACAAGGGTGATCTTTAAAACGCTCCCCTCTAAAATCCTCTTCGGTTAAAACATAGCGCTGGATCATAGTACCCATTGCACCGTCGATAATCAGAATACGTTTTTCTAATTCTTCTCTAATGTTCATTTAAATAGTATCCATATGAGTTGATAATAAGCTGTTTTTGATAGTGGACAAAGCCAAAACAAGTGCCGAACGAATTACAAACAAAGCTTAAGGGAAATATTGAAGTCTGCTAACCGATTGGCACCAATGCTATCAACTAACTTATCTTTCAGAGGCCAAATAACCGGCTTCAGTAGAATGTAGCACCTTGTAAGCACAGGTTGCTAAGACTTCGCAGGGTCTAATCCCTCCGTCTTTCTCTATAAGCAGTACAAAAATGCAACAAAGAAAAATGATTTCCAAAAAAACAGCTATTAATACGAATAAAGTTCGCTATATGGCGCTCTTTACACCCACAAGGGGAATTTAATTTTGATATGGCGCGTTCGTCGAATAATAAGGGGAGTTGGTCGTCACTTACCCAGTACTGGTATAGTATCCCAAATACCCTTGCAACGTTTTTGTCATCGCTGCGTCTTAATAACAAACAAAAGAAAAAACCTCAAAAATTCAAACGACATGAAAACTCTAACAAAAACATTCTTCGCAGCAGCATTAACAGCAGTAGTTCTAACTTCATCTGCATTTACAACATTTGCAGCCGGGCAAACCACCACAACCACTACAAGAATTACAGCAGCAAATGGCTTTAACAAAATTTGGGTGAGCGGAAACGTAAAAATTGTGCTAACACAGGGTGAGAAAGAAATAGTTCAGGTATCTGATAGCTTCAATCCTGAGAAAACATCTGTATTAACCAATGGCCAAACGCTGTATATAAATTCAATGGAATCCTCACAAGTAACAATCAACATTACGGTTAAAGACCTCCAACGCGTTGAAGCATACGGACAATCTGTTGTGCTAACCAGCAATAATTTTGATGTAAAATATCTTCAATTGTTTTTAAACCAAAACGCTACGGCCAAAATCAAAGCCACTGTGAGCAGTATCTACAGTGTAGTGTCTGATAATGCAGTATTAAAAATAAGCGGCGCTGCAGATCAAAGTACAATAGTAGCAAGCAATATGAGCAACGTTAAGCTCAATAACTTCGCAAGTTTAAAATCTTCGCAATTTGCATCAGAGGCAATAATGATTGCGGAAAGATCAATAATTGCCAACGCTAAATAATAGTTGCCAAACCCTTTCCACAAATACCGCCTGGTAACTGCTAAATGTTTACTTTGTGGTATTGGTAAGCAAACTACATGAAAAAAATAGCATTACTTATTGGCGCTACCGGGCTTGTTGGAAATGAGCTGGTGAAATTACTCCTTGCAGACGAGCGTTTTAATAAGGTGTTGGTATTTGTGCGCCGTCCAACGGGACTTTCGGCAAGCAAATTGGAAGAGTACCTGGTTAATTTCGACGATCCTGCAAGCTGGTCTCATCTTGTAAAAGGCGATGTATTATTTTCCAGTATGGGCACCACACTTTCGCAAGCAGGGAGCAAAGATGCGCAGTACAAGATTGATTATACCTACCAATATAACTTTGCAAGCACAGGGGCGGCAAATGGTGTTCCTACTTATGTTTTGATTTCCTCGGCAGGCGCAAGTACAGATTCAAAGCTTTTTTATTCCAGGATGAAGGGGGAGTTGGAGCGAGATGTGAAGCTGCTCAATTTTTCCAGCATATACCTGATACAGCCAAGTTTATTAGTGGGCGATAGAGATAAGAGCCGTCTTGGTGAAAAAGCAGGCTTTTGGGTGCTTACAGCTTTAAATACATTGGGACTATTTAAAAAGTACCGCCCTATAACGGGATCAACTGTTGCCTGGGCAATGCTCAATGCCGGCATTAATGCAGATCCTGGCCAACATACCATCACATTAACCGAGGTTTTTAAGCTAGCGGGAGCATAGCGATAAGCATATTTAGTGGCAAATAAAAAGCAATCAGATAAGGTGTAAATTTACTTGATCGCTTTAAGTATTAAATTTTTATTATTTTCTTCCGCCAAAAATTCTCAATAAGAAAAGGAAGATGTTGATGAAATCTAAGTATAAAGAAAGCGCACCCATTATTGCTAATTTCTTAGCATCTGCAGCAACAATTTCACTTCCATCAGCTTCAATACCTTCGCCAATTTGTTTTAGTTTTTGAACATCGTATGCTGTTAAGGCAGTAAAAATAGCTACGCCAAAGAAACTCATTACGTAGCTAAATGTGCTGCTACCAATCCATAGGTTAACAAGACTGGCTATAAAAAGACCAGCAACACCAACCATTAAAATGGGTCCAAATTTAGTCAAGTCAACATCCGTAGTGTAGCCTAAAAATGCCATTATCCCAAATATAGCTGCGGCGGCTCCAAAAGCAGCAACGATAGAGCCTGCTGTATAAATCAATAAAATGAAACTTAAACTCACGCCCAGTAGTACCGAGAATAATACAAATACGCCAATTAATGCGCCGTAAGATAAGCGGCTAAATCCTGCGCCCATCAATAATACCAAGCCAAGCGGTGCAAACATTGCAATGTAACCCAAAACAGTTCTTTGTCCTGTTTGAAAGTTAATCAACTGACTAAGCGCTGCTTCAGAAGATGATATTAAAAAAGCTGCTGCTGTCGATAAAGTCAAGGCAACGAACATCCATAAGAAAACATTTGCAAAGAATTTCTTGGCTACTGTTTTTTCCTGCTGTACAAAGACAGATTCCTGTGCCCACTCGTAATTATTTTTATTATCCATGTGTCTTAAATTTTATATAAATATAGCAATACTTTTATAGATACAAATGTTATGCCCCGAGCCTTTTTGTCAGGATTTCTTCAACTTTCTTAAATATCTGAAGTGGTTTAAGTGTGCGCCATGCCAAATCGTCAAGCTGTCCGCCAAAATTAATGTAGTAATCAATATTACTGTCCCTAAATTCTTTTATAACATGCTCTTGGAAATTGATGCCTGATATCCAGCCATCTTCTACATCCTGAAACCACTCTTCGTAATAACTATCTTCATCTGATGAATGGAAGGTAAGCACATTCTCACCTATCAGGATAAACTTATTGACGCCTTCGTCAATTATCAGCTCAATAATCTCCCTTTTTAGTAACATAATATCATTGTTGATGGCATCGTTCCATTCCCCAATAAATTCTATAATGGTATAACCCCTTTCATAGTCCGTATACAGTACTTTGATGTATAAGGTGTTGGAGCCGAAATCATCCCATTGCGGGTGAATCAGGAAATTGTATAACTGTTTATCGAAATAAAATTCAGAGTACTGGGTTTCAAAGAACGGAGATCTTTCATCTTCAGCAGCGATATAATCGTCCCTCCATTGGTAATAAGGTTCTATCTCGTGCATAACTATTTGTTCTTTTGAGCAGCTTCTACAGCCTTACGCACACTTCCGTAGCGAATAAGCAATTCTGCCGCCTCGTTATGCACTATGTTCAATTCTTCCATCACCATTTGCGTACCCCTATCTACCAGTTTATGGTTAGTTAACTGCATATCCACCATTTTGTTCCCTTTTATCCTGCCCAATTTTATCATCACTGTGGTACTCAGCATATTTAGTACAAGCTTTTGCGCGGTGCCAGATTTCATTCTGGTTGATCCGGTAAGAAATTCCGGGCCCACTACAACCTCAACCGGATAATCACTTTCGGCAACAATTGGTCCCCCTTCATTGCAAACGATGCATCCTGTTAACACTCCAACCTCACGTCCAGTATTTAAACCGCCAACTACATAAGGCGTAGTACCAGAGGCTGCCAAGCCTACTAGGCAGTCGCCACTTTGGATATTGTATTCCTGCAAGTCCTTCCATGCTTGCTCAGTATTATCTTCGGCGTTTTCAACCGCACGTCTTATGGCTGTATCACCGCCCGCAATAATTCCCACTACCTGATCAAACGGTACACCAAATGTAGGTGGACATTCAGAGGCATCAACTACACCAAGGCGACCACTTGTGCCGGCACCAATATAGAATAGCCGGCCTCCTTTAAGCATCCTTTCGGTAACTGCCGAAGCGAGTTTTTCAATTTGGGGCATGGCTTTTTCTACAGCCAGGGGAACGATTTTATCTTCTGTATTTATATTTTGAAGAATCTCGTTTACAGACATTAGATCAATGTTATTGTATTTAGATTCCTTTTCTGTTATTCTAATCATATTGTTTATTTTGTTGTAATACTGAGCGTAATCTATAACCACTCTCAAATAATTTTATAAAATTCGGCTTTTTCTTTTTAAACGAGAAATTATAGTGTTAATCAATTGAAGCCACAAAAAATATTAGGATAAACAAATAAAATTGATATGGGTTTATAACATAGATGATCTCTATTTTGTTAACTTTGTATGCGTTATCACGCCAATGAAGAAGACTACTCGTTATAACCTTATTATCTCCTTAACCTATTCGGCAACCTTAATAGGAGGGATGTTTATGGGCTATAAATTTCTGAAAGATCAGGGTTATCATTTTACGCGCAGCACCCATCTGGCAGACAATAATGCAGAAAAAGTAGACGAGATTATTCACATCATCAACAAGAACTACGTTGATGATATAAATGCAGATTCACTAAATCATTTGCCGATTGACAGCTTGCTGCATAAACTAGATCCGCATAGTGCTTATTTGCCTCCAGCAGCAGCCAATGATTTTGCAGAAAACCTGGGTGGTAATTTTGCCGGTGTTGGGGTAGAATATTATATCTTAAAAGATACCTTATTGGTTACCAATGTGGTTAAAGATGGGCCTGCCTATGTTGCTGGTATCAAGCAGGGCGATAAGATCTTGAAGATTGATACGTTGGTTGTAAGTGGTATGTCTCTACCTAGAGCACAAGTAATGGGCAGGATAAAAGGACCACGTGGTACACCGGTAACGTTAACAATCCTTCGCCCTGGAGCTACACAGCAGGTGGCGATAACCATGAAACGGGATAGGGTAAAGGTTAGTTCTATAGATGCTTCGTATTTGCTTAATCCAGAAATTGGGTACATACGGATCAGTAAATTTGGTGCAGATACAGATAAAGATTTTGTAGAATCTATAAAAGACCTAAAATCAAAGGGAATGAAAAAACTTGTTCTTGATTTAAGGGACAATGGCGGTGGGTACTTAACAGCAGCCACAGGTTTGGCTAACCAAATTCTTCAGGAAAATAAGCTAATTGTCTACACAGAAGGTAAGCATGAGCCGCGTACAGATTATGTAGCTACTGGTGGTGGTGAGTTTCAAGACGGTAAACTTGCGGTTTTAATCAATGAGAATTCAGCTTCAGCAAGCGAGATACTTGCAGGTGCCGTGCAAGACCTCAATAGGGGTATTATTATCGGTCGCCGTTCATTTGGGAAAGGCCTGGTACAAGAACAGTTCCCTTTTGGTGATGGCTCTGCACTTAACCTAACTATTGCAAGGTACTACACCCCTCTAGGTAGAAGCATTCAAAAGTCCTATAAAAATGGTTACGATGCCTATCAGAAAGAAATTGAAGATCGCTTTCACGATGGGGAATTAACTGACAGCAAGCAAATGCCGAAAGACACGGTAAAGAAAAGGGTTTTGACAGAAGGTGGCATCCAGCCGGATGTTTATGTAAAACTTGATACAGTTGGTTACAATAAGTTATACGCAAATCTAGCGGCTAAAAAAGTGCTTATTGATTTTGTTTACGATGTGCTGGCAAACAGGTATACTTCATCTTTTATTGATCAGAATTTAAATTCCTTTGCCATCAATGATACCGATTACAAAGACCTTGTGAAATACATTCAAAGCAAGAATATTTTAATTGATCCACATCAAATGGCTGCTGCAAAGCCCATCATTCTAAATGATGTTAAGGTGTTGCTTTGCAAATACCATCTTGGTGGCGCCGGCTATTACAAGGCACTTAACCTGGGCGATGCTGTAGTAAAGCAAGCCATTAGCAGCTTGCAGTAAGTTTACTTCTGTCTAAAATAAATTTGGATAGGTACTCCGGTAAAATCAAAATTCTCCCTTATTTTATTTTCAACAAACCTCTTGTAAGGTTCTTTGATGTATTGCGGAAGGTTACAGAAGAAGGCAAACATTGGAGAGGTTGCATTGATTTGTGTAATGTATTTGATTTTAATGTACTTTCCTTTAAGCGCAGGAGGCGGATATTTTTCAATGATTGGCAGCATGACATCATTCAGCTTAGAAGTAGGTACTTTCTTAGCCCTGTTCTTGTGCACTTCCAATGCAGTTTCTATAGCCTGGAAAATCCTTTGCTTGTTTATTACTGATGTAAATACGATTGGTACATCTGTAAATGGCTGTAACTTGGTGCGGATTCGATCTTCAAACAGCTTGGTAGTTTTGCTATCCTTCTCCACTAAATCCCACTTGTTTACCAAAATCACAATTCCTTTTTTGTTTTTCTCTGCAAGGTGGAAAATATTCACGTCCTGAGACTCTAAGCCCTCCGTGGCATCAATCATTAAGATCACAACGTCGGCTTCTTCCAGCGCCTTAATTGTGCGCATTACAGAGTAGAATTCTATGTTCTCTTTAACCTTGGTCTTCTTTCTTAGTCCGGCGGTATCAATAAACATAAACTCATGACCAAATTGGTTGTAATGAATGTGTATGGAATCTCTTGTAGTTCCTGCAATTGGTGTAACAATATTTCTTTCTTTACCAATAAGCGCATTGATAAGGGATGATTTACCTACGTTAGGCCTCCCAACAATAGTTATTTTAGGTAATGCATTCTCGTCTTCAGGAATATCTTCAAAATGAGTAATCACTTCGTCCAGCAAGTCACCGGTACCAGAGCCCGTCATAGACGAAATCGGGTAAATCTCTCCTAAGCCAAAACCATAAAAAACAGCAGCTTCATTTTGCAGCTGTGTATTGTCAACCTTGTTCACTATGGTGAAAACAGGTTTTTTGCTTCTTCTTAACAATTGGGCAATTTCATCATCAAGATCTGTAATGCCGGTAGTAACATCCACCATAAATAGCAAAACAGTTGCTTCTTCAATGGCAATAATTACCTGTTCGCGGATGGCAGCTTCAAAGACATCTTCAGAGTTGGCTACATAACCGCCGGTATCAATAACGGTAAATTGCTTGTCTGTCCACTCAGCAGACCCGTAGTGGCGGTCACGTGTAACACCGCTAAAATCATCAACAATGGCTTTGCGACTTTCTGTTAAGCGGTTAAAAAGGGTAGATTTGCCTACGTTTGGTCTTCCGACAATTGCGATAATGTTACTCATGTGTATTTGTGAATTGTATTAATTATTAAGGGGTTGCAAAGGTAAGCTTAATTTTCGTACCCGAAACCTTTTAAGTAGTTCTTTTTGCTACGCCAGTCTGGAATTACCTTTACAAAAGTTTCAAGGAATACTTTTTGGTCCAGGAATTTCTCAATATCCTTCCGGGCCTCAGTACCAACTTTTTTAAGCATGGCACCACTTTTCCCTATCAGGATGTTTTTTTGCGAGTCGCGTTCCACTACAATTTCAGCGCTAATGCGGGTAATTTTTTCTTCTTCTTTAAAAGCAGTAATTACCACTTCGGTGCTATAGGGGATTTCTTTCTGGTAGTTGTTGAATATTTTTTCACGGATAATCTCAGATACAAAGAAGCGCTGGGTGCGGTCTGTCAGATCTTCCTTGTCATAAAATGGATCATGCTCTGGAATATAATCCAAGATCATATCCATGATACCTTCCAGGTTATACTTATGCAGGGCTGAAATGGCGAATATATATTTAGGATTAAGCTTCTCTTGCCAGAAGGCAGTTTTCTCCTCAACTTGTTCCTGGGTGGCATTATCAATTTTATTGATCAATACGATCATTGGTATAGTTGTGTTGATGATCTTTTCAAGTACGTCGTTCTCATCATGTTGCTCGTTAATGTCGGTAACAAACAAGAGTAAGTCTGCATCTGTTAACGCACCTTTTACTGAGCTCATCATAGAATCTTGCAATCCGTACCGTGGTTTTATGATACCTGGTGTGTCAGAAAATACAATTTGATAATCTTCTTGATTGACTATTCCAAGAATACGGTGGCGGGTAGTTTGAGCTTTGGGAGTAATGATAGAAAGCTTTTCGCCCACCAGGGCATTCATTAGGGTAGATTTGCCAACATTTGGCTTTCCGATTATACTTACAAAACCTGCTTTATGCGCCATGAAAATATTTTTTAAAATAAATTTGCACCGCAAAGAAACGAATTATATCTTTGCATTCCAATTCGGAAGAAGAGTTAAGGATTTAACAGAAGCTTTTAAATTGTTTATAGTGCGGGGTGGAGCAGTTGGTAGCTCGTCGGGCTCATAACCCGAAGGTCATCAGTTCGAGTCTGGTCCCCGCTACCTAAAAAGGTTCGTAGTTTTGCAAGAAACTAAGGCAATCTTAAATGGCCCGTTCGTCTAGGGGTGAGGACGCCAGATTTTCATTCTGGAAACAGGGGTTCGATTCCCCTACGGGCTACGATCCCGCTTTACGATGAGTAGAGCGGGATTTTTGTTTAATTGCAGTAATGTTAATGTATGATTTTGGCCCACTCCATTATAAGCAAATCCCCCTTCGTAAAATATGTGCTTTGGCATCTATCCTAGACATTCTAACTTACTTAATCTCGCTGTATGGACTTGTTTTTATGTTGAACTTTTCTCAAAATCTTATTTTGTTCCTCGACTCGGTTAACATACGCTTTCATTCCCGGGTTTTCGATATTTTCCAGCATCTCTTTTTTTAAGTGTAGCTGCCCATTGCGAATAAACAAGCCTGTCACTTCGCAGTATCTATTTCTGTAGGATATCTTCTTGTGGTTAACAAAAAAACCATTTCGTTTGATAAGTGCAAGTATTTCTGGAAGATGATTTTTAAATCTTCTTGTCGCTGAAAACATAAGATCATCCACATAATTCGTGAAGATGATACCCTTATCTATGCATAATTCGGCTAACTCTTTAACTGTTGAAGAGAAAACAAGGTTTGCTAGTGTTGGTGAGGTTGGTGCGCCTTGAGGCAACCTACCTTCGAAAGTAGTAAGCCTGGTAATAATACGTGCTTCGCTAGTTAAAAAGCCTAACGATAATAATGTTTGGTGGACTTGGGTATTTGTGATATTTGAAAAGTAATTTTTGAGATCTATTGTTAGAAAATTTGAGCTATGAACATGAGCTATGGCATTCATAATATTGTCTTTCCCGATAATACTTCCATACATTTCGTGGGGTAGAGGAATTTTTTGAAGTACGACGTTTATTTTTCGTTGCAGCCACTTTAGTTCTTGAATAGGCTCTTGAGTATTACGATATTTGAAGATGCCGTCTTTATTTTGTTGTGGCTTCCCATATTTCTTCTTTTTTCTTACCGTATTCCGATAGATACCGAGCGATTTTGTGTTCAGACGTTCAAGTAGGTTTTTATCAATTTTTAAATCTGGGATGGTATACATCAAAATTGTTCAAAAATGAAACCGGGTCTAGAACTTGGACAGAATCAGATTTAGTAACTTAAAGATTCTTTGCATAAACCATTTCGTGATTTGCGTTGGATGTTTCCTTAATTTAAAAATCAATAACTCCATTAACCATTGTTCCGTTCTTGATAAATTTTTGCGGTTCTTTAGCAAAAGCTTTTTCATTTGCTTCTGCACCAATTTTCTTTTTTTCATGTTCATGATGCTTATAAATCCCAGACAATTCTGGCCGCAAGAACATTTTAATCACCATGGCAAATCAAGAAAACGACCCGGTTTATGAGTTCATTATTTTGGGTGCCTTGCCGCAAGGCACCATTCAAGTATGTGCCTAAAGACACTTAAAAATGGCTTTTTAGAAAATTGGTTTTCAAAGAACGGTCTAAAATAAAAAAAAGCTCTAATATAATGGTAAAAAAAACTTGTTTCTCAGCTAGTCTTATTAAATCATTAAAAATGGGTGAAATTATTTTCCTGAAGGTTGCTTTTTCTGATTGGAAACAACATTGGAATATACCTTATAAGACTATTGCAAAAGCGTTAATGAGCCGGCTATAATTTGATAGGTAACGTTGAAGTGTAATCTATTTTTTGAATAAGTCAAGGTAATCTTTAAAAACATAAAGCTTGTTTCTTTGCGCACCGGATATCTCGCTCAAAATCTCTAGCTGTTCTAAATCATTAATCAGTTTATAAGCTGTTACATAAGACTTTTGGATGATTGCTTCAACATTGCCGACATTAATCACAGGCTGGGTATATAAATAATCAATTACCTTCTGTGCATTTACATTTCGGTTACCTAATGTTTTCAGTTTTATTTCTAAGCTTTTTTGCAACTGAAGAATTGCATCGAATGTAGTGACGCCTTTTTTGGCGGTTTCTATAATCCCTGTTAAAAAAAACTTCAACCATTGGGATATGTTGTTTTGAGTCCTCGCCAACATCAGATTATCGTAATATAATTGCCTGTTATTTTCGAAAAAGTCCGAAAGATATAGGATAGGCTGCTTAAGAATTCCTTTACTTACCAAGTAAATGGTGATAAGAAGCCTGCCTACACGGCCGTTTCCATCTAAAAATGGGTGGATGGTTTCAAATTGATAATGAATAATAGCAATTTTTATTAGATCGGGTAATGGGTTTAAGTCATCATTTGCAAACTTCTCTAGATCAGACATAAGTTCATCTATTGATGTATGTACTGGCGGAATAAAAATTGCATCATTTAGAGTTGCCCCACCAATCCAGTTCTGACTACTTCGATATTCCCCTGGGAGCTTGTGCTCTCCTCTGACTCCTTGTAATAATATCTTATGAGTTTGTTTAATAAGACGAGACGAAAAAGGTAGGCGGTGTAATAATTTTACAGCCTCATTCATGGCACTTATGTAATTCTGAACTTCTTCCCAGTCATCTCTTTTCTCAGCAATTATTTCGTCTTTACTTAAAAAGGCTTCTTCCATATTTGTTTGAGTACCTTCAATTTTCGAAGATTGTGTAGCTTCTTTTGCAATATGCATTCGTATGAATAATTCTATGTTCACATATTCTGAATACATATCTAGCCGTCCTACGTGTCTATCAGCTCTACTCAACAATTGTATTACTTCCATGTTATCAAGATGCCATTCTCTGTCTATCAGGTTCGGTTGGAAGCTTTTATAATACCCCTGGTTTATTTGCTTTCCTGAATTGTATTTGTTCATTTTCAATAATCTTAAATAAAGGTATGCTTATTTAAGTAAACAACAAAACAACTTAAATAAGAAAGCGACTATTTAAGTTTATGCTGCGTTTGGTTAATTAATGCGAAGCTAATTTAAGAGATTGATCGATTTACAAATACTCAATAATTCAATGTTATCTCTAACATTTGGTCTCAATATCACTGCTATCTAAATTAGCTAAAAACATCAAATCGTCCTGAAAGGTGTTCGACAAATGTAACGCTTGGGCTACACATTGTGGATAAAACGCTAATAAGTTGATTATTAGCGTTTTTTGCGTTAAAAGCTGTCAGATATTTATATCAATGTTTTGGGTAAAATGGCAAAATCAGCGATCGCATACCTTAATGAGCATCATGAATGTGTATGCAGGGATCATTAGTACCACTTCAGTTAAATGAAATGTGTGATTAAGATTTGCCGGTCTGCTACCGGTAGCGGGTGGCAGGGTAACGATTTAAATTTAGTTATTGCAGACTAAAAGTGCTGCCGCAATCTTATTACCTGCCTTGTCCGACTCAAATGTAACTAAGGTTGCCCTGTCGCCAATTTTCAATTTAGCTTCCGTTATTGTTCCCGATGGATCTTTGATCTTCGTTTCTGGTGTTACGATAATGTTTACCAGCAGGCTGTCGCTATCCTTTATGGTGATGAGATGATTTGTAATGCCAACAATTTTCCCCAAGCCATTTGTCCCTCCGCATGGGTCATCGTTTTGGGCTTTTGCGCTCCCTGGCTGATTAACAGGTGGAAGTGGCTTATTGCTTGGTGCGGTTTCGAAACGAACAGGTAAATGGTTCGTTTGCTGGGCGATGGCCACTCCCATGGCAACCGCAACAAAAATTACGACAATAGCCGTTGCCATGGTATTCTTTTTTTTGTGAGGCATTGAAGACAACTTACGCACAGCGATAGAAAATATCCAATAGCCGAGCAGCACACCCAGTCCGTTTAAAATCACATCATCAATATCAAATATCCCAACGCGGAGCAGCACCTGTGTAGCTTCAATTGCAAAACCAGCTAGGAAAGCTATGGCCAGTCTTTTACTCCAGTTTAATGTGCCAAATGCGAGCGGTAATAGAATTCCGACCGGCATCAATAAAACGATGTTGCCTATCAAGTTGATGCCGCTAATCATTAGGCCGTTTTCACCCATCAGGTATATAAGAATTGTTTTAAAGGGGACCAGGTTTGCGGGGCCAGTTTGTGATCCCCCGAAATAAATCATCAGCTTCCCAATCCGTATCAGGGGTACGTCTTTGAATATCATTACTTTAACTAGCAGCGCACTGTATGCGAGTAGTATGAAAGCTGCGAGGTATTTCCTTTTCATTTTCTAAATTTATTATTTTTTAAATAGTTACTATCCACCGTTCTCTGAGCCGGGTGCTGACCTTGGAGCCTTTCCGGCAAATTTTTGCAACCTCAGCGAAACACTTAACAGGTAATAACGACCCAGACGGTTCACATTGGTTTGTGTAATTGCATAGGCGTTTTGCGTAACTGCAAATCCTGCATTTTCGTTAAATAGGTCGAACGCCGAGAATCGGATGGTTGAAGCATTATTCTTCAAAAAGCGCCTTTCAACAGATACGTTCAATAAATCCGGGTTTGTATTGTCTTCAAACCCTTTATAAATGGCTTTACTGTAGTCGTAACCCAGTGTCCAGTTTTTGAGGACATACAACTTCCCATTTGTGCCTAGTGTAAGCGTTTGAAAGGTATTATTGACGCCCGAGCGCTTTATGGAATTGTCGGCATGGCTGATCAGGTAACTCACATTGGTCTCGGCATCGATAATATTTGGAATATCGGCTCTGAAGCGTGCGCCTTGCAAAAGGACGAGATTTTTTGCGGTATTCTTTTGAACGGTTTGCAGATTGCCGAGCGGATCCAGCAGATCGGTTAGGTAGGATCTATTATTGTTGAACGACAGGTTTCCGTTGAAAGACCAGCTATACTTGCGTTTAGCCCAGGAGCCGACCAGCACATAATAAGCGGATGCGTTGTAGAATCCGGAGGCGTTTCGGTATTTAGTAAGTATTGTACCTGCCAGTCTGGGATTTGCACTATAATCGCCCGGATAGTTGACTGTGCTTGGGACAATTTTATTGTCGGTCTGCGTAAAGCTAAGGGTACTAAAAAATGTCCTGCCGGTGCCATCGCCAAATTTATTGTACCTGATTTGAAAGGTATTGTTAAACTCAGGCAAAAGTTCGGAATTCCCTTGTAGCGGATAGCTGGGCATGGAGAAGTCGGTAACCGGCTGCAGCTGTGCATAAGTAGGCGCAACACTTGAGCCCTGGTAATTAAAGGCGAGTGCCTGCAGATCTGTGAAATTGTAGACATATCGCAAGACAGGAGTGACATTAAATTTTGCCTTGCTCTGGTAAGCGGTTTCGGCCGACCAGCTGTTAAGCACAGTTGGCTGCGCTGCAACGCCTAAAGTAAAGTTGTATTTTTTATCCACCAGGCGATAATTTACGCACAGGCGGTTAACTGAAAACTTGAAATGATAGTCGCCACTTAAATCCGGATCACGATCTAATGTCCCTGCAGCGGTGACGGTGTCTGTTGTCCGGTTTGCCCTTGTAGCAGAACTGCGGTAAAGATAATTGAATTCCAGAAAAGATTTTTGAGCTAGCGGTTCCAGGTAGGACAGGGACAAGCTCCCGCTGTCGGTACGGTTGTTTATGCCAATTAATTGACTGGCGGGCAAGTTTGCCTTACCGGCCAGATAGGTGAACACGGGATTTTGGTCATTTTCTTTTGTAGCGGTTGCGCCTGTTAGCAACACATTGAAATTCCGTCCCTTTTTGTGGAAACGGTGGTTGAACAGGGCGATCCCGCTAAAGTCGGGAGTTGCGGAATGGCTTGATGTATTTCCGGTGTACTCAGCAAGCAAATTTTTAGATGCATTTAAAGCTTGTAGTCGGCTGGCGAGGAATTCAGCACTGTTTATACCTGCATAAGAAAAAGCCGGACTGAACTTAAAAAAGTTTACCGTATCTGGTTTGTACTCCAAATTGAATTGTAGGCGGTGATTAAGGATCTGCTCCTTCTTGTTACTGCTGGAATTCTGAACAGAGGGGAGTTGGTTGGATAGATTTTCCTGAAGGGTCGTGGCGACCGTATTGATAGCGTTGCGTGCAAAGCTATAGCTTCCGTAGACAGACAGCTTACTGTTCCAGTTATCCCGATAGTTGATGCCGAAGGCGCGGGTAGTAGTGATCCCCTCTTGCTTGTCGCCCATCAAATTAGGACCTTTTTTAGTTAAGGTATTAAAATCAAACAGACTGGCGTTGGTATTATTTAATTCGCCCAAAAAGGTGATCTGTCGTTTACCCTTGAAATTAAAGACATTGGTTGATGCACTGTACCGCTTGTCGCTGCCGCCGCCTAAAGTCGACTGGGCGAAATAGCCGTAATTCTTCTCCTTTCTAATATTGATGTTTAAGACTTTCTGCGACTCCCCGGTTTTAACCCCGGTTAGTTTGGCTTGCTCCCCATGATCGTCAATTACCTGTACATTTTGAACCAGTTCAGCAGGTAAAGTGCGGGTGAGGCTTTTGACATCACCCGCCATATAATCTTTACCGTTCAGCTGCACCTTGCTGATTTGTTTACCCTGTGCCATGATGCTTCCATCGCGGCCAACCTCCAGTCCGGGCATTTTCTTAATTGCATCTTCTACAACTGCGCCTTGTTGCACTTTGTAGGCTGCGGCATTATACTCGATCGTATCCTCTTTTATTTTAATAGCTGCGTTGGTGACCGTTATGCCCTTAAGCGCGATGGGATCAATTTCCAAAACGATCGGGTCCAGTATAGCTGCTGTACTTTCTTGATTAAGACTGTACCTGCGTTTGATTCCTTGATAACCCAATAATGAAACCACTAAGCTGAATTGATTAAGACTAAGCGAAGCAAACCTGAACCTGCCGGAACTGTCTGAAGCGACGAGAATACTGTCGCCTCCGACGAACAGTTTAATGGTTGCGTAGGGTAGGGCCAGTCCCGCTTTATCGATTACCCTGCCGGAAACCTGTCTGCCATTTTGCGCAAACACCTGTTTGGAAAAGATCAACGAAAGGAGTAAAATGATCGCTATAAGTTTCATGTTGTTTTTATCATCGATCCAAAGCAAACGGAATAAAATCGCAATGAAAAACCAATGAGACCGGGAGTGGATGAATGTAGATGAAGGATTTATCTGGCACGATGAAAGGATTGGTAGCGGATAAGGCCGTGCTAGTCGGCACAAATAGCCCCTACAGCGTATAAACTTGCAGATATTCCGCCAATGCATGATATTGCCTTTTTTTACCACTAAATGGAGAAATGAAAACAGTTGATCAAGGCCATTCGGGATTGTCGAAAAATAGGGCGATCACCATACTCATTCACGTGCTGGTTTGGAGCGGGTTTAGTCTGGCTATATTTTACGTCCCGATTTTCTCAGGTATCGAAATTGTTTATGGTCTCTGGTTTAAGCAATTCATCACGCTGGGTTTAATCGTGATCGCGTTTTACCTCAACGCGCTTATTTTAGTGCCCAGATTTCTGCTGCGAAACCAGTCGGCCAGCTATTTTGCCATTATTATCGCTTTGGTGATCTCGATTGTGCTGTTTAACGGTTGGGGCGACTGGGTTAATCCTGAGCGCATGTTTAATGCAGCATTTTTAAAAAAGATAATGCATCACATACTCGGGCATCGCGGAGAAAACATATTGCAGATGCTTACCTTGATCATGGCTGTTTTGGTGATTGGAATCAGCACCAGTCTGGCCATGGTATGGAAATGGCAGAAAGATAAAAGAGTGCGACAAGAATTGGAAAAAGAAAAGATAGCAGCGGAATTGTCCTTTTTGAAAGCCCAGATCAATCCACATTTCTTTTTCAATACCTTGAATAACATCTATGTGCTGACCCAGGTCGATTCCGTGTTGGCGGGTGAAGCCATTCATCAGTTGTCCAGTATGATGCGGTATTTGCTGTATGAAACCAAGCAGGGAGTAACACAGCTGAGCAAAGAAATTGCTTTTGTTAAAGACTATATTGGCCTGATGCAGTTGCGGTTAACTGACGCTGTTGCTGTAAGTGTAACACTTCCGGAACGCATGCAGGACTTACCGATGGCTTCCATGCTGGTGCTTCCATTTTTAGAAAATGCTTTCAAACATGGCGTGAGTACTGCGCAAAAAAGCTATATTAACATAGCGGTTTTTCAAAATGGAACGCAATTAAATATTCATCTAACCAACTTGATTGTGATTGATAAGGGGAGTAGCATAGCTGATGGTAGCGGAATAGGACTTGCCAACACGCGGCGGCGACTGGAATTGCTGTATCCTGGAAAACACCTATTGGAAATCTGTGAACGCAATGCGGCTAATGAATATACTTTGCACCTTATGATCGACTTGTCATGATCCTGAACGCGATAGCCGTGGATGACGAGCCGCTAGCCTTAGATCACCTGAGCAGATTTATTGAGCAGACCCCGTTTTTGAACCTTGCAGGGAGGTTTGCCAATCCATTAGACGCTTTGAAGGCAGTCCACACCATGAAGGTAGATGTAATATTTCTCGACATCCAGATGCCTGACCTCAACGGAATTGAACTTGCAAGTGTGTTAAACAGCGCCAACGGTAAACCGCTAATTATTTTTACCACAGCTTATCATGAGTTTGCCCTGGATGGCTATAAAGTTGATGCCCTGGATTACCTGCTTAAACCATTTAATTATCAGGAATTTCTTCGCGCCAGCCAGAAAGCCCTGAATTATGCGAAGCAGATAAATAGTAACAGTCAGCAAAGTGTAGGTATGCTTGACCCGGAAGAGGCTGATGACAAGTACCTGTTTGTGAAAGTAGAATACCAGCTGGTTCGCCTCGCATTTGAAGATATCCTGTTTATAGAGGGATTAAAAGATTATGTGAAGATTGAGCTTGTCAACTCCGATAAAGCCATTCTCTCCAGAACAAGCATGAAGGCACTTGAAGAAAAGTTGCCGCAAAAGCAATTTCTGCGCGTACACCGGTCATTTATCATTTCACTGGACAAAGTAACTTCTATGACCAAGAGCTCGGTTAAAATTGGTAAAACGCTGATCGCTGTTGGGGACCAATACCGGGACGGATTTGCATCCTACTTCCGTAAATGGAGTTAAGGAGCTATATGGTGGTCAATGAAAAACATTTTTGATAAGTGGGTGTTGGTTTTCTAATATGGAAGTCAAGTCGCGAGAACTGCTTTGTCACTATTTCCATCCGTATAAAATTTTAGCCTTAGCTCTTCACTAAGTTCAGGAATGAATAACTTCTCTTTAAAAACAGGATGAAGACTTCAATATTGAAATAAAAAAGCCCGTTTCTGCAATAGAAACGGGCTTACTAAATTCTCCACCGGCTGTGGAGTGTGGCTCCCCGAGGCGACTCGAACCATTTAACTTGCTAATCGTTTCAAATCTTCTAGAAAGCGGTTCGATATCTTTCCCCTACGGGCTACAAAACAGGATGTTAAATCATTCAAAAAGGTGTAAATTTCTGATTTACACCTTTTTTTTGCAATAAGCATCCGTATTTTCTCTATTTATTGCTAATCTTTTTCCCTTTTAAAGCCCAGTTGCCTGCTGGTAGGTTGAATATTTGGAGTTTGCCCTTGTCTTCTTTGCTCCATACTTTTTTATTGTTTAGTAGGATATAATCATAATTGCCTTTGGGCATAGTAACTATTCCTTCTGTTCCATTTGGTACTGTAACGGATAAACTGGCTGTTTCATCCTCATTGTTCCAGAATACTTTAATGTCACCCGCCACAGAAGGAACAAGGGTTTTAAAACTCTTAACACTACCGGGCTGCGGCTTTATGTTAAACTTTTTATACCCCGGGATAATTGGAGATACTCCTGATAGGTATTGCGAAAGGATCGTGAGCCCACCGCCGCTCCAGGCATGGTTAACCGTACCGCCTCCTACGCCATTGCTATCTACGTTCCAGCCTTCAAAAAGAGTTGTGAATTTGGGGTTCATCACCATAGATTTAAAGCGTTTCTCATGTCTTGCAAGCGCCTCATTTTCATATCCCATGAAGAACATAGCTTCAAAAACATACTTTTCCATATAGGGACTTGCATGTTCTTCAGTTTGGAAGATCTTTAACAAAGCTGGGTATTTCTCAGCATCCGCCACGCCTGCCAATACTGCAAGCGCCTGTGTACGGTCATCCGTTTCTCCATTATAGTCAGGATCACGATAGCTGCTACCGTTCCAAAATTGAGTATTGAAGGAGATTTTAAATTTCTGCATGAGCATCTTGTAATGTGCTTCATCCGCAGTTTTTCCTAGCTCGTTCGCGCTAAGGTGCATGCCCTTAAGACCAATATAGTACCATAAATTGTACAAAAGCAACATGTCCCTATTGTCCCCCCAGTCGCCCCATGTCCAGCCTCCAGGTCTGAAGACAATTGTATTTTTCTCATTGAGTTTCCATGCAGCTACGTAGCGCTTTGCGCCATCATAAAGGTCTGTTAATGTGTTTTTATCGCCAGATTGCTGGTAATAATTCCATAAACCATAATAGCCCACACTGGCCATTGATTGATCTGGCAATTCTTTATCCCAGTTACCCGCAGGGGAAGGGGCGAAGAGACTGCTGTCTTTTTTTTGCCAGCTAATCAGTTCATGAAGCCACTTACGAGACATAGCAGCACTAGATTTCGATAGCGCGTAGAATGCTTGTCCTGATTCATTTACTGCGTCGCCGGTCCATTGTGCCCGCTCCCGTTCAGGGCAATCCATATAACCATCACGCATATTAATGTATAAGGTACGCTGTGCTTTTTGCCAAAGTTTATTAAGAAAGGTATTGGAGCTGGTAAAGCTACCGCTCAACTCAGTATCATAGCCTGTTTCCCTAAATTTGAGCTCGGTAACCTTAACTCCTTTTGGAATAAGGTAGTAAACCTTATGCCCATTTATCCAGCCCAGACTTTCATATCCCTGAACTCCATTTTTGCTAATATATTCTGCCCTTAAATTTGCCTCTCCTCCCAGAAAGAGCAGGTAGTTGTCGGTATACATCGTAATTTTCTCTCCAGCCTTGCTGTCAATTTTGAAATATGGTGTGATTTGGGCGTTATACGGTAATTCGCAAACAATGGTATCGCCCTTGCTAATGAAAGGTAGTTTTGGACCATTTATATAATCTTTTAAGCCATAGTCCTTAAAAAAGGGTATCGGCCTTTTTATAAGTTTATTCCATGGGGATGTTCCATAAGCCCCAAATTCTACAGCAGGCTTCATGTTGCTGTCATTAAAGTCTCCGCTCTGCCAATTTCCGATTTCTTTTGAAGCATCGTATAAAATGCTGGATTCAGGAAGACGATAGTTTGGTAGCGGAGCTGCCGCTGTTTGATAGGCTTTTAATTGAATGATTTTCCAGCTTTTGTTGCTGTTAAAGGAAATAGCCTGGCTCTTTATGTAAAGCCCTGCTTTACCGCTGCTCTTGTGTGAAAAACCGTCTTTTCCAAAATACCATACCAATATTGCGACAGTGTTTTTACCCTTGCGGACAAATGGTGCCAGGTCAATCTCATCGTAATAAGTATTCTCTGGATCTGGACCTCGTTTTAGCCCTCCTTCGAAAACAACCAGCTTTTCATTGATCCATAACCAATATTTGCTGTCTGCTGCAATTTTGGTTACCATGGTTTTTGGTACTTCGCTTAGGCTAATTACTTTTCTGTAAGCCAGCCAACTGTTGGACTCGTTCCTAAACGCCGATGGACCAACCCATTGAGATTCCATGTAACCCTGGGCATTGGCATTAAAATAAGTGCTTAGACAAAGCAGAAAGAACAGAATTATGCGGTTTCTATTGGGTTTAATCATTTGGTTAGTATTTAAAATATTGCAATATCCTAAAATAATGATATTAATATCAATAGTTAGGTATCTGACAAAAATGTAACTAAATCCGTGTCTATTTTTGCATTGCAGTATTGCCGAATTTACTGTGTAAAATATGGATAGGACTAACCGCAAATAACTGACATTAAATGAATAGCGGAAGAACAATCATTGATGGAAAATTAAAGCTTAGTGTTATATTTGTTTCGTCAAACTACTAAACCGATGTATTTAAAACCACTAACCTGGCAACTGGCTTGGGGATATCCTGCTTTTAGAATTAAGTTCCTGCTAGGTATTGCCATTCTTATTGGGATTCTATTATTTATTCCTCAGTTCTTTGAAAGGATAGAGGATCGGGAAGGTATAGTGTTAAATGACATCATCTTAAGTAAGATACCCTCAGCAAATGTCTCTATCTACATATTTTCTATTCTATACTCTTCCATTATTTTTTTCTTTTTTCGAATTACAAAGGATATGGAAATTTGCATAAGTATGCTTTGGTCATTCATATTTCTCTGCCTGATACGGATGATTACGATTAGCCTGGTGAAACTAAATCCACCTATTGGAATGATAGATTTGGCAGATCCTTGCTCCATTATATTTTACAGGAGTAATTCTATTACTAAAGATCTCTTTTTTTCAGGGCATACCGCTACCATTATTTTGGGTGGATTTTGCCTTAAGCGGAGGAAAGATAAGTGGATAGCTTTTACAGCAGGAGCAGCTATAGGAATACTCGTGCTGGTACAACATATTCATTATACCATAGACGTGTTAGCGGCACCCCTCTTTTGTTGGTTGTGCTGGTATCTTGGTCAAAAGGTAGCTAAAATCTAAAACCTACACAGTATTTCCTTTAGTAACTTTTCCCTAACTATAGGGTAGGGTTAGCGTTTACATGTGTGCGCAATCTGTGAGGACTGTTTCCGCGGTGAGTCCGCCTTTTTACTGAAAAAAGGCGGACTCATGGCGGACTCACCGCGGACTCGGGGCGGACTCACTAAAACTCCTTCTATAACCCTTTTCATTTGAAACCCTATGGCATCTTATGACTGCCGCTTTCATTACTTCATAAATCTGTTATGCGGATCTTTGACTCCCGGTAGTCTCTAATAGCCTCAATGCTATACTCATGTTGTGGATCTAAAAAGGCACGTTTTTAACCTTGGCGGGGCTAGTGCCTATTGAAATTGTTTTATGTGCCATATCCACAAATGCTTAGCTACTTGGTGTTAAGGTGAAAGTATGGAGGAGTTTAACGATATAAATCTCTGATCACATTGCCCAGCTCATCTGCACTTTCCGTAATCATTCTTACAACATCCTGTATATCTTCGGCACCATTGGCTTCTTTCATCAATTTTCCTAACCCAATCAAATTGGCAACGTGCCGCCGCACTTGGTGGGAATGGTCGTATTTTATTTGTTGCAGGTCGCCTTTGGCTTGAAGGAGCTCTGTGATGTTATGGCCTAAGCAAAAAATACCTGCCGGAGCACCCTGATCGTTGAACATGGCTCTATATTCCCATCTGGTAACAATAAAAGCCCCATAGCCATCATGCTTTCTGAGGGTGGCCGGGAAAACATTGTTGGGATAACTGAAGGCAAGCTGGGATACAATCTTACAGGTCTGCTGATCATCTGGGTGTAGGGTTAAAGCATAATGTTTGCCAACCAAATTGCCATGCACTGGTTCAAACATTTCTGAATAACGCCTGTTAATGAAGCTATAATTAGATTCCATATCTACCGCAATCAGGTAGTAGGTGCTGGATTCGCCCAGTAGAGCCTTTAGTTGTTTAAAATGCTGCATGAGCGTTTTTGTATTGGTAGCTGTGGTACAAATATAGTTTAGTTCATACAATTTAAAGCTTAGTGTAAATGTCTTTTATAACCCAATCCGTCTCTAGATCACGTTTAGACAGATAATCTTCTATTGTATACTTAATATTAATATCAGGTAGTATTCCTCTGCCTTTGAATGGTGAATTTCCTAGTGTTTTTAGCGGAACTTCACCATAATTAAGAGTTAATGTTGAATTTTTTAAGCTAAGATACTTGAAAGTTCCTCCCGTGCAACCATCTCGTCCTCCGCCACTTTCTTGTCCTACAACGATGATTTTTTTATTCAAAGACTGTAAATTTGCAGCGAAAATGGCCGCAGCAGAAAAACTTCCACCATTTATGAGCAGGTATATTTTCCCGTTAAAAGCACTTTTGGAAGGTGTGATTTTTGTTTCTATTCCAGAACTAATACTATTGGGAGATATCTTCTTTGCTTTGTTAAGAAATTCTTTGGGGACGGTACCAAAATAGGCGGGTTCATTAATCAAAAAAGAAAATAAATTAGTCGCATTCGTCTGATCTCCGCCAACATTGTCCCTTAAGTCCAAAATGAGTATTTTGCTATCGGCCCGCATTAAATCTACGAACCAATTTTGGTAACCTGCCTGAAAACCAAAGGATAGATTTTTGTCGAAACTATTAATCTTCAATGTTGCATACTTTCTGTCATTCGAGATGCTAAATGTAGAATTCGGTTTTGTAAGTGAGGCTGGAGTAATTTGTGATGATGATATGGTTGTCACTAATACTGATTTTTCCACTCCGTTTTTCTTTATCTGAAAGACAATAGAATCCTGATATCCGAAAGTACTGCTGTAAACATTTTGGAAAACATTAGCATTTAAGGTAAAGTATTTAAAAGCATTATTGAAACCATCTGCACATATGCCGTTACACATTTTTTCTATTACCTGTCTGGCAGGAATTCCATTTATCGCCATCACCTTGTCGCCTATAGTAAGATCGGTATGATACCAGCTGGCTGTTAGGAACAAATTTGTATCAATTACCTTATAAGTAAATTGTTGGATAGGTAAAAATCGTTTCCCAAAATAGCCATCATAATCTTGCTTATGGATACTGCTGGCATCCATAATAAGGGATAAATGTCCATCTCCTATACTTTGCAGTACCGTAAGGAGTTTATACCTAAACTCCAATCTTGTTATGGGTTCGTTGAGTGTATGTTTAAGGCTGTCAAATTTTTTAGTCAGCTTTTTTTTATCTATAAACAAATATAAGTTTGGATGATTTTTGTTTAATTCTTGGTAAACCGCATCAACATCTTTTGAAAGTAAGTTTGGATTAACCTTTCCCTCAAATAGTTCTTTTGCTGTTTGGGCACTTAAAAAGAATGGGAAAAATATAAAGAGAAAGCTGATTAATTTAATATGATGTTTCATATTTCAAGATAGTATTTCTAAGGGTTACAACCAAGCTGTATTATTTATTGAATTGATTATGATTTCTTTCAATATATTTTCTGACAGTTCCTCATCGCTTTGTGCAAGAGCGGTGTTGAGCCCCCAGAAAAAGAAGAGTACTGTAAGAATAAAAAGTAATATGGTAGAGCGTTTTAAGCTCATCACAATAGGTTATTTTTTTAAAGCTTTTTCGTATTTTACAACAAATTACTTAGTCGTAAATTAATGAATCTAACCAAATTAGTGTTGTGCATCTTGTTATTGGGCACATCTGTAGGATGTAAGAAAAAAGTATTACATGAGATACCTCCCGAGGTTGTAGTTCCGGTAATACCGCCACCTGTTGTTCCTCCGGTAGTTGTAGCCAGCGACGTTGTTGGGAAGATCACTGTTGGTTATCAGGCCTGGTTTTCTGCCCAGGGTGATGGTTCCCCAATAAATGCATGGTGGCACTGGACACAAGATTGGGGTCAGGCTCCATCAATCACCAATATCGGTATTAAATCATGGCCTGATGTCAGGGATTTTACCAATACCTATCAAACAGCTTTCTCTAATCTGGGTAACGGTCAGCCTGCCAAACTTTTTTCATCATTTAGTACCCAAACTATCGAGACGCATTTCTTCTGGATGAAACAGTATGATATTGATGTTGCCGCATTGCAGCGCTTTAATCCAAATGGAGTAGAAGGTCCGGTGCGTGATGCCATTACCGCAAAGGTTAAGGCTGCAGCGGAGACCTATGGCCGCAAATTTTACATCATGTACGACGTGAGTGGCTGGAGCAACATGCAGACAGAAATTAAAGCAGATTGGACCAGTCGCATGGCATCTTACACACAATCTACCGCTTATGCCAGGCAAAATGGGAAACCGGTTGTCTGTATCTGGGGCTTTGGTTTTTCTGATGATAACCATCCGTGGTCTGCAGCTGCTTGTTTGGATGTGATCAACTGGTTTAAAGACAAAGGTTGTTATGTGATTGGGGGTGTTCCTACCAATTGGCGTTTATCGCCCGCAGGGCAAGACTCCCGTCCAGGCTACCTTTCTGTTTATTCGGCATTCCATATGCTTTCGCCCTGGATGGTAGGCAGAATTGGTGAGGCTGCTGATTCTGATAATTTTTATACGAATATTAACCTTCCTGATTTAACGTACTGTAAAGCGAACGGTATAGATTATCTGCCATGCGTACTACCCGGCGATTTGCAGGAGCGCCAGCGTAGTCACGGCGATTTCATGTGGAGGCAATTTTATAACATGACTAAATTACACAGTCAGGGGCTCTATATCTCTATGTTTGACGAATACAATGAAGGAAATCAGATTGCTAAAACTGCGGAAACGCAGGCCGATGTGCCTTTAGGGTCATCCTTTCTGGCCTTAGATGAAGATGGTGTGGAGTGTTCTGCTGACTATTATTTGCGACTAACTATGGATGGTGCGAAGATGTTTAAAGGCAACGCTCCACTTAGGGAAAATCGGACAACAGAGGTTATTCCCGGAAAAGGTTTGGGTGTTAGGCCAGTTCCCTTCGGACAGGTTGTTGGTTTAAAGGGGCATAATGGAAATTTTATTGGAATACAAAATGGTACCGATCAATTATTCTGTACTAATGCGGTTGTAGGATCCTCCGGACAATTCAGTATCGTTGATGCAGGAGGCGGTAAGGTGGCCTTGATGAACCAGGGCAAATACGTTTCTTCAGAGGATGGCACTCAGCCTGTTTCCTGCAATCGATCAAGTATAGGCTCGTGGGAAAGATTTACATGGATCATTAATTCTGATAAAACCATTTCTCTAAGGGGAAGTAATGGTAAATATCTATCTGCATTAAATGGTGCCAGCGCTATGACTTGCTCAAAGACCATTGTAAGTTTAGAGGAGGAATTTACAGTGTTAGTTCAGTAGTAAAATTCACTTGTTATTAACCTGTACAGCTTGCGATAGGTGTAGTTTCGGGCTATAAATCTGAATCGTGTACAATGAATTTCACATCCGGGTCTTCTCCTGATGCACACTCATTTACATATTCAGAATCAATAGCATTTAGTTCAGTTACTGTTCCTGCAACAATTTTTTGAGGGATGATCTGAAAAGCTGCTTCTTCTATTTCATCATACATTTCGTCTTCTACAGTTTTTAATACCACATGCGTGATTCCCTGTTGTTGCCAGTAGGTTTGTATGGAGGCATCAAATTCTACATATCCGTATTTCAGTACTTTCATCAAATTTAAATTGGTTGGCAAATATGCGAAAAAAAAGGTGCCCGCTTAACTGCGGACACCGTCTTTTTTGAGATTTCAATAAAAAGCAAGCTATTTTAGTTGCCTAACTATTTCCAGCCACCGCCCAGGTTACGGTAAACATTGGTAGCTGCAGTTAACTGAGCCTTACGGGTTTCTATTAGTTCAAGCTTGGAATCTAGCGCATCACGTTGTGTCATCAACACCTCAAAATAATCTACACGGGCAGATTTGAATAGATCGTTGGATACATCGATTGCTTTATTCAGTGCGGCTACTTGTTTCGATTTTAAATCGTAGCTTTTTTGCAGGTTACTAACGTTAGATAGCTCAGTAGATACTTCCATGTAAGCATTTAAAATAACTTTCTCATAGTTGTACATGGCCTGAAGCTGCCTTGCATTTGCATTTTTAAACTCTGCTTTAATTCCATTTCTGTTGATAAGTGGTGCGGCAATGTCTCCGGCAAGGGAGTACAAAAGCGACTCTGGTGTTCTAAACAGAAAAGTAGGATTGAAGGCCTGAAAGCCTGCTGCGGCAGAGATATCCAGTGATGGATAGAATTCTGCACGGGCAACTTTAACATCCAGTTTTGCTGCTATCAGGTCCAGTTCTGCCTGTTTGATATCAGGTCTATTGGCCAGTAATTGCGAAGGAATTCCGGATTGTACCAGCGCAGGTGTTACATTTAAAAATTCAGCTTTATCTCTTTGGATGTCCTGAGGATAGCGGCCAAGCAGAAAATTAATCCTGTTCTCTGTTTCCTTAACGTTTTGCATGATTTCAAATTCCAAACTTTGAGACCTCAATACCTCTGCCTGGAATTTTTGAACGGCAAGTTCCGTTGTACGGGCAGCCTCTTTCTGAACCTTTACAATCTCAAGGGCATTTTTTTGCAGCCCGATGTTTTGTTTTACTATCAGCAATTGGTTGTCCAGGGCCTGTAGCTCATAATAAGAATTTGCTACTTCAGCTATCAAATTAGTTGTTGCGAAATTCTTGCCTTCAACAGTAGATAAATACCTTGTAATCATGGCCTTCTTCGCATTGCGCAGTTTTTTCCAGATATCAACTTCCCAGTTTGCGTATGCGGCAATGGTAAAATCACCAAGCGGATCAGGGAATTCCTGGCCGGGAGCTACTTGTGTTGAGGCATCGCCTGCGCCCTGGCTGGTATAGCGCCCAACTTTTTCCACTCCTGCACCCGCCTTTAAGCCCACCTTTGGAAATAAAGCGCCTTTTCTGGATTGTATTTCGTTTTTGGCGATCTCTATTTCCTGCATCGTGATCATTAGCTCCTGATTATTTTTAAGCGCCGTATCAATCAGGGTAACCAGATTTTTGTCGGTAAAGAAATTTCGCCACTGTCCCGCTGCAGCATTTGTGGTGTCTTTATCTGAACCGAATGATTCAGGAACTGATCTGTTCTCACTGCGTTGGCTGATTTGCGGGATCTTGCAACTTACAACCGCCAGGCATAAGCCAAGCGGGATGATATATCGATTTAATTTGAGTTTATACATTGTGATCGATTTCTTCTGTTAATGGATTTTCATCCTCATTTTTAACAATGATGTGTCTTTCTGATATTTTTGCGAATACGTAATAAAGGCCTGGGATGATGATAACTCCAAAAAGAGTACCTATCAGCATTCCGCCTGCAGCTGCAGAACCAATGGTTCGGTTTCCTGTAGCTCCTGGTCCGGATGCGAAAACCAATGGAATTAGCCCTGCTATAAAGGCAAAGGAAGTCATTAGAATGGGACGGAACCTAACCGCCGAACCTTCAATAGCCGCTTTTAATACAGAATCTCCAGCTCGGTGTCGCTGCACGGCAAATTCTACAATTAGTACCGCATTCTTACCTAGCAAACCAATGAGCATAACCATGGCTACCTGCGCGTAAATGTTATTTTCCAATCCACATATTTTAAGCAGCATAAATGCCCCAAAAATTCCCGCAGGAAGCGAAAGTATAACTGCGAAGGGAAGCAAGAAACTTTCATATTGCGCGGCCAGAATCAGGTATACGAAACCAAGACAGATCAGGAATATATAGATGGCTTCGTTTCCACGAGAAACCTCATCTGCAGAAATTCCGGCCCAGTCAATGCCAAATCCTCTCGGCAATGTTTTCTTAGCCACTTCTGCAACGGCTTCAATGGCAGAACCACTACTGTACCCTGCTGCTGAAGCGCCGCTTATTTCAGAAGCGTTAAACATATTATGCCTTGTGATTTCAGATAAGCCATACACCTTTTCCATTTTCATAAAAGCGGAAAATGGTACCATTTCATTCCTGTCATTTTTAACGTAAAGCTTCAAGATATCTGATGGCAGGGCACGGTACTGAGGCAAGGCCTGAACCATTACTTTGTACTGACGGTCGAATTTGATAAAACTGGTTTCATAATTACTGCCAACCAAAGTGGAAAGCGTATTCATCGCATTGTCTATGCTTACGCCTTTTTGCTGCGCAATGTCATTGTCTATTTTAAGCATGTATTGCGGAAAACTTGCGCTGTAAAAGGTAAATACTGATGAAAGCTCTGGACGTTTGTTCAGTTCTTTTACAAAATCTCTGCTAACAGTTTCCATTTTCTTGTAATCACCTGATCCAGCTTTGTCCAGTAAACGCAACTCAAATCCACCAGCTGCACCGTAACCGGGAACTGCTGGTGGCTGGAAAAATTCTATGGTTGCACCTTGAACGTCTTTAGATTTCTCTTCCAGCTCCTTCATGATTTCACCTACAGAATGTTTTCTTTCTTCCCAGCTTTTTAAGTTGATTAAGCAGGTTCCTGAGTTTGCTCCTGTTCCTTCAGTAAGGATTTCATAACCGGCAAGTGAAGAAACGGATTGTACACCATCAATTTTTTCAGCAATTTTCTGGAGTTTTTGTGCAATTTGGTTTGTACGTTCCAACGTAGAACCCGGTGGCGTCTGGATAATGGCATAGAACATTCCCTGGTCTTCATTTGGAATAAATCCTGAAGGCAGGCTGCTGTTTAATAACCCTATTCCTGCACAAAAAACAATAAGCATTATAAAAGTAACGGATCTTCTGTTTACAATTTTGCCCAGTAATCCTTGATAACTTCCAGAAATTCTGTTAAACCAATTGTTAAAACCATCAAGTACCTTATTCAATGCATTTTTCTTTTTCACTACGCCATGGTTATTTCTAAGCATGATTGCACATAGGGCAGGTGTAAGTGTTAACGCGATAACTCCTGAAAGTACAATTGCCGTTGCCATGGTAATCGAGAATTGCCTGTAGAAAATCCCCACAGGACCTGACATGAATGCCACAGGAATAAATACTGCGGTCATTACGAATGTGATGGCTATAATTGCACCGCTGATTTCATGCATGGCTTCTTGTGTAGCCAATAATGGCGACAGGTTTTTTTCTTCCATCTTGGCATGAACCGCCTCGACGACGACAATCGCGTTATCGACAACAATACCAATAGCCAGCACGAGTGCGAATAAAGAGATTAAGTTCAGCGTTATTCCAAAAAATGACATTACAGCAAAAGTTCCGATAAGCGATACTGGTACTGCAATGGCAGGGATTAGGGTAGAACGCCAGTCGCCAAGGAATAGGAATACAACAATTCCAACTAGTATAAAAGCTTCTACCAGCGTATGGATTACTTTTTCGATAGAAGCATCAAGAAATTTCGAAACATCATAACTAATCTCATAATCAACACCTTTTGGGAAGGAAGTGGATTTGATTTCGGCGAGTTTTTCCTTCACATCTTTAATAACCTGACTTGCGTTACTTCCGTACGATTGTTTCAATACGATTGCAGCCGAAGGACGTCCATTCATATTGGAATAGATATCGTAAAATGAACTTCCAAATTCAATGTCTGCTACATCTTTTAAACGAAGCAATTCTCCATCTGTGCTGGATTTTAGGATGATGTTTTCATATCCTTCTTTGGTGCTGAAACGACCCGGATATTTTAATACATATTCAAAAGCTTCAGAACGTTTCCCAGAACTTTCTCCAGTTTTACCAGGAGAGGCTTCAAGACTTTGCTCGTCAAGTGCTTTCAATACTTCGTCAGCAGAAATTTTATAGGCAAGCATACGGTCTGGTCTAAGCCAGATTCTCATTGCGTATTCACGGTTTCCGAGAATATCGGCATCTCCAACACCATTTACCCTTTTTAACTCCGACAGGATATTAATATCTGCAAAATTGAATAGGAATTTCTCATCCATTTTTGGGTCCTTGCTGTATAAATTGATGTACAGCAACATGCTCGATTCTTCACGTGTAATTTTTACACCCTCACGTACTACAAGTGGTGGAAGTTTATTTACGACAGAAGCAACCCGGTTTTGAACATTGATAGATGCCTGGTTTGGATCAGTTCCAAGATTGAATACAACCTGAATTGATGCTTCACCATCATTACCAGCGTCAGACGCCATATATTTCATTCCAGGTACGCCATTGATCGCACGCTCAAGCGGTATAAGGACTGCTTTGGTCATCAACTCTCCATTGGCACCTGGATACTCTGCAGTAATGTTCACCTTTGGTGGTGAAATTGAAGGAAATTGTGTTACCGGTAACTTTGTCATCGCCAGCGCACCCAGAAAAATAATGATGAGTGAGATAACGATAGACAGTACGGGTCTATGTATGAATTTATTAAACATTTGTTTTTGTTTTATGGGTCGACTACTCAGCGTTTAATTTCAGTTCGGAAATGGCCTGTTTTGGCGCCACAAATTTGAATTTTATTTTGTCGTCGTCTTTCACATTTTGCACGCCTTCAAGAAGGATTTTATCAGATGCGGTAATCCCGCTTCCTACTACGTATAAATCAGGCATTTCACTGCTGATGGTAATGTTTTTGGAGTGAACCACATTGTTATTCCCTATAACGAAAACATAAAATTTATCTTGGATTTCATAAGTCGCTTTTTGCGGAATGATGAGTGCATTTTTAAGCGGAACGGTCATTTGTACTTTTCCCGTCTCTCCATTTTTCAGCAATTTTTCAGGGTTTGGAAATTTAGCACGAAATGCAATGTTTCCTGTTTCGCTATCAAATTCGCTTTCTATGGTTTCTACTTGTCCTTTGTATTTCAATGGTTCATTGTTGGCTAATAGCAATCCCACTTTCTTGCTTCCGCGGTCTTTAACGTCGGTTTGGTAATTGAGGTATTCCGGTTCAGAAACATTGAAATAGGCATACATCTGACTGTTATCTGAAAGGGTTGTCAGCAACTGGCCTTCATCGATAAGACTTCCCAGTTTTTTCGGGATACGGTCAATTGTCCCATCAAATGGCGCTTTAATTACTGTGGCTGTTAAATGGAATTTTGCCATTGACATTTCCGCTTTAGCGCCATCTAGTTTTGCTTTTGCCATTGCCAGTTCGTTATTGGAAACGATATTTTTATCAGATAGTAATTTGGTGTTTTGTAGTTCGATTTCTGCAGATTTTACTTCAGCGGCAGCTTTTTGTGATTCGGCTTCATACATTTTTGGAACAATGCGGAACAAAATCTGCCCAGCTCTTACAAATTGACCTTCATCTACATAAATGTTCTGAAGGAAACCCTTTTCCAGTGCCCTGATTTCAATATTGCGTACAGATTTGATCTGCGAAACATACTCTTTGGTGATGGAGGTGTCAACTACCATTGGACTGGTTGCTGTGTAGTTTTGAGCCTCTTCTTTGACTTCTTTTTTAGATGTACAGCTGGTGTGGCACAATATGGCGCACAAACCCACGAGCATTACTATTCTTTTCATGATATAAAATGGTTTATTAGCAATTTGATGATAGGGGATTGGGATTTCCTAAGGAATTAAAAACCAGCTAAGCGGTATAAAACACAACTATATTGGAAAAGAATAATTTCTATTCTACCCCTTCCATAATGATATGATCTGACCTACGTTAACTGAATAATAGTCTAATCATATCCGCAATGATCTTTGCAGGATATATTTATTGGAGGAGGTATGTAATAATTGGCTGCCGAATGGCAGGCGGGATTTTAATTGACGGCAAAAAAGAATAAATACAGATACGTATGCAAGTGTGATATAGTAATTAGTGAGCAATACGTATTTTCGTGCGATAGCAATATCCTCATCATCATCTTCAACACTAAGAAAATCTTCCTTTTTTTCGCTAACGCTATTGTGATTGGTTAAAATAGACTTGTGATTTGATACTTCTGTGTTAAGTAGTTTTTTTTTATCTATTTGCTGTGCAATGATAGAATGGTGAGTGCCATAATGCAATCTTTTATAAATGGAGTCATATCCTTTAAAAAGAAAGAAGCACAAGGAAAGAAATAATACAGCGGTAACCTTCATATCCAACGCCAAAAGTACCACCACCATTGATAGAAATGGTGGTAGTAGTAATTTTAAACAGTCATTTTTTTGTAAATAGTTTTTAAAAGAAGAATTTTTGGTGTTTATAGCATGTGCAAACTAAGGTTCTGATGTCCTTGAACCCAACATGTCTCCTTCCTGGCTTCGTATATTTGGTATTGCTTCGATGGGCTAAGAATACCATTTAGGTATCATTAGATATACCAATGATACAGAACCGATACCCAACGGATACCGAACGGATAACCGACGTACGAACCCAGGCCGAAGCCAGGTACTACCCAGGCCGAAGGCGTACCTGAACAAACGGGCTAAAGGTTTTTGATTAGGTAACCCTCTTCTGCTCTTTGAGGGGCGCGGTTCACATAAAATTGACGGTTTTGCGGAGCCGTAGTTCCCAGGCCATCTACATATCGGTTAAACATACAGAATGCAGCCGAAATCAATACTGTGTCGTGAATTTCCTGGTCTGTTGCGTTCTCTTTTTTGGCTGCGGCAATCATTAACTCCGTAACCTGTTTTCCTCCATTTTGCACTGCGGCAGCTATGGCTAGCAGCGCTTTCATTTTGGCTGAAATTGTGGAGGTATTGAAATTGGCTTTTATTGCGTCAATCTCTTCAATATTGCAATTTAAGTAATGCCCCGCCAGCGCACCGTGTACATTCTGACAGAAAAAGCAATCGTTAAGATAGGAGACGTAGGTGCCTATCAGTTCACGCTCTCCACGGCTAAGAGAATTGTTGTCATCGCGAAGCAGCACTTCTGCCAGGGCATTTAGTGGAGCTGCAGTTTCAGGTCTATATTGCATTAAGCCCCTTATACCCGGAAGCTCGTTTTCTAAATTGATGTAGGACATTATGATTTGCTTTGAGCTGGAAGGTTATATCCTTTTGCCATGTGTTTTCCCATTTCCTTATAGAGTTCAGGATCTGTTGGCGTAAAGCTGGCGAGCCCATCTACGTATCTGTTAAACATGCAAAAAGCTGCAGCAATCAGTACTGTATCATGAATCTCCTTATCGGTGGCTCCTTCCTTTTTTGCCAGATCAATATCCTCCTGCTTAACCTCTTTGCCTAATATTTGTACCTTCCCGGCGATGTGCAAAAGGGCTTTCATTTTGTTGCTAATATTAGCCTGTTGTACATCTTTTAATACCTCATCCACAACTGCTTCTTCCTCTCCGTATAAACAGCGGGCTGCGGCGGCATGGCTACTCATACAAAAAAAACATTCGTTACGTTTTGATACATGTGCAGCAATCAATTCCCTATCGGTCTCTGAAAGTGGTGATTCACCTCTTAAAAGTTCCTGAGCCAATGCATATAAGTATTTTCCTGTTTCCGGTCTGAACATAACCAGTGATCTGATTCCTGGAACGCCTTCCGGTACGTTGATATGTGCCATATTATTTAGTTTAAATTGCGATCTCTTTTTTATCCTTAACAAATAGTACCACTACAAAGCCAATAAGGAATACAATAGAAAAAATGAATATTGCATTTCCATATCCACCCAATGATGAGACCAGCACACCAATAAACAATACTGCAGTACCCGTAAAGAGTCTGCCTATATTGAAACAAAAGCCAGTTGCTGTTGCACGTATTCCAGTATGGAAGAGTTGAGGGATATAAGCAGATAATACGCCCTGACTGGCGCCAAAGAATATTGCAAGCAATCCGATCTCGGCAAAAATGATTGGGCTGAAGGTTTGGTTTGTTTTGAATAGTACAAATGACATGACCGAACAAACTGCAAAGCAGAGCAACATTGATTTTCTAAGTCCAAGCAAGTTAACCAGCCATCCCGAAAAGAATCCACCTGTTAGTCCACCCATTCCCATACACATCATACTTAGTCCGCGCTCCTTTGGCGCATCAACATTAATTAGGCTTTGAACCCAAGTAGGGAGCCAGGAAAATATAGCCCATAATCCGATGAGCATGGTGCCAAACATCAATGAGCCAATTAAAAGTTCTTTACGGTTCTCTTTAGAATACCAGAGCGTTCTTGCGTTATATGCTTTTTGCTGTTTGTGCTCCAGCCATGTATCCGATTCCTTTAAAAGCCAGGCACCGGCAATCGCTAGTATCACCGGTACTGCCCCAATAAAAAATCCTTCCCGCCAGGAAGATACGATGAAGTTGATTAACCCAGCTGAAAATATGCCCACAGGAAATGCAATGGAGATGATTCCGGTTACAACAGCCCTGGTTTTTTGCGGCCATACTTCACTTAGCAGCGTAAAGGACACTACCAATACGCCACCTACACCAAATCCGCTCATAAACCGGCAAATTACTACACCCATCCATTGTGGCATTAGGCCGGTCAAGAATGTGAATATACCATAACATGCGATGGCATAAAGTAATGCCCGTTTCCTTCCAATTTTATCGCTAATTAAGCCCCAGCTGAAACCACCGAATGCCCAGCCAAATATGAACAGTGCATTGATGAACCCGCTAATGCTGTTTAACTCTTCCGGATTGAGATCTCCCTGTAGGTCTTTCACCACAACAGGGAGGTAAACTGACATTAGTGTAGATACCGTTCCGCCCAGCGCACTGCTAACAAAGCACAATATGAATAAAATGCTGAGGTAGGTTTTGCTTAGTTTAATGGTGCTCATGTCCTGCTTATTTAAGAGGGTTGTCAAATGACAAGGCTACATAGTAAACTGCACCTACTGCAGGAGATCCGTATGCTTGTGAAACATATTTGTTAAAGATGTTGCTGCCACCAAGTTTAATTGTGGTATTGATGGATGGTATTTTTTTGTTGATCTGCGCATCTACCATTGAATAGGCTTTGATACGACCGGGCCTTACGCCATTAAAAGTACCATACCAGTCGAACGCGCTTTGCCAGTGCCATGCCAAATTGAAGCCAACATTTTTGAATGCATTTGAATTGCCAAAGGTTGCATTTGTGCTATATTCTGGTGTATTGAATTGCGCAATGTTGTTAATGTTTGCACTGCCAAGGTTGAAGTCCGACCAAGTTGCGTTGCCACCCAATACATAGCCGCCATTAAATAGATAAGTAAGTCCAGCGCTTACCCCCTGCGCAGATACTTTGTCTTCTGCATTGGTATACAGCTGAAAAGCACTTACAGTACGGGCTGCAACTTCAGCTGCAGCAGCAGGATTAATTTTTCCATCAGTTCCCAGTACGTTACTGGTTGGTCTTATGACCACTGTATTTAACAAAAAGTTGGTATAAGAGCTGTGGTAATAATTTAGGTCTACCAGAAGTTTTTCGTTGATCAGGCTTTTGTAACCCACCTCATATGCTTTCTGTTGCTCAGGTTTAACATAAGCTACATTTGACTTAACAAGCAAGTCTTTATTCTGATTAATGGCATTGGGAGGCGTTGCGCCGCCGCCAATTGCTGCGCCAACAGCAGGCCCAAAGATATTAACAGAAGCAGCAGTAAATGAGTTCTCGTAAACATTAAGGCCGGCGCTGTTGCCAGGTGCACCACCAAGTATGGTAATTGGCCCTACGTTTAAGTGAATGAACTGATCAACGGGTGTTGGGTTTCTAAAGCCGGTTTGATATGATGCCCTGAAATTGTGAATCTTATTAACAGTATATACACCAGAGAAACGAGGGGTAATACTGCCTTTAAAGTTTTCATTTTTATCGTAGCGGATAGAGGCACTCAGTTTAAGTTTATCATCTAGTAATTTTTTACCCGCTTGTAGGAACGCACCATATTCTTTAATCCCTATTTTGTTGGTTTTATCGTCAAATAAACTTCCGTTGGTAAACATTTTGTAATTGCGGAAGCTGCCCCCGGCAAGTAGCTCAACCACTTTTACCGCATTAGAAAAATCATATTGTGCATCTGTGTGATAAAATTTGCTGTTACTGAATACGCCGGCGCCACTTAATCCATAATTGTGGATAGAAGCATCTTTTGATTTTTCAAAAGCATCGGAACCCGGTAAGAATCTGCCCTGATCGGCAAATGTTCTTGCAGCAGTATTGTTGTTTCCAGCAACACCTGGTCTTGTACCGTTAAATGCGGCCGAATATCTTGCAAACCAGGTGTCATCTGCCAGGTTTGGCGCCACTGTATTTCCGCTCAAATCTTTCACCCAATCTCGGTTTATAAATTGTGCAAGGGAACGGGTATTGTAAGAATCATGAGAATTTTCGGTAACTACATAGCTGCGCACAAAGAAGTTGCTGCCTTTTAGTTCCAATCTGTGGTTTTGTAGAACAAAATTATTGAGGTCAAATCGGCTGCTGCCAGTATAGCTGGCAGTACCTACTCCATAATTGTATTGATAAATAGCTTCCAATCCGCTGGAAATGCGGTAATGTAATGCGCCGTTTAGCTTAAGACTGTAAACATTATAGTTCATCAGGTTTTGCTCTTCATACCCGGTGCGCGATACCACTCCTATACCCGGGAGGTTTCTGGAAACCTCATCACCATATATATTAAGGCCGTCTTTTGCAGGGTTATTTGGTCCACGCAATTCGGGCGCTGTTGTGGAGCTGATATCTGTGTAATCATTTGCATACCAATCAACTCCTTGTAAATAGGATGCGTTGATCTTAATAGCAAAACGGTCATTAAATGCATGTGCATATCTCAATGCGAAATCGTTGAGTTCTTTTGAACCACCCTGATTTGAACCCAGGTGGTTAACCCCTGTTTTTATTTGATAAGAAAGGCCCTGATAAGTAAAAGGATCTTTAGTTTTTATGTTTAGTAAACCATTAAATGCAACTGGTCCGTAGAGCGCCGATGCGGCTCCGGGAATAACCTCAGCAGATTCTATATCAAGGTCTGACGCGCCAAAAAGATTACCTATGGAGAAGTTTAGTCCCGGAGTTTGGTTGTCAATTCCATCAACCAATTGAAGAAATCTGGAATTTCCGGTAGTATTAAATCCACGGGTGTTTACCTGCTTATAGGTTACACTGCTGGTAACAGCTTCCATTCCTTTAAGGCTTTGCAATCCATCATAATAGGTAAAGGAAGGGTTTTCTTTAATGGTTTTTAGCGACATTTTTTCAATGCTCACAGGAGATTGCAGGATACTTTGGCTTATTCGTGAAGCAGAAGTTACTACTTCGTTGAGCATTACAGCCTGTGGGTTTAAAGAGATGGCGGCATCTTGCCCTGCCGAAGTTATTTCAATTTCTTTGGTTTCAAATCCTATTGCGGAGATGACAAGGGTAAGGGGGAGTTTGCCGCTATAATTCAAAGTGAATTTTCCGGCACTGTTTGTTGTAGTTCCGGCTATCTTGTCTTTTACCTTTATGCTGGCGCTTATAATTGCCGCACTGTTGTCTGTAGAGTTTACTGTTCCTGTGATCTTGGTTTCCTGAGCAAGGAGGTTGATTGAGGAGAGCAATAATACAAAAAGTAATACTTTTTTCATGTTGTTTGGTTGGGTGTAAATTGGCTAATTATTTTTTAAGATGATCATAACCTTGGGGTAATCTGGTATACCCGTGGTTAACTAATCGGTCTGCTAAAACGTTGTAATACGCAGGTTCTGTGGGCAATGAAGTGCCCAATCCGTCAACATAACGGTTATATAAACAGAACAGCGCTGCAATAAGTACGGTGTCATGTATCTCTATATCAGTTGCGCCGGCCTCGCGGGCATTGTTTATTTGGGTTTCAGTTACTTGTTTTCCACCTTTTCCAGTTGCGGTTGCAATATGAAGAAGGGCCTTCATTTTTTCGCTTACTGGTGCGGTATCAATATTTTCTTTAACTTTTTGCGCCGTGTCAGATTCTCCGGCAAGTAAGTCGGCAGCTGCAGTATGAGCTGTCGTGCAAAAGGTACATTCATTTCCATAAGATACTACAGTAGCAATGAGCTCCCGATCTGCCTCTGATAAAGTAGATGGGCCTCTTAATAGAAATTGAGTAAGGTCACGTATAGGCTGAGCGGTATTTTTACTAAATTCCAGCAAGCCAGTTATTCCTGGAAGATGGTCTTGAAGTTTTATAAATGGCATCTTTAAAGTGGCGTTGGTTTAATTTGGTTATTCGAAATTAGAATAATTATTTAATTAATCAACTATTTTTCATTTGAAAAGGCTATTTGTCAGCTTATAAATAAAGCTCAAATGGAAAATAATTAAAGAGAATAAAATATTGTGTTTTTTGAATTACCTTAGTGTTCTTAAATTTAATCACACATGAAAAAAACATTTATCGCTGCAGCCCTGATGCTGTTATGCACAGTATCATTTGCGCAGCAGGCCAATACCCTTACAAAGAAAGAGAAGAAAGCAGGCTGGAAGTTATTGTTTGATGGCAAGACTACCAAAGGTTGGCATACTTACCTTCGTGATACCGTTGGTTCCAAATGGCAGGTCGCCAATGGAGCAATTATGTTTGACCAAACTAAACCAAGTAGCGGTGGTGGTGATTTGGTTACTAACGGGATTTATGAGAACTATGAGCTTAATTTGGAATGGAAAGTTGCCAAAGGAAGTAACAGCGGTTTGATCTTTGATATTCAGGAAGACCGTAAATACGGCGCAACCTATACCACTGGTCCGGAGATGCAAGTTTTGGATAACATCGATGCAGATGATAATAAAAAGGAAAATCACCTTGCCGGATGTCTTTATGATATGGCTGGAGATGCTTCAGTTTCTAAGCCTAAACCAGTAGGAGAGTGGAATAAGGTTAGATTGATACAAAATAAAGGTCACCTAATGTTTTATTTGAATGGTATTAAAACATTTGAAGGACAAATAGGAAGTGATGAGTGGAATAAATTGGTAGCTAACAGCAAGTTCAAAGACAAATACTTTTCAAATTTTGCTAAAGTTGCTAAAGGAAAAATTGCTCTACAAGAACACCCAGGCTCAAGTTATTGGAGAAATATCAAAATCCGTACTTTATAGTATTTAAGATTATAATACCTGCTGTGGCAGTGATGATTAACGAATTTCTAATTATCACTGCCGCAGTTTTTTTATGGGTTGTTTCAACAGCCCCCAAAAGTTGTAGCGGTTAAGTTAAGGCTATATATCAAGATGTCACAGCACAGTAAAAGACTTAAAAAAACTCTTTTGTTTTGTAACAATTTTGTACATTTGTTATAGTATTTAAATAACTCATTAAACAAAACCCATCTATTTGACGCAAACTTACCTAATAAAGTATAAACACAGAGAGTTACAAAAACAGATTCTATGAGAAAATACATTTTAGGCGGAGCAGGTGTTCTTCTACTCACTTTTTCGCTATTTACTTTAAGCTGGAAGTCTCCTATTGAGACTGGACCTATAGTGCGTACTGCATCTGAAGATTCTTTATACAACAAATATGTAAATGATCTTTATGATACTGTTCATTTGGCGAATTCTGGATTGAGCAAGATTGTGTTTGAGAAAGCCATTACTGGTTACTTTAACCTGAAGATGATTGGTAAAGTGTCCAATTCAAAATCTGTGATCAGTATTGCAGACATGGATCAGGCAAGCACGTCAAAAAGGCTTTGGATTATAGACTTGGATAAGAAGAAGTTATTGTTGAATACTTGGGTTGCGCATGGACAAGGCAGTGGATCTGATATGGCCACGCATTTTTCTAATGTGAACGACTCTTTCCAAAGCAGCATTGGCTTTTATGTTACCGGAGAGATTTATAGCGGTAAACATGGTCGCTCATTGAAACTTGATGGTATGGATGATGGTTATAATGATAATGCACGCCTACGTTCCATAGTAGTTCATGGAGCTTCCTATGTTGGTCAGGGTACCATTAATGCGCTAGGCAGATTAGGACGTAGTCAGGGATGTCCGGCCGTTGCTCCCGAACTTGCAGATGAGGTGATCAATACCATTTCTGATAAGACTGTTCTTTTCATAAACGGTAGTGATCAACGTTATACATCTAGGTTTTTAAATCATCATTTGGCAGCAGATCTGGCCCAAGTAAATACTTCAGACATTATAGATACCACCACCAAATCTATTTTGGTAAATAATTAGTATTACAATTTTGCTGTTAACCTTTGCATATAGCTGTCCAATACGATATCTAATCCATATACGTCTTTTCTAAATTGTACGGTGCCCTTGTCATCTACCCAAGCAGTGATATAAGTTAAATATACAGGAACCTGAGGTTTAAGACTAATGTCTTTAGCTTCAGGATTTTCGCTTTTCATCTCAGTGCCAATGGTTTTACTCTTTTCGCCTTCACCGAATAGCGCTTTGGCAAGTTCAAGTGGCTTTTCTACACGAACACAACCATGACTTACTGCCCTCATAGAAAGGTTAAAAGCTGCTTTTGCTGGGGTATCATGTAAATAAACACTCTCGTCATTTTGGAAAAGAAATTTAATCTTGCCTAGAGAGTTGTCATCTCCTGGACGTTGCTTAAAAGCATATTTAGTGCCCGCGTCTGCTGCAGAAAAATCAATAGTTTCAGGATCTTCTACTAATTTTCCATTTTGATATACATCTATATTTTTACTAGACAGGTAATAGCGATCTTTGGCGGCATCTTTAACAATTTCTTTTGAGGCGATGCTCTCAGGAATGTTCCATACCGGGTTTACTTGTACACTATGTATCATACTGTTTAGTTGCGGCGTTTCTCTAGAAAACGGTCTATCCTTACTTAGCCCGGTTTCATCGTATTCTTTTAATGAATCTGTAAAGTTTTTATTCCGTCCTTCTCCAACACATACTTTCATGTTTAGGGTTGACTTCCCATTTTCCATTACATCCAGGTTGAAATCGGCAATGTTTACAATTACATATTTATTTTCCTTAGGCTTGTTTTTCCACCTTAGTCTTTCCAGGTTGGCTTTTAATATGCGACTGCCATCTTCCATTGACAATCCAGTGCCTGTAATACCCGTCTTTAAAGCTTTTTGAAGCGCAATGTAATTTGGGTCTTTTGGTTGTATGCTATCTAAATACGTCTTAATGTTGCTCACAGCAAAGATCTTCATCATACTGGTACTATCTGGCCTTTTTGTTTCTGTGTAATAGTTCGCATAGATTTTACGCGGACTAAGTACGCCGAATTGCATCGCATTACTGTAATCGATTAAAGAATTGGCAATTAATATTTCTAATTGGGCCAGATCAGTATAAGCCTCTCCAGCTGTCTTTATGGCTTTTTTATCATAAAACTTATTCACTAGTTGCACGATTCGTTCTGCATTAAATAGCCTTGGATCTAAACCATGCTCAGCAGATTTACTTAAAAACTCAGGTACATTTTTCAATTCTCCTTTTGGAAAGTGCTTTAGAATCAGTTTGGGTTCAAAATCATTGGCGGTGTAATATGCGGTGATTAACTTTGGATTACCGAGCTGAGATTTCTCGTCAGTCAGCATCTTTTCCATCACGACTGCAAAAGTATCTGCATTCAGATTTTTAAAAGCTTTGTTCTTTGTTTCGGCAAACAATACCTTTGAAATATCTGATCGTACTTTTTTCTTACATGAAGTAAGGACAGAAGTTGCTGCCAATATAATAATCAGAAGAGTTTTAATGCCGAAATACTGCGGATTAGTAGATTTATTCATATTGAATTCATACGAATAATTATGCCAATTATTTAGCAGCCAGAATAAAAATAGGTTAAAGCAATTTTATTAGTTTAGACCATACATTTTCTGCAACTATAACCTGGCCTTTAGCAGTTGGATGGATGCCATCAGCTTGATTTAGTGATGGAATACCCGCAACATTTCTCAATAGAAAAGGAAGAAAGGTCATTTTATTGTCTGTTGCGAGTGTCTTAAACATATTCCTAAAATCTGTAGTATACTTTTTGCCCATATTTGGTGGTACTTCCATTCCCGCAAGCATCAACTTGGCTTCGGGATATTTCTGCTTAACCCTATCAATTATTGCTTGTAAGTTACCGGTTGTTTCCCTTACAGGGATCCCACGCAGTCCATCATTGGCACCTAACTCTAGTACAAAAATATCGATATGCTGCTTCAGCATCCAGTCTATTCTGCCTTTTCCAGCCGCAGAGGTTTCGCCACTAAGCCCCGCATTAACCGTCTGATAAGGAAGTTTTAGCGAGTCGATTTTATGCTGGATCAATTGAGGGTAGGCTTGATCAGTTGATTCTAGTCCGTAACCTGCTGTAAGGCTTGTGCCAAAAAAGAGGATTGTCTTTTTACTGGGTGCTTTTTCGTTTTTTTTAAGCTCATCTGTCTCCCCGGTACCTTTAACTTCCTTTTCACTTTGTTTTCCGTTACAGGAAAAAAGCATAATCATAACTAAAGCTGAAATGGCTGAACTGCTGATGCGTGACATATTGATGCAATAAAAGCATAAATTTACGCTTTAGCAATAGATATTCTATAATTTGAACAATATGGCAGCAAACACGATCCTCCAAATTGAACAATTAACCAAAATTTACAAAAGTGCAGGCAAAAGCCTCACTGTCCTTGAGGATGTCAATTTTAGTATTGTTGCCGGAGAAACTGTTGCAATTACAGGTCCATCTGGTAGTGGTAAGACCACTTTACTTGGGCTTTGTGCAGGCTTGGATAGTACTTCTTCTGGTACCGTTACATTAAATGGTATCAAATTAGATTTGCTGTCTGAAGATGAGCGGGCTGCAGTTAGAAATAATCACATTGGATTTATTTTTCAAAACTTCCAGCTTATTCCAACATTAACAGCGTTGGAAAATGTGATGGTACCGATGGAGCTTCGCGGCGAAAGGAATGTTAGTGGTTATGCTATGGATTTGCTGGATAAAGTAGGATTGGCAGATAGGTCTCACCATTACCCTTTACAGTTGTCTGGCGGCGAGCAACAAAGAGTTTCATTAGCAAGAGCTTTCTCTAATCGTCCTTCTATTCTGTTTGCAGATGAGCCAACAGGTAATTTAGATGCTGAAACGAGCGAGAAAGTTGAAAAGTTAATGTTCAATTTGAATAGTGACGCCGGAACTACGCTGATTATTGTTACCCATGATCCTGAACTGGCTATGCATACCAACAGATTGATCAAACTTAAGGGAGGGAAAGTAATTGCTGATCAGACCAATGCGAAGTAAAAATACATCAACATCATACAAAAAGGTTGGCTATGCCTGGCTTACTAAAATGGCTTGGCGCGACGCAAGAAAGAACCGTTCCAGGTTGCTCTTATTTGTTTCTTCAATCGTGCTCGGAATTGCTGCCTTAGTGGCTGTATATTCTTTTAGGGACAATATGGAAAGGGATATTGATGATCAGGCTAAGACCCTTACAGGTGCAGATTTAATGGTTGAATCACGCCAACCATTTTCTGCTAAAGCTGTGCAATTACTATCCAAATTGGGTAATGAAACTTCGACCGAAAGAAGCTTTGCATCCATGATCTACTTTCTCAGAAATGAGCAAAGCAGGTTGGTTCAGGTAAAGGCAATTGAAGGGAACTTTCCATACTATGGTAAGTTAGAAACCACACCTTTAAGGGCGGCAGGTCAATTTAAAGATTTGGAGCGGGGTGCATTGGTTGATCGTACTGTAATGCTTCAGTATAACGCAAAGGCAGGTGATTCTATTAAAATTGGATCGCTTAGTTTTTTAATTTGCGGGTCGTTAGACAAGGCACCAGGACAGTCTAGCCTATCTTCTACAGTTGCGCCTGTTGTTTATATTCCATTAAAGTACCTGGAGCAAACAGGCTTATCTAAAATCGGAAGCAGAATTCAGTATAAATATTACTTCAAATACAATAGTGGTAGCCAGCTTAATCAGGATTTGAAAAAGCTTCAGCCAATGTTTGATAAAGAAGGACTGGATATAGAAACCGTTGCTTCAAGAAAAGAACGCATAGGCAGGTCGTTTCAGGATGTTAGCAGATTTCTGGCGCTCTCTGGGTTTATAGCGCTTTTGTTAGGTTGTATTGGCGTTGGCAGCTCTATTCAGGTTTATATAAAAGAGAAGCTAACCACTATTGCGACACTAAGGTGTCTTGGTTTGAGGGTAAAGGAAGCCTTCCTAATTTACCTGATCCAAATAACGGGTTTGGGAATAATCGGATCAGTTTTAGGGGCTGTTATTGGAACACTTATTCAATTCGCTCTTCCTGTTGTTTTCAAGGATTTTATTCCGGTTGAACTGAGTATGCAACCTTCTTGGTCTGCCATTGGGCAGGGCATCCTATTGGGGGTTTTTATCTCCATCTTGTTTGCCATGCCTGCATTGCTTGCCGTTAGAAATATCTCGCCGCTAAATGCCATCAGGCAATCTTTGGAGCGGTCAAAACAAAAGACCGATTATCTTTTATATGCTACTTATTGTCTGATCTTCATTTTTGTGCTTGCTTTTTCCCGTCTTCAAATGAACAACTGGTTTGAGGCAGGAATCTTTTGCCTTAGTTTACTGTTTGCCTGCTCAATTTTATATGGCATTTCAAGATTGTTAATGTTTCTGGTTAGAAAGATGGTATCTAGATTTTCATCCTATTTATACAGACAAGGGTTTTCAAATTTATACAGGCCCAACAACCAAACATTAATGTTAACGGTGTCCATAGGCTTATCAACTACGCTAATATGTACGCTATTTCTAATCCAGGGAATTCTTATACAGCGCGTGCAGTTGTCTTCTTCTAAAAGTCAGGCCAATATGATTTTGTTCGACATACAGAGCAGCCAACAAGACGCAGCAGCAGCTTTAGCAAAATCTTACGGACTACCAGTAATTGCACAGGTACCAGTTGTAACCGTAAGGATTGATAAAATAAATGGGCGTAGTGCAATGGGTAAACGACGTGACGACAAGGCTTTTCAGGGAGAATTGCGCGTTACCTTTCAGGATACACTTACTGCTGCTGAGAAGATCGTTAGCGGTACGTGGCGAGGTCGAAAGGGGAATGATGGTAAAATATTTGTGTCACTGGAAGATGGTTATGCGAGGCGGATTAATGCCAAAATAGGGGATACCATACTTTTTAATGTTCAAAGGCTCCCCATTTCTACAATAGTAGGGAGTTTGAGAACAGTGAATTGGACGAGAATGCAAACAAACTTTAGAGTAGTATTCCCAACCGGCGTATTGGAAGATGCACCGCAATTTCATGTACTCATGACAAAAGTTCCCTCAAATATTGTCTCTGCAAAGTTCCAGGGAGCCGTAGTGAGGAACTTTCCTAATATTTCTGTAATTGACCTAGGGTTGGTTCTTAAAGTAGTCGAAGACTTATTGTCTAAAATTAGTTTTGTTATCAAGTTTATGGCGTCTTTTAGTATGGCCACAGGCTGGGTAGTACTCATATCTGCTGTGCTGACTAGTAAAAGTCAGCGATTAAAAGAGATTATACTTTTGCGTACTCTTGGGGCAAGTAAAAAGCAAATTATGATAATCACGATAGTAGAATATGCTTTTTTGGGTGTATTTGCTGCAGGGGCAGGCGTCTTGCTTTCCTTATCGGCCAGCTGGGCATTATCAGCATTTTTGTTTGATGCAACTTTTAACTTTCCAATTATTCCTGTGGTTGTTATATTCTTGTCTGTGTGTTTGATTATTGTTATAACGGGGGTGCTAAGCAGCCGCAAGACACTGAATACACCACCTATTCAAATTTTAAATGCTTAGAAGCACCATGTAAATAACTATTTCTGTTAAAGCTGAATAGGCTTATATCCCTTACAATACAGGAGTAAATATTTTATACAGCAAGCCCGATAAAACACAAGGCTGAAAATCCCGTTATTAATGAAACTACTTTTATTCGATGCCCGAGAAACGACACTTCTTTAAAGGAATTAAAGGCAAAATTATATTGTCATTGTTGCTGGCTTGCCTATCATTGCTAACCGCTTGGAGTGTAAGTAAGTCTGTATTTCAGGAAATGTTAAACACGGTTGATAATGTATCTGCACCAAGCGCAAGGCTTGCTCTGGTAAATGCTATTTCCAGGAATATAAGCAGTCTGGACCAACAGCAAAAGAATCAGGCACTTATTGAGCCTGGTAACTACAATAAAATTTTTAAGGCATCATCTCAGTTGAGAAAACTTATAGATTCCCTGTCGATACTCTATGCCAGAGATTCAGTTCAAACAGCAAGAATTCTTACCATAAAGCGGCTGCTTATAGAGCGGGATAAGCAATTCCTTAACTACCTTTTGATCAGGTCAAAGTTGGTCAATAATAAGCCCCTGGCTGAAAAAATGAAGCAACTTAATGAGGTAGTTTCGAAAAGCCCAAGAAAAAAGGACAGTACAATTCTTGCGACTGAACAAAAAACATCCACCACAACATTTTCTCCGGATGATAAGAAGCCCAGGAGTTTGCTAGACAAGATATTCGGGAAAAATAAAGAAAGTGGAAGCGGTCAGTCGTTCATTATCAAAAGTGAGGAAAAAATTAAACGCGATACCATCGCCCTCGCTGCTCAGGACGCGATGATTAAAAACATAGAGCAGTCTTTAAAATCTATCGAAAATGAGCAGCGGCAAAAAAATGCGAGCTTCCTGAACCGCGAAGGTGAGTTGGCAAGTGTAAATAGCAAGCTTACCGTACAAATGCTGGAGGTGCTAAGAATGGTAGAAGGCAAAGTGCTTACACAAATTGACTTAAATGCCATTCAGGCAAAAAAGGTAGTAAATGGAGGTATAGATACCATTACTGCAATTTTTCTTGCATTTTTGCTAATTACAGTCGTGTTGCTTTACCTGATCCTAAGTGATATAACCCGAAGTAACAGGTACAGACAAGATCTTGAAGTTGCCAAGGATGAAGCAATATATCATGCACAGGCAAAGCACCGCTTTTTATCAAACATGAGTCATGAGATAAGAACTCCACTGCAATCAATTGTAGGCTATACAGAAATCATGAAGAGTGATAATGAAGGTAATCCGGCTCATATTCAAGCCATTTATAACTCATCTGAACATCTGTTGCAAATTGTAGATGAAATCCTGGATTATAATCGCATCATATCCGGTAAATTCAGTTTTCTCAATGAAGCCTTCAGTATGAGTAAGCTTCTTGATGAAATTATTAACGTGATAAAGCCTCAGGCAGAGAATCTTTCTTTGACGCTCATTACAAATTTTGAGCTAAATGATTTGAGTTTATTAAAAGGGGATGCATTCAGATTAAAACAAGTAGTTTTTAATCTTTTGGCAAACGCTATAAAATTTACCGAAAAAGGTGAAATCCTTTTATCAGTAAAATTTAAGAAAAAGCTGAATAATCATCATTTCACTTTTACAGTTGCCGATACAGGCATAGGAATGTCTGAAGAAGATACGAAAAGAATATTTAATGAGTTTGAGCAAGTCAATCTTAATCAGGCAGATTTAAAAAGGCAATCCGGTGCAGGTCTTGGTCTTACAATAGTTAAAGCATTAATTGAAGATCAAGGGGGTAGAATCTATGTTAAAAGTGAATATAAAAAGGGCAGCACTTTCACTTTTTATCTGACATTTGACTCAACAACAGAAACATCTAAAGAAAAGGTCGAAACCCAATTAAGTAGAGCGCCCTCTTATGGCAAGGTTTGGGTAGTGGATGATGATCCATCAATTCTCGAACTTTGCGGAATCATTTTTAAAAAGGCAGCGGTTGAATATAGGTGTTTCCAGAGTCCCATTGATTTGCTGGAGGCCAAATTAGACATAGATATTTCTCATATATTAATGGATATCCGAATGCCTGAAATGAATGGGGAGGAGCTATGCAGCCAAATTAGAACAAAACAAAAACACCATGTGAAAATAATTGCTGTAACCGCACAGGTATTGCCAGATGAGCGAAATCATCTTTTAGAAAAGGGATTTGATGCCCTGATTACCAAGCCATTTAAATCTGACCAGTTGTTAAATGCCATCAGCATAGATCAATTATCTTCATCAATTGATGCAGAAGTAGGCCACAGCAGATTGGAGAAGATGACCTTTGGCGATTCTGTATTAATGAAGCAAATATTGGATCAATTTACGAAAGACAGTATTGAAGACACTTTATTGATAAGGACAGGGTTAAAGGAAAATGATTTGGATAAAGTTTCATTGGTTCTACACAGAATAGCAGGTAGAACAGCACAGATTGGATTAGTAGACTTAGCTTCCCAATTCAGGGTAATGGAATTGAGATTGAGAGAAAAAAGTAATGAGGGTATTAATGAAAACCGGCAGGAAATATTCGCAATGCTTTCATCGTTGTCGCATGCACTTAAAGCACTGCAAAAAGACGAATTGAATTATTCGATCTCGTAGCGTTCCATTTTACTATAAAGCGTTTTCCTGTCTATATTTAGCAGTTTGGCCGCTTTTGATTTGTTGTACTTTACCTTTACAAGTGTTTCCAGTATAAGTGATTTCTCATTCACTTCATTGATTGCTTTAAGATCAGTCCCACTTGGTTTCTGATCCATATTAACAGCAATAATCATTTCTTCAGGCAACGATAATAATCCGGCAGTTTCCGTTGGCGTTAGCAGCACCATTCTTTTAATCACATTTTTTAGCTCGCGCAGGTTTCCTGGCCAATCGTACCTGATTAAAATGTCGGTTGCTTCAGGAGCTATAGTTCGCACTTCTCTTCCCAGCTCCATATTAGCCTGTTTAATAAAATGCTTAATGAAAATCTCCAGATCTTTCTCCCGCTCCCGCAAAGCTGGAATTTGTATTTTGAACTCATTCATTCTGTGGTACAAGTCTTCACGAAATATACCCTTGGAAACTGAATTTTTCAGATCGTCATTAGTGGCAGTAACTACCCTTACGTCTACCTTAATATTTTTTGTTGTACCCAGTGGTTGTATGGTTTTCTCCTGCAGGGCACGCAACAATTTAATTTGTACTTCATAGCTCAGGTTCCCTACTTCATCCAAAAATAGGGTTCCGCCATTTGCTGCCTCAAACTGACCTTTTTTATCATTTATAGCTCCAGTAAAAGCACCTTTGGAATGCCCAAATAGTTCACTGGCTGCAAGTTCTTTTGAAAGGGTGCCGCAGTCTATTGCAACAAAAGGTTTGTCTTTTCTTTTGCTTTGTATATGCAGCGCTCTTGCAGCGTATTCCTTTCCAGTTCCACTTTCTCCCTGTATCATTACCGACATATCTGTCGGTGCAACCAATGCGATATACTCGTAAAGCTTGTCGGCTATTTTACTTTTACCTTTAATGGCATCGTCATGATGTGCAAAATCAGCATTTATAGATTTATTCTCGGGTGTATTCAACGCCTTATTAATGATCATTAATAACTCATCGGGATTAACAGGCTTAGTGATGTAATCTATTGCGCCTAATTGAATTGATTTAACAGCGGTTCTTACATCGTTAAAACTTGTCATGATGATTAGCTGGAATTCCGTTCCCTTAGCTCTTAAAAAGGAAACTACATCCAGACCGGTTCCGTCAGGCAGTCGATAATCTGCCAAGATTAAATCAAAACTTTCATTTTCCAGTAGCGATATACTTTTTTTAACAGTATAGGCAACATCAGTTTGATGATTGTTCTTGCCTAAAAAGCCCTCTAGTATTTGAGAAAAGGTACGGTCGTCTTCAATGATAAGTATTCGTGCCATAGGGATTTTGCATCAGATGCCGTAAAAATACAAAACAACGCTGATATACCAGTGTTGGAAAAATAGCGGGTAATTTTACCTAAACTTTTTGTTAGCTTTGTTATATATGCTGTCTAAGAAAACTAAATATGCAATTAAAGCACTTGTAGCGCTTGGCAAAAATACAGGAAATCCGCCCATGCAGATCGTTAGGCTTGCTGAAATGGAAATGATACCCAGAAAATTCCTGGAACAGATCTTACTTGACATGCGAAATGCTGGCTATCTTTATAGTAAAAAAGGAGCCGGGGGTGGTTACAGCCTGAACAAAGATCCTAAAGACATCTACCTAGCAGATATACTAAGGATAACAGACGGACCAATTGCTATGGTGCCATGCGCCAGCTTAAAATTTTATCGCAAATGTGACGAGTGCCATGATGAAGTTACCTGCGGTATCAGAAAAACATTTATTGACGTGAGAGATGCCACTTTGAATGTTTTGGCTCAGACATCCATTGCAGATGTTATTGCAAGGGAAACAGATGAAAATATCCTAAGTTAGCATAACTTTCCTTAATTTTTCAGGACCTTAATCGCTTTTATATTTTTTCCATTAGCAGAGATAAATTGCAATATATATAGCCCTATGGGTATATTTGCCGTGTTGATTTCCATCTGATTTCCATCATTCCTGATCTCTTGTTGGAATACTGTATTTCCCATAATATTTCTTAATACCACTTGCGATCTTTCACCTGAGTTTAAGTTTGTATTGAAAGTGATTTTCTCCCGAAATGGGTTTGGGAATGCGGTGATCTGCAGTTCTTTTTCAGGTTCAACTTCCATCTTTTTTATCAGCAGTTGAAAGCGCGCTTCACCCTCAGTTGCAGGGATGTCTTTATTAATAGAAATTTCATTGCTCAAAATGGATCTCCCAACTTCCTGTTGTGTTCCCATATATTTGTCTATCAAAAAGGTTTCAATAGCTGTTGATTTTCCAGGATCGATTGTTAGTTTATAAGTTCCCGAAACTGCAACTTTAATGTACAGATCTACTTGTTTTGTAATATCCGTGAGCGCCCTTTCGTCTATAGCCAATTTCACCTTTCCTGAAATTCCTCCAACGTTTACTATTCCATCGCCTAGTTTAAGTGCATCTTCATCTGTAACGTCATCTGACCCTCCTTCTTTTAATTTGAGGATATAAGATTGCTTAATGTCTTCTTTTGAGAGTGTAATCGTAAGCATATTGTCTTTTAGGATATTTCCTGTTACAGAAGATTTATCGGACATCAAAACGGGTGTTGAATAAACTGGCCCAGTATACCGGGCTTCTTCTGTAAAGCTTATTGAGCCATCTGTTCTTCCAGAATTAACCCTAACAAAAAATGCACCGCCCAGCGGTATGATAGTCTCCGGAGATTCACTCACGATATAAGCATTGTTTAGTGGGTCAAATTGCCAAATATAGGGCACAATGCCAGTTTTCCCCAGGCTGCCCCATCTTATAGGCGAGGCATAGGGATTTCCAATCAGGTTAAATCCGTCCCCCTCGCTATTGGTATTCTTATTGCTCAAGGCAACGTTTAGGGTTCCATTAAAAAGTTGCCCCTTATATTTTATGGTATAAGATTCAGGATTAGAAAATGGATTAGTCTGAATCTGTCTGAGATATGCATCTTGAGCATATCGGCTTCCTCTAGAGTAAATATATATACCTTTACCCATCTGTATCTTATCGTTGATTGTTTTTACCGCAATATATTTTTGTGATAGCGTTCCAGGCAACGATTGATCATGTGTATAAACGGTAGCCCCATTTAGTGGAGATGGGTCAAAGCCGTTCAACTGCCCGCCATTGCCAGTAATGAATATTTCATTTTTCAATGCTTGCAGGTCATATTGCGTAATGCCGCCTGATGTAATGGTATATACAGGTGAGCTGAGTAACCGCCAGCCTCTGGCGGATGCAGGGGCCGCATAGCTTCCTGAAATAAATTGTTGTACTATCACCTCTCCATTGATACTTGAATTATTAGGGTCATTAATTGGCATTACTGCAGCCGTATTTGTAGCAGATGTGGAACGCAGTATCAAATTGCCATTAGAAATAAGTATTCCTTTTTTGGCTTCTACAAAACCTTTAACCTCAACAGCCGAATTAAGTACCAGCTTGAATAGCGGATCTGTTTGTTCGTTTTTAAGTCGCTGTACTTTCAATATTCCAGTGCCGCTATAATCCTGAACTTGCTGTACTCCTGAAAATCTGATGGTGCCGCCAGAGATATCAGAAGATATTGAACCATTGTTGAATACATTTGATGAAAATGTAAGTGTTGCCCCATTGCTAAGGATTATAGCACCTCCCGATGCCACCTGCGATATGCAGCTAGCCTGCATGTCTGCAGCCAAAGTCAAACTGCCACCCTTTTCAATGATGAGCTTATTCAGTGTGCTCTGACTGCCACCAGAATAGCGTACGGTTTTTCCTGAAGGGATAACTATATTCGCATTTAAACCCGGTAAGCTGGCTGGGCTCCAGTTTGAGGTTAGATTCCACTGATTACTGGATCCTGTAAATCTATAAAAACCGGAAGGACTATATTCCTCTGCAGATACGGTGTAGAACCTGGTGGGATCATTCTGGTTGTTATATTCAGTTTTCATCCATTCTGTACCGATTGTGATTTTCTGAATCCTAAGCTCGTCAATGATGCCGTAAAATTTGTTATTTCCCAGACGATTGCGGCCAATTCTTAGCGTGCCGCCAGACCCGAGGTGTAATGCTGGATTGGAGGCTGCGACAACTGGGATTCCATTCAAGTAAATGGTACCTACCGTTCCGGAAAAGATCACACACACATGGTACCAGGTTCCAACATTCAATGCAGTCAAGTTCTCTGTTATGCTTGTCGCAGCAGAGGGGCTCTTAAAAACATCCAGCACCAGTTTGTTATCCGTATTCATCCTCAACTGGTAGCCACCTCTTGCCAAACTATCGTTCGTCAATATGACTTGATCTCTGCCAATTTCACTAGGTTTTATCCATCCGGAAATACTAATGGTTGTACTCTCTTCAATGCCAGCATTGAAAGCCGCCGATGTAGCGTTAAACTCAAGGCCAAAACCTATTTTTGCAATCTTAAATGTATCACTGTTAGAAACGTCACTACTCAGATTCTGTGAGCCCGGTGCACCATATAGTGCATTCATGTGTAAGACTTTTGAGTAATCTGCATTCCATGTGTTTAGCGCTGGTGTTGAATATGGATTGTGCAGATTGGCTGGGGATGAACTTCCATAATAAAGGTAAATTGAAGTAGCTGTAGTGGTTGTCTTGTTTGCTGATAAAGCATTGATTTTAACCCAACATATTAACCTACCGGAGGCCGGTTCATAGTGCTCAACCTGAAAATTTAGCGGAATGCCGGGCGCAGTGCTTAAAGCAAATGAAATATCTTTACCACCAGCATCTTGTATTTTATTTCCACAGGTACCAGGGTAGTAGATCAGATCGTTGTCTGTAAGGTCTATCAACACCGGAAAGTCAACCAAATCATAATCTACCGTATTGGTAGAGCTATAAACTATGGTTTTGGCGATAACTTTACTTTTATCTATGGTTATTTTTTTGCGGTAATTGAAGCCGCTCATCCATGATTGTGCTTGCAAGCATTGGGCAGATATCATTATAATCACTAAGAATCCAGCGTATTTAAGGGTCATACTAAATAATTTCTGAGCCTAAACTGGATGGATTTTAAATAAGAAAACAACCTGAAGTGCAAAAATATTTTACAGGATAGTTGTATTTCTAAAAATAAACCCGTCAGATTTGAACTATGAAATACTATTTGCTAACATTCTTGCTCTGCATCATTGGATCTACTACTGCACAATATAGTGATCCGGGTCTTCCCGGCGGAGACCCGGATGTCCCCTTGGATGGTGGTGTAACCTTATTGCTTATTGCCGGGGTCTGTTACGGTATAAAAAGAATAAAAGAATCTAAGCAGTGATGCCTTCTTTTTTCAGAATGTAATTGTAGATGCCTTCAATCGGCTTTTGGAAGATTTTCCCAACGTTTACCTGGTTTTTTTTGCAAATCTCTCTAAGAACCTCTTCGTAGTAATATGCAATCGACCCAACAAAATGACAATTAAGGTCTTTATAATTTGGATAATCCTTCACATTGGTATCAACGAATTCCTGAAAACCCTCACGCAGGATGTTCAGTATAAAAGGGTGGTCCGTACGCCCGGTCATAAAACGACTAATAGATGCCAGAAATATGTTTGGTGCAGGTTTCTGATACACATTCGTGATGACCATTTCTTTATTCAAGTCAAACATCGCTTTAAATTCTGCACTAAGATCAGCAGGCATTTCATTGTATAGAAAACTTTTAATCAGTTTCCTGCCGAAATGGGTGCCCGAGCCTTCATCACCCAGAATGTAACCCAATCCATGTGCCCCGCTATGCACTTCTTTCCCATCGTAATAAGAAATGTTTGAGCCTGTTCCTAAAATACAGGTTATTCCTTCTTCATCGCCACAGGTAGCATAGGCAGAGCCTATAAGGTCATGCTCTACAGATACGTATGCATTAGTAAAATAGGAAGAAATCCCATTTGATATCACTTCAATTTTATCAGGTGAGGAACAGCCTGCTCCAAAAAAATAGATTTCCTTAACGCGATCTGCAAAACTTAATAGCTCCTTTTTCTTAGAAAAGATCTTGAAAATATCGTTCGCGTTTAAAAAATAAGGATTTATCCCCTGTGTGCTAAAACTAATTTTTTCATCGGGGCTATAACCCATCCAATCCGTTTTAGAGGAACCGCTATCTGCTACCAAAATCATTTGCTAAAATTAGTAATCTTATTGGATATTTAAGGTTCCGCTAATCTCTTTTAAACTGATCTCCGTAAGCTTCGCCTGATATTGTGCTTCCAGATATCTTGCAATGGCATCAATAGAATTTCGCTGTGCTTCTCTTAATTCTAAAGGAGCAATGCTACCTAATCTGTATTTTTCTAAAGTTATATTCAGGTTTTGCTTGGCAACTTCCACATTGCTCTTCTCAACAATCAGTAAATCCAGGTTAGTTCTATAGCTCTGGAATGTTGAAGTAAGCTGCGCATTGATGTCCAGCTTTGCCTTGCTTAAACCAAGCGCCGAGGAATTGATTTGTATTTTTGCGTTTCGCTCATTTTGCCGCTGTAGAAAACCATTGAAGATGTTTAAACTTGCTGTTAGCCCATAAGTTAGTCCGTTCGCACGCTGTTGAGTGTTAAATCCTGTCGGACTGGTGCTTTTTTGGTATTCATAACCGCTGTTAACTGCTAGTACAGGATAACGCTGCCCTTTGACCTGTTTCAAATTAAGTTCTGCTATCTTTTTATTGATAAATGCAATTTGTAAGTCTGGGTTTAATCGTTCTGTTTGACCAATCAAGGCGGCATAGTCCAGATTTGTATTAATGTCGAAAACTGTATCTACACTAAAAATAATGTTCAAATCTCTGGCCATTATCTGATTTAATGACACCATTGAATTCCTAAATAGGTTCTTTTCCTGAAGATAAGCAGATGTATCTGCATTGTAATCAACTTTTGCACTCAGCAAGTCGAGCTTTGAGCCTCTTCCTATACTGAGTTTGCTTTTGGTAATACTCAATCTTAACCTGGAAACGTTCATGGCACTGTCCCTCGCAATTACCAATTGCTGTTCTTTGGAAACCGTATAGTAAGCATTTAAAACGTTACTTATTGTGGTTAAAATGGTGGCTTTTGAATTTACTTCACCTTGTGTTTGTAGGGTTTTAAGGCGTTCCAGATTGGTAAACATTTGTAAGCCATCAAAAATTGTCCATCCAAGACCTACACCATAGCTCATGTTGGTATTGCGTACACCATTAAGTGTTTGTTGTGCCCCACTGCTTTGTGTTCTGGTAGTATTTTGAATACTTCCACCTTTACTAAAACTTCCATCCAGTTTTGGCAAAAGACCTGCGTTACCCAGATTCACATTGTTCTTGGTGATCTCCACATCGTTGCTCACTAACCTGATGTCGTAATTATTTTGGAGTGTTACCGTTACCGCTTCCTGAAGAGATAATTTCTCCTGTGCAGAAGCAGTGCTAAAAAAAGAAATTAGCAGTATCATTGAAGAAATTACGGATTTTATGATCTTCATACTTTAATTAATTAATTAATGGGTTCATTTTTCTCATTCTCAATTGCAGCAACTAAGGATTGTTCCAGGTCTTTATTGACCTTGTGTTCCTTAGACCAGTAAGAATAAACTGCGGGAATAACAAATAAGGTCAACACGAGTGAGAAAGTTGTTCCACCTACAATAACAACGCCCATGCCGATCCTACTTTTTGCTGCGGCTCCAAGTGCCATTGCAATAGGCAATGCCCCGATGGCTATGGCTAAACTGGTCATTAAAATGGGGCGAAGCCTTGAAACGGCAGCTTCCCTGATGGCATCATGTATACTTGCGCCTTTCTCCTTCAGCTGGTTTGCAAATTCTACAATAAGAATCCCGTTTTTGGTTACAAGCCCGATCAGCATAATGGTTCCAATCTGGCTGAAAATATTCCAGCTTTGTCCAAAAAGCCAGAGCGACAAAAATGCACCTGCAACGGCCATTGGTACGGTAATTATAATAATGATTGGGTCTATAAAGCTTTCAAACTGCGCACTTAATATCAAATAAACTAATAAAAGCGCAAGTCCGAATGCAAACAATGTATTTGAAGAACTTTCTTTAAAATCTCTGGATTCTCCCCCAAGGTCTGTAGAGAATGTTTCATCCAATACTTTTGCAGAAATTCTGTCCATCGCCTCAATTCCGTCACCGATGCTTTTTCCCGGAGCCAGTCCTGCAGAAACAGTTGCCGCAGTAAAACGATTGTTCCTATATAGTTGGGGTGGACTGCTCTCTTCTTTTGCAGTGACTAAATTGTCCAGTTGTATCAATTCATTCTTGTTATTTCTTACATAAACAGAACTTAAATCAAGCGGATCTTTACGGTCACCCACTTCAAATTGTCCAATTACCTGGTATTGTTTGCCATTCATAAAGAAATAAGAGAACCGCTGCCCACTTAACCCTAACTGTAGTGCAGAACCAATATCTGCGGCAGATACACCCAGGTTTTTAGCTTTATCCCTGTCAATGGTCAAGTTGATTTCGGGCTTGTTAAATTTTAGGTTAACATCAGAGGTGGTAAAGGTTGGGTCTTTGGAAACCTCATCCATAAAAATGGGCACTTTAGACCTCAGCTTTTCAAAATTTTGTGCTTGTATGATATAACTTATTGGTAAGCCTCCCCGTCTGCCCACAGCAATGGTTGGCTGCTGCGTTACGGTTACCTTGCCTTCAGCGTATTTTTTGGTTATGGAAGTTAATTTCGTCGCTATATCTGCTTGCGATCTCTCCCTGTCGCCCGGATCTACCAGGCCCATTCTAACGTAGCCGCTATTCGTAGAACCCGCACCGCCAAAACCCGGCGAGGTTATGGTAATATTCACTTTCTTTTCCGGAACTGAATCAGCAATGAGCTGTTGTATTTTCGTGACAAAGCGGTCAGTATATGCGAATGAGGATCCTTCTGGTGTGCTAACATTCATATTAATGGCACTCCGGTCATCGTAAGGGGCTGTTTCTTTAGGGATGATCGTCCAGAATAAAGCGATCAGACCTATGCAGATGGCAATAATTGGAACTGCAAGCCATTTCTTGTCCAGGAATTTATTCAGGTTCTCCGCATAACCATCGTTCAGTTTAACAAAATAGGGTTCTGTTATTTCATAGAATTTAGATTTCTTATGCCCCGTTTTTTTCATTAGATAGGCATTAAGCATCGGCGTTAAGGTTAACGATACAAAGGCAGATATAAGTACTGCCGCTCCGATAACGATACCAAATTCCCTAAATAGCCGACCTACAAATCCTTGAAGAAAAATCACAGGTAAGAAAACTGCTGCAAGCGTTATAGATATGGAGATTACTGCAAAAAAGATTTCGTTGGATCCTTTAATAGCGGCCTCAAAAGGAGAGTAACCCTCCTCCACTTTTTTAAAGATGTTTTCTGTAACAACAATCCCGTCATCCACCACCAAACCTGTTGCCAGTACAATGGCCAAAAGCGATAGTACATTTATGGAAAACCCGAAAATATACATGATAAAGAAGGTAAATACCAAAGATACCGGAATATCTATCAGCGGCCTTATGGCGATGGCCCAATCTCTAAAAAAGAGGTAGATGATGAGAATTACCAGGATAAGCGATAAGATAATTGTTTCAGCTACTTCAGTTACTGACGATTTAATGAACTTTGTATTGTCCAGTGAGATGTTCAGTTTAATGTCTTTAGGGATGTCTTTTTGCAACTGCTCAAAGCGCTTGTCGAACTCTTTTGAAATGTCCAGATAGTTTGCTCCGGGCTGGGGGATAAGGGCAACAGCAACCATTGGCTTTCCTGATTCACGCAATATCGTTTCTTCATTCTCAGAACCAAGCTCCGCGAAGCCTACGTCTTTTAGTCTTACCAGATTGTTGGAGTCGGTTTTTAATATCAGGTCGTTAAACTGTTCGGCATTAGTCATTTTACCTAACGTTTTCACGATCAGCTCAGTGTTTGCTCCAGTAATTTTCCCGGATGGGAGCTCTACATTCTCTTTATCCAATGCCGTGACAATATCTTGCGATGTTAAACCGTAAGCTGCCAGTTTGTTTGGATCAATGCGTATCCGCATGGCATATTTTCGCTGTCCATATATCTGTATGCTGCTAACACCTGATATGGTTTGCAATCTTTCTGCAATCACGTTTTCCGCATAATCACTCAGCTGAATCACGTTTCTTTTATCGCTTTGCACAGTCATGGTAATTACGGCGTCAGAATTTGCATCAGCCTTACTTACAACAGGGTTACCATCAATGTCTTTAGGTAAACTTCTTGCGGCTTGAGAAACCTTATCGCGAACATCATTGGCCGCGTCGTCGATATTTTTGTTCAGGTTAAACTCTATTGTAATGTTACTGGTTCCCTGATTGCTGGAGGAGGAAATGTTCCTGATTCCATCAATTCCATTAATAGATTTTTCCAGAGGTTCTGTAATTTGCGACTCGATAATGTCTGAGTTTGCACCAGGATAAGATGTCCGTACAGAAACTACAGTAGGGTCAATGTTGGGAAATTCCCTTACCCCTAGGAAATTATAGCCAATAACTCCAAAAAGAAGTATAGACAAATTCATTACAATGGCCAGAACCGGCCGTTTTATACTGGTATTTGAAATACTCATGCGCTATTTTTTTACTACAGTAACTTTAACAGGGGCGCCAGCTTTTAATGCCATTGCACCCGTAGTCAATACCGTATCACCAACCTTCAGCCCAGAAGTAATTAAAATACTTTCTGCTGTTCTGGTACTGGCCTCAACCGGTACCTGTTGTGCTTTTCCGTTCTTACTTACAAAAACTGTTTTACCTTTTAAAACAGGAATAATGGCTTCATTAGGAATTAGTATAGCATCTTTAGCCGTGCTAAGTGATAACTTTATTTTCGCGAAAGATCCAGGTAGCAATTCCCCGTTCGGGTTAGTTACTAGTGCTTTAATCTGTAAAGTTCGGGTTTGGGTATTTACTCCTGGTTCCAGTGCAAATACTTTTCCAATAAAGGTTTTAGAATAGCCGTCTGTAGTAAAGGCAACGTCGCTGTTTTCTTTAATCTGTCCAATATACTTTTCAGGAACTGAGAAACTGATTTTTAGCGGATTGATGCTGGAAAGATTGGCAATCATTGTAGCTGGTGTAAGGTATTCTCCTACAGAAATACTCCTTAATCCAATCTTTCCACTAAACGGCGCATAGATGGTTGTTTTAGCAAGCTGTGCCCTAATCAATTGTGTTTGTGACCTCAAAGATTGTAAATCGGCCAGGGAGGTATCGTATTCTTCCTGACTAATAGCACCCTTATCAAGCAGTTGCTTAGCACGGTTTTCATTGGTAGCAGAAAGCTTCTGTTTAGTTAGCGCCTCCTGTAATTGCGCCTGTATATCACGGTCGTTAATCTTTATTAGCAAGCTGCCCTTTAATACGCTAGACCCTTCCTTAAAATTAATGCTGGTTACCAATCCTGATACTTCGCTTCTTAAGGAAACCGCTTCGTTTGCTTCAATTGTTCCTGTTAACTCCAGGTTGTTGGTAAAATCAGCAGCCTGTACTACAATTCCTTCTACCTGTAATCCTTTGCCTGGATCTCCTTTTGCACCAGATTGACTTTTACCTTCTCCAGCTATTTTTCTATTAGAAGTGATTCTGTAGTAAATTAAGTAGGCCAGCCCTAGAGCAAGCAAAACATAAATGATGTATCTTATTTTCATATAGCTGAATAGTCAAAATCAAGGCAAAAATATTCAAAAATGATGCCTTGCGTACGTTGTATTAAGTATGTTACAGCCTCTAAATTGCATTGGGGAGCTTTTGATTGCATTAAAGCACTAATTTATCTAGGTTTGTTGCGGTTAAATAAGCTAGTTATGAGCAGGAGAGCGTTAGGGTTAATATTAGTAATATTATCGATAGGTATGGTAGGTAAGTCGCAGGTTAAAATTGGTTTCGAGGTGAGTTTTGTTGAGCCTCAAGCTCATTATGTAGAAGTCGAAATGAATATTTCTGGGTTGTTGAAAGACTACTTGGATGTAAAAATGCCTGTTTGGGCACCAGGTTCTTATCTGGTAAGGGAATTTGCGAAAAGTGTTGAGGCGTTCAGTGCCAGTGCTAATGGTAAACCTTTGAAGTTTGAAAAGGTACGTAAAAATGCCTGGAGAATACGCTCTGCAAAAGCCAATGCCATAAAAATTAAATATCGGGTATATGCCTTTGAAATGTCGGTAAGAACCTCGTTTATTGATGATACGCATGCATTTTTGTCTAGCACTTCAATTTTTATGTATCCAGATGGTCAGCTTAAACTACCAAGTACCGTAAAAATCAATCCTTTTGCGGGCTGGAGCAAAGTATCAACCGGACTAGAGCCCGTAGCTGGCACTAAGTTTACTTACATGGCATCTGATTTTGATGTTCTTTTTGATAGCCCGATTGAGGTGGGCAACCAGGAAGTTTTTGAATTTACTGCCTCAGGAGTTAAGCATGAAGTGGCGATGTATGGCATGGCCAATTATGATCAGGAACGTTTGAAAGTTGATATGCCAAAGGTGGTAGAACAGCTAACTTCCATTTACGGAGAAAACCCCAATGAACATTACACGTTTATCGTACATAATCTTAGTGCAGGAAGTGGTGGATTGGAACATCTCAATTCCACAGTTCTTGGTGTAGCCAGAGATTCTTATGGAACAGAAAAAGGTTACAAGGGGTTTTTAGGGCTAGTAGCACATGAGTACCATCACCTATGGAATGTAAAAAGGTTGAGGCCAATAGCGCTCGGTCCGTTCGATTATGATAATGAAAATTATACGACAAATCTATGGGTGGCAGAGGGATTTACTTCCTATTTTGAGAATAAAATTATGCTGCGTGCCGGTTTTCATACTGAAGCTGAAACAGCACAGACGTTTGCAACAGGTATTGAAGCAGTTTATAATAAACCTGGAGCGAAAGTACAGTCGGCCGCCGAAGGGAGTTACGATGCCTGGATTAAAAGTTACCGTCCAAATGAGAACTCTGGTAACACTACCATTTCTTATTACACAAAAGGTTCTGCTATTGGGACTTTAATGGATCTGGAGATTGCACATGCCACAAAGGGAGCTAAATCTTTGGATAATGTAATGCACGATATGTACCATCAATATTATAAGAAATTGGGTAGGGGATATACAGATGCTGAATTTAAGACTATGGTTGAAAAAGTCAGTGGTATTAGCTTTACTAATTTCTGGAGTAAGTATGTGAATGGCACAACAGATATTGATTATGATAAATACATGGGTTATGCAGGCATTCTGGTAACAAACGAAAATTTAGGGAACCAGGAACCCTACCTTGGTGTGGCCTCAAAAAAAATCGAAGGTTTGTTTATGGTATCTTCAATGTTGCGTAATTCTGCAGCCTGGACAGGAGGTTTAAATGTTAATGATGAAGTGATCACTGCTGATGGTATTCCTTTAAATGTAGTTCTAGAAAAGATGCCTTTAATTGCTACCAAGAAGGTTGGTGATATTATTACATTGATGATTAGACGAGATGGTATTGTTAAAGAAATAAAACTTACGTTAACAGCTAACCCCAATGTTAAACTAGTTGCTAAATTTGATGATACTGCAACAGAAGAACAACTCAAAGTAAGGAAAGCTGTGTTCTATTAACAACAACCTTCTTTACTCCTGCATCTATTCTCAAACCAAGGCCGGTTTTATAATTTTGGGCATTTACCTTAGAGGTACTAAACGTTAACAATGTAGCGCATGCAATAAAGTAAAAAACAATCTTTTCATAATGTATCAATTTGTAATTTGTAAAAGGTTCTAGTTTAACAACTATTATGCCTAACGCAGTTTTTGTTTAACTGAAAGAACAATGATATAATGAAAGTTTATCCTATCTTAGAGATGTTAACAACCATCCCATAGTGTTCAAATCTGTTTATGAAACTAAACGGATTTTAATAACAATTGAACAGCTTGCTTTCATGAAGAGAGTACCAAGCATTATTTAATGAGCATAATGAAGGATAAATTAAAAATATTACATCTTGAAGATTCTCCAGACGATGCAATACTTGTTAATCGTGCGTTGAAGAAAGGGCAACTCAATTTTGAGATTAAAGTGGTAGATACGAAGGAAGATTTCTTAAAAGGAATAGTTGAATTTATACCCGATGTGATATTGTCAGACCATTCATTACCTACATTTAACTCTTACGAAGCCCTAACAATTTTTAAACAGAGTGATTTAAACATTCCTTTTGTACTCATTACAGCAACCATTTCAGAAGATTTTGCTGTTGATATTATGAAGCGTGGCGCGGATGACTATGTACTGAAGGATCGGCTGGACCGACTACCGTTAGCCTTGCAAAGTGCGCTTGCTAAATTTAAGCTCGCTAATGATGTTAGAGAAAACCTGAAGGTTATTGATGCGATTGCTGAAGAAAAGAACATTATCCTTGAAAGTATTCAGGATGGTTTCTATGCGCTGGACAAGAACTGGATCGTTACCTATTGGAACAAGGAGGCTGAACACCTATTAGGCAAAGGACAGGTTGATATCATCGGGAAAAATATTTGGGAGGAATTTCCTGATTCCGTTGGTTCAATATCCTATGTTAATTATCATAAGGCAGTTAGGGAAAATACAGCACATCATTTTGAAATATATCATGAAGAGATAAACGTATGGCTGGAAGTCATTGCTTATCCTTCAGCTATCGGGCTTTCCATCTATTTTAAAAATATAAATGAAAGAAAGGTGGCAGATTTGGAAAGAATGAACATGATTAAAGACATATTGCAGCGTAATAATGAGTTGGAGCAATTCTCTTACATTGTTTCTCACAATCTACGAGCTCCTGTAGCTAATATTTCAGGTCTGGCAAATGAGCTTAATCAGGAAAATCTAAGCGAAAATGACATTGCAGACTTGAGCAGGCATTTGATCAGTTCTGCGGGAAAGTTAGATAGTGTTATCGTAGACCTTAATAACATCTTCCATCTTAAAAGAGACATTAGTGAAGGTAAAGAGAATGTCGGTTTGTCCGCCATTGTACTAGATATTTTAAAAGGAATATTGACACCTGCAGAGCGCGCACTGCTTACGGTTGATTTGGATGTTGCTGCCTGGGATAGCATCTGGACTACAAAGAGTTATTTCTACAGCATTTTTTATAATTTAATATCAAATAGCCTTAAGTATTGTAGGACAGAAATACCCGTGGTAATTAAAGTGAAGACAATAAAGACAGAAAAGACAATGATTGTGACTTTTGAAGACAATTGCCTTGGGATAGACTTGTTAAAACATGGTGATGATCTTTTTGGACTTTATAAGCGTTTTCACCAGCATGTAGATGGTAAAGGGATGGGCTTATTCATGGTGAAAACCCAAATTGATACCCTCGGAGGAAAAATTAGTGCAACGAGTGAAGTCAACGTTGGCACCACATTTAAAATGCAATTCAATATTGAGGAAAGTAAGTTAATCCCTTAAGGATTTATTTGGTTTTAATGCAAAGTACAGTGCCAGTAAAGTTCCATAACTGGCCCCACGCTCTACCCATTCAAATACTTCCCACTGCGGATATAGAAGTTCTGAGCTAATTTTCCATACCAAGAAAAATAATATTACTGGTCGCAATGGCTTTATCAATATTATAACTGCCCCAGCAATTTCTATTACCCCTGCAATAGTAGCCGTTAGTTGTAAATTTTTAAACCCAAGTACTGAATACTGAGCAAGTAGCCCCTTCTTCTCTAATAGGTTAAGCCATCCGTGGCCAATGAGCAAAATGGCTGCTGTAATTTTTAAAAATAATATGACTCTTTTTAAGCTTTCAGGTGAAAGCTTAAGAGGTATTTCTAATTTTTTATCCCATCTGCTAAAGCCGTTTTCTCCATCGCATAAAACTAAAAGTGTTAATGGTGCGCCGAAATTTCCTGCCCGTTCTAAAAATTCTGCAAAAGGTTCTCCTGAAAGTGGACGAAGAGATGCCGTTATTACACCCCATATGACCAACCATATTAGGATTGGTTTTACTGGATATATTAACAAGATTAGGCCCATCAATATGTCTATGAACCCTATAATCGGCATTAATCGATATGCCATTAACTGATCAATGCCTACTACAGCAAAATAATTGCACCAAACCGTTTTTGTAATAATTCCAAAAACGCCATGCCCAATAAGGCACATGCCCGAAGCAATCCGCAGCGTATAATAGATTTTTTTTTCAGTTGTCAAGATTGAATTTGTCTCTAAAAGGTCTATATTTATTGTCACCCAAGTATAAAACAAAATAATGAAAAAACTAATAGTTTGCTGCACTTTGCTATTCTGCTTAATGAGCTGCAAAAAGGAAATGGACCCGAAACTTACAAATAAGGATATCGCTAAGGTTCTGGAGGAGATGACGCAGTTGATGATTCACGATGTAACCAATCCACCGCTGGCCGCTAGATTTTATTCTTATTCCTGTCTTTCGGGATATACCGTTATGGCTTTGAATGATTCAAGTGTTTTATCATTTAAAGGAGTATTAAATGATTTTCCAGAAATTACCAAGCCACTAGATTCAGGGCTATATTCCACTTCTTTGAGTGCGATACTTGCCATGACTGGTACCGCAAAAAAAATGCAGCCATCTGGTAAGTTGTTCGATGCTTTTGAGCAGAAATTTTTGGACTCTTGCAGGAAAATAGGCTTCTCAGATGAAATTATTGCGCATTCACAGTCTTATGCCAATCAGATCATTAAACAAATCATGCCTTATGCAAAGAAGGACAAGTACAATAGGATTAGTAATTACCCACGTTACACACCAAGTAACACTGAGGGGAGTTGGTATCCTACTCCTCCGGCATTTTTTGCCCCTGTAGAACCGTATTTCAATACAGTCAGACCATTTTTTATTGACTCAGCTTCACAATTCGTATCAATTCCTCCAACTCCTTATTCTAAGGATAAGAATTCAAAATTTTATAAAGAATTAACCGGAATCTATAAAGATGCTGGGAGTGGGTTAAGTAAGGAAAACAAAGAAATAGCTGGATTTTGGGATTGTAATCCATTTGCATTAAAGAACCAAGGACATTTAATGGTTGGGATGAAGAAAATCTCACCAGGAGCACACTGGATTGGTATAACCGGTATCGCCTGCCAAAAAGCAAAAGTTAGCTTTTCAAAAACCATGGAAATATATACAGTCATATCTATGGGGCTTACTGATAGCTTTATTGCTTGCTGGGACGAAAAATATAGGACAAACAGAATACGTCCGGAAACAGCGATTAGAAATCTTATAGATCCTAACTGGAAGCCGATGCTTCAAACGCCGCCCTTCCCTGAATATATGAGTGGACATTCACATATATCATCAACAAGTGCAACTATCCTTACCTATTATTTTGGTGATAATTTCAAGTACACAGATAATGTAGAAGAAAAATATGGACTTAAATCTAGAAAATTCGCCTCATTCCTTACAGCGTCAAAAGAGGCCGCTATAAGCAGATATTGGGGAGGCATCCATTTTAAAGATGGCATTGAAAATGGAGTTTCCGTTGGTATTGAGATTGGTAAGCATATTGTTAACGAACTAAAAAATAATCACATCAAACCCCTGGCCGAAACAAAATAGCCAATTGCCAAAAGGCATAAGCCCCTGTTTAAGAAGAGCCTTAGCCTTTCGGCTTTTTAAAAAATGTCAAAGAACTTTTTCACATGCATCACTGCTTGCTAACATCGCGTTGTGTATTACAAATTTACCCAATAACGGGGTACTAAAAAAGGTCATATGACAGAGGTTTGTACATCATTTGACTTGTTTTGGTACGTCATATGACCGATAAATGGTACAAAATAAAGATTATTAGTGTCTTATGGAATCCATCTTCAAAACCTAATTCCATTATGGAATTCTTATGAGCAAGGATGGGAGCGGGTTTTAACATCTACTATACTTGATCGAAACATGTACCATACTTCTTCGCAAAAAGGCACCTATTTTGTGTAGAAGTATCGAACTAGTTTGGTTTGAGTATAGTTTTAGTGTAGACGAAGGGTAGTCGCGAGTGCTTATCAAAGAGTATTTGCTCAATTGACTATTATCCGCTTTGAAATATTTCTGGAGAATTGGGAGATTGTATTAAGTGGCATCCCCCCCGAAAACTGATATTAAGTTCAGGGAGGGATGCTACTTTATTACTTTTTCTGTGCTGACAGGAATGTAATCAGCGAAGCGAATTCTTCATACGACAATGAATTTGCCATGCCTGTAGGCATCATAGATGTTTCAAGTTCTTTGCGTTTCAGGATGTCTGCAGTTTTGATAGTGGATACCTGACCTGAAATATCGCGAAGTGTAATTTTTTCTGCTGATTCTGCAGTTACAAAGCCCATATAACTCTTATCGCCCTTAGCAGTGATTTCTACTGTTGCAAATCCTTGTGAGATAGAGGCATTTGGTTTAAGGATAGATTCTGCAATCTGCTCACGATTCATTATAGAGCCAATCTGGCCCATAAATGGACCTTTTAGAGGCTCGCCCTTATTGATACTATGACAAGCGATACAGCCTTGCTTCGTAAAAAGACCTTTGCCTAAGCCAGCATCTCCTTTAATTTTTGCCATAGCCAACATTACATCCTCAATTGAAGACTCGCCAATCTGGCCTTTCTTGTTTCTGATCTTTTCTAAATCAACTTTTACCTCATCTTTGGCTACCTGAGTTTCCTCACCTCCAAATTCAGCAATGCCCATTTGGTTTTTTTCATTGAGATCGGCAAACCACTGTTTGTCACCCATACCACCTTGTGCAAATACACCAGTAAGGAATTTTTTAATTACAGGTGACTGTTCCCAGTCTACCGCTTCGTAGTAAGGACCATGACCATCTGGACGTGTGCTCCACCAGGTAGTACCCATGTAAGGTGCTTCAATTTTATAAAGTCTGGCTAATGTGGTTACTATTCCTTTTTTAACGGCAGGTTGATCTGATTTTTGGTAAGCTAAGATTAAACCATTTACTGCTTTTTGACTGTGCATATAACGTAATGCCCATAACGCAATGGTAGAATTGCTGGAGCTGATTGCCTGAACGCATGCATCTGTAGCGTTTAAGCTAACTAATGCCTGAACAGCTAGGTGTGCCGGTATGATGGCTGAATTTGGTGTTGCATGTGGTCCTTCTGTGTTTTTTGCAGGGGCAACAAAAGAAGCCGGTACTTTTACCTGGAGTAATGCAGGTATCGCCTCTGGGTTCCCCAATCTACCTAAAGCAATGGTTGCGGCCGCCTGAATCCTTGCAGAAGGGTCATTTAATGCCGCTAAAAATGGAGCTATTGGCACATTTTTTACTGTAGGTTTTCTATCAGCCAATGCACGCAGTGCGAATTCTTTAACATCGTTTTCTGCGCTAAGCTTTACCAAGTTTGTAATTCCGGCTTCGCCGGTTAATTGGGCATAAGCAAAAATACCTGCTACGCGACTGTAAAGCGGGATGGTTTTGTCTGCCGCAATTTCCCAGGATGCTTTAATGGCATCTTTAGCCGTACGGGTAAGCAATTCTTGCTGGGCATTAACCCTCGCAACAGCACTATTTGACTTAATTAAGGTTACTAATGCTTTTATAGAAGCTTTTTTAAGGTCAGGAAAAGCCTTGTATTTCCACCCTTTCGGAACTGCGCGAACGATGAATCCTTTATCCGGACTACCCGAATAGCCTGCGCCGTCCCATGCGGAAAGGTATAAGCGGCCTGAACCATCTACATCAAGATCGGTAATCTGATTCAGTTTAATAAATTCTTCGTCTTTCTGGGTAAAACTTGCGCCATCTGGTGTTACACGGTGAATGTATAGCAGGCTGTTACCCCAGTCGGCCATCATCGGTACATGGTTGTATTTATCTGGCCAAGTAGGCTCATCCATAAAAAGACAGCCCGTTCCAGAACCGCCACCAACATCTACTAATCCGGGTAGGATTTCTTCGGTAAAGTTTTTAAATAACAGCGGATAGCCGTATTCTCCCGACTGGATATGGTGACTGAACCTGATGTTCCAGCCGCCACCATCGTTCGTATTGTCGCGGGTAAAAATATTCATATAAGCGTCAATGGCTACATCGTAAATATTACGCGTTCCATGGGTATACAATTCCATTTCCCGGCCGTTTGGTCTAACACGTACAATACCACCGCCGTGTAAGGTAAGCTTAGTCCCATCGCGGTCTACCGCATTATAAAATCCAAAGTCTCCTGCAGCAATGTATATCCATCCATCAATACCCAGGCGGATACCATTGGTGGCGTGATCTGTGCCCCTGCTTTGTACAAATTTAGGAGAGCTGATGTTTTCTATCAGTGGCTGAGAGGCCCCGTCTGCTACACCATCATTGTCTTTGTCTTCAAAAACGACAAGGTCCATGCCTTTTGCAATGCCTGTTTCTTTAGAAAAAGTAGTGTGTAACACATACACCTTGTCGCCCACAGCAATAATACCCCTTGGGTTATCTACCGCTGCAAAAATGGTGTGTTTATCTATCTTGCCGTCATTGTCGCTGTCAATCAGCTTAACAATACTACCCTTTCCAGGGTCTTTACCAAGAGAGCCGATCTTATCTACACCTACAAAAACTTCCCCTGTTGGCGCTACTGCCAGGCATGCCGGACTAGGGGTTAGCTCTGAGCCTGCAAAATTGGTCAGGCTAAGTTCGCCGGGCCATTTGGAAGCATTTCGTGGTGTATCTAGAAGTACACCTATCTGACTCTTTTCAAGAGTATTAAAATTGGATCCGCTTATGCTGAAACCGATAAGGGCCAGGAAAGCATAAATAATGAGTAAATGGATTTTAAACATGGTTACATTTGATTGTTACTCAAACTTAAAGAAAATTATCAAATTTCTGTAGATTCTCCAATGTAAAAATTGCGCTATTGCATTAAAATACCAATGGATAAGATGGAGAATAGTTAACTGATTTTTGAGTTTTGCTGGTTTGGATTTTTGCTGCATACGTAAGATATGAATATTGCATTTCTTAAAGAATTTCCAAAAGAATAATTATTAGCTTTAACACAATAACCAAATTCATAAATATAAGCTGCAAGGTATGGCCGTAACGATAACGAGGGTTTTTGATCTGCTTCAGTATAATCTGGAGAACTTCCCAAAAAAGGATTTTATAAACGGCAAGATAAATGGCGCTTGGAAGAATTATGACACTGTAGAGTTTTGCAATACGGTTGATGCGTTGAGCAGGGGCCTGTTGGACATTGGAATTGCTAAAGGATCCAGGGTAGCGGTGATGTCTCATAACCGGCCGGAGTGGAACATTGCTGATTTTGCGATTATGCAGCTAGGGGCTTATCAAATACCATTGTACCCAACCTTAGCCGGTAATGATATTAAATTCATATTAGAAAATGCAGAGGTATCTGTAGTATTCGTGGCAGACGAAGCCCTCTATACTAAACTAAAACCTGTTTGTGACGGCTTAGCCAATGGTATAAAAATATTTACGTTTGACGAGGTAGGAGGGGCAGATCCGTGGACTCAGCTAACTGGTAAAGGGGCCTTAATGGAGCACGTTGACCTTAATATATATCGGGAGCAGGTTGCTCCAGATGATATCCTTACCCTCATCTACACCTCAGGCACAACGGGTACACCAAAAGGTGTAATGCTAACCCATAACAACCTGGTAAAGAACTTTCAAAATTCTGCTGTCTTGCTTCCCGAAGGGATTAAAAAAGGATTGAGCTTTTTACCACTATCACACATCTTTGAACGCATGGTAGTGTACCTGTATATGTATTGTGATACCTCCGTATACTATGCAGAAAGCATGGATACCATTGTAGCAGATATACAATTTGTGAAACCTAATGCCTTCTCTACCGTTCCCAGGTTGCTGGAAAAGGTATATGAAAAGATTATGGAAAAGGGTAAGGCCTTAACAGGACTAAAAAAAGGTCTGTTTTTTTGGGCAGTATCAATAGGAGAACAATATGAGTTTGAGAATGGCTGGTTCTATAAAGTAAAACTGGGTGTTGCGCGTAAGCTGATATTTAAGAAATGGCAGGAAGCACTTGGAGGTAATATTTTAGTAATCATATCTGGAGGAGCAGCGCTAAACCCAAGACTGGCCAGGATATTTTGGGCTGCAGATATGCCTGTTTTTGAAGGCTATGGATTAACAGAGACCTCGCCGGTAATTACGGTAAATTATTTCGGCAATACCAAATTTGGTACTGTTGGTCCGGTGATTAGAGGTATGGAGGTAAAGATAGCAGAGGATGGTGAAGTGCTTGCCCGTGGCCATGCCATAATGAAAGGTTATTATATGCATGATGACCTTACTACTGAGACGATTGATCAGGATGGCTGGTTCCATACCGGAGATATTGGTCAGCTGGTTGATGGAAAGTTCTTAAAAATAACAGATCGGAAGAAGGAGATTTTTAAAACTGCGGGAGGTAAATATGTAGCGCCGCAAATGTTGGAAAATAAATTTAAAGAAACCATCTTGGTAGAGCAGGTAATGGTGCTGGGAGAAAATAGGAAGTTTCCAGTAGCATTAATTGTTCCCAATTTTGGGGCTTTAAAATCCTGGGCAGAGAAAAAGGAAATACCTTATACTACAGACCAGGAAATGATAGTTAATCAGCAGGTGATTGATAAGTTTCAAAGTATTGTAGAATATACCTGCAAGGATTTTGGTAAATGGGAACAAGTAAAACGCTTTGCACTACTGCCTAAACAATGGAGCATTGAAGCAGGTGAGCTTACGCCAAAATTAAGTTTAAAAAGGAAGGTAGTTCTCGAGAATAATAAAGATATTATCGAAAAAATCTACCACGATGCCGAAAACTATAAGACACCTTAGAGTTTATGTGGAAGATGGTGCGCTGGATTGCCTTAGCGCAACTAAGTTAGTTGATAAAGGATATCTGCTGAAACCGAGTGGCGGGATAGGGCGTGTAGATGCCATTTTAAAAACCAAATGGGGATATTACCAGGGGGGAGCAGATCCCCGGGGTGATGATCTATATTTGGGTTGGTAGCCTTTTGTTTGTATAGAATTAAGCACAGTAGGACAAGTAAATGGATGTTTAAAAGCCATTTATGTTAATGGCCTGAGTATTGAATTATAAGAGTAACTAACCACCTCTTATAAATTATATACTTTGAATATGAAACAAAATCTATTAAAATGCCTGCCTTTTGCTGCAGCGATGCTTATCGCGGGAACCACACAGGCTCAGGAAACTACAATGACCAATGGGAGTTCAATGCCCTTAACATCATGGTCTATAGGTGTAAATGCCGGAGCGCTAACCCCAATTTCTCCATTGGGAGGAAAGAACGATTTCTCTAACTGGAAAACGAACCTAGGATATGGTTTATATATTAAAAAGCAATTTACCACCTATTTCTCCCTTCGTTTGGATGGAGTAAAGGGTAAATTGAGCGGAGATAACAGTAAGCCATTTGATAGTGGTATAACACCAACTAGCGCTGTAAATGCTTTTAAAACTGATTTAACCTATTCTGGAAGTTTAAATGCGGTAGTAAATCTATTTAACATAGATATGTTTAATAAAGAGAATAGCCTTCAATTATATGCATCTGCAGGTGGTGGTTTAGCAGGTTATAAAGTAACAACATCTCCAAGTGCCACTGGTGGAACATTTACTGATTATGCAGGAGGCAAGACAATTAGTGAATTGATTATTCCAGTTGGATTGGGTGCGAAATTTAAAGTAGCTGAAAAAGTAAACTTTGATTTAGGTTGGACAGTGAACTTTGTTGACGGGGATAACCTTGATGGTGTATATAAACAAAATAGCGATAGATATTCTTATGCTTATGCCGGACTTGAGTTTGCATTGGGTACAGGTAAACAAAAGGCATGGCATAATCCTGTTGCGTTAACTTACGATGAGGCTTTAGCGGCTAAACGTGCTGCTGATGCATTGAAGAGTGATCTTGATGCACAGAGAGCTGAAAATGCAAGATTACGTTCGGATCTTAATGATTTATTAAAAGATACAGATGGTGACGGTGTTGCCGACAAATTGGATAAATGCCCTGGAACATCATCTGGTACTGTAGTTGATGGTGCTGGTTGTCCTTTAAAGGTTCCTGCTCCGATGGTTACTGAAAAAGTGATTATTACAGAAGCTGATAGAAAAGTTGTTGCCGATGCGATTAACAATTTAGAGTTTGATTTGGGTAAAGCTACCATCAGATCAAAATCTTATAGTACTTTAAATAGAGTTGCTGCTTTGTTAATGGAGAAAAACTTTAGTTTGAAATTAGCCGGACATACAGATAACACTGGATCTGATGCTTTGAACATGAGATTGTCTAAAGACAGAGCTGAATCTGTTAGGTCATATTTGGTTTCTCAAGGTGCAAATGCTTCTAGAATTGAAGCTACAGGTTATGGAGAAGGTCAGCCAATTGCTACCAACAAAACTGCTGCTGGAAGACAGCAAAACAGAAGAGTAGTGTTCACATTATTTTAGTCAGACAATACAAAAATTTAGCAGCTGTCCTGATCTTTCAGGGCAGCTTTTTTTTTGAAAGAATTTAAGCTAATATGTTTGCGTAGTAATTTATTTATGGATAGCTTTGTTATGCAAGCATAGTAAAATGAAACAGCAGGAAACTATAGATTATTTTTTGAAAGTGGTTTGGCAAAACATGGCAAACAGTTATAATCAAATTGCTTCGGGCTTTGGAATTACCCAGGCTATAGGTTACGTGTTGATTAATATTGAAAAGGAAGGCACTGCGGTTTCTAAACTTGCGGGGTTGCTGGGCGTTAAAGCCACAAGCCTTTCCAGGATGCTCAATAACATGGAGGAGTTGGGATTGATTTACCGCGAAGCTTCGGTTGGGGATAAGCGTTCTGTAAAAGTTTTTCTTACTGATTTTGGTGTGGAAAAACGACACCTCGCCAAAGATGTGGTGATTTCTTTTAATGAATATTTAAGCGACAATTTAACTGTGCATGAAAAAAATAGCCTAATTGGTACGCTGCAAAAACTGAACAAACTTACACTGGCATATACAAATACAACTTTAAATGATGAACAAAAAGATAAATAAGGTTGCAGTACTCGGTTCCGGGATTATGGGGTCAAGGATAGCCTGTCACTTTGCTAACATCGGAGTAGAAGTTTTACTATTGGATATTGTTCCTAAAGATGGTTCGAGAAATGATATTGTTAACGCAGCTTTGCTAAATGCGGTTAAAACTAACCCCTCGCCTGTATATTCAAAAATGGTACTGAACAAGATTACTACAGGTAATTTTGAAGATGATATGGTTAAAATATCTACGGTAGACTGGATAATTGAGGTAGTGGTTGAGAATATCGACATTAAAAGAAAAGTTTTTGAACAAGTAGAAATACATAGAAAAGTAGGTACACTCATTACTTCAAATACTTCTGGTATACCAATTCATTTGATGGCAGAAGGGCGAAGCGAGGATTTTAAGTTGAACTTTTGCGGCACTCACTTTTTTAACCCTCCAAGGTATTTGAAATTACTGGAGGTTATTCCTACGGAATATACCAAGCCAGAATTGGTTAATTTTTTAATGCATTATGGTGATCTGTTTTTAGGCAAGACTACTGTACTGTGTAAAGATACTCCCGCATTTATTGCCAATCGTGTTGGCGTATATTCCATAATGTCTTTGTTGCATCTGGTAGAAAAAATGGATCTTACTGTTGAGGAGGTAGATAAGTTTACAGGCCCCGCATTGGGTAGACCTAAATCTGCCACTTTTCGAACAACCGATGTTGTTGGGCTGGATACCATGATTAAGGTTTCTAAAGGACTTTATGACAACTGTCCGGATGATAAGGCACATGATTTATTTAAGTTGCCTGTCTACGTTGAAAAGATGGAGGCCAATAACTGGTTAGGTGATAAGACTAAGCAAGGCTTTTATAAAAAGATAAAAACGCCAGAGGGAAAAACTGAAATACTGGCGCTGGATTTAAAAACGCTGGAATACAGGCCTCAGCAGAAGGTGAAGTCGGCCACTCTGGAAATGACTAAAACCATTGAAAATGTAAAGGATAGGATGAAGGTGTTTGCGGCTGGAAAAGATAAAGCCACAGAACTTTTTAGGGCTTCTTTCTTTGGATTGTTTGAATATGTTTCTGATCGGATACCTGAAATATCTGATGAACTTTACCGCATTGACGATGCCATGCGTGCCGGTTTTGGATGGGATCTTGGACCGTTTGAAGTATGGGACGCAGTAGGTTTAAATGAAGCAGTGGCAGGTATGAAAGCATACGGGAATACTCCAGCTGCATGGGTTACAGAAATGATTGGCAATGGAAATCTCACTTTTTACAAAGTTGAGGCAGGCGTGAAAAAGTATTACGACATCCCTACCAAAAGTTATAAGGCAATACCGGGTACAGAAGGATTCATCGTTCTGGATAACCTGCGGACTAGTAACGTGATCTGGAAAAATTCAGGGGCGTCTATCATAGATCTTGGCGATGGTATTCTCAATGTGGAGTTTCATTCTAAAATGAATACAATTGGCGGCGATACCCTGCAGGCCATTAATAAGGCAATTGACTTGGCAGAGAAAGAATACAAAGGTGTAGTAATAGGCAATGATGGTTCCAATTTCTCCGCAGGCGCGAATGTTGGGATGATCTTTATGATGGCAGTTGAACAGGAATGGGATGAATTAAATATGGCGATACGCCTGTTTCAAAATACGTCTATGCGCATTAGGTACTCATCAATTCCAGTTGTGGTGGCTCCACATAGCTTAACCCTTGGAGGAGGGTGCGAATTTAGTTTGCATGCCGATCATGTGCAGCTTCATGCTGAGACTTATATGGGCTTGGTAGAATTTGGCGTTGGTGTAATACCAGGTGGTGGGGGTACTAAGGAATTTGCATTGAGGGCATCTGATGAATATAAAGAAGATCAGATTATACAAAACGTGCTGAAAGATAGATTCCTCACTATAGGAATGGCGAAAGTATCCACCTCTGCAGTAGAAGCTTATGAGCTTGGGTATTTGCAAAAGGGCAAATACGCAATAACAATGAACAAAAGTAGGTTGATCTCAGATGCCAAAGCTAAGGCGTTAGAACTTGCGGATGCTGGATATACGAAGCCGGTGCAACGTAAAGATATTCGTGTGCTTGGAAAGCAGGGCCTGGGTATCGTTTATGCAGGAGCTAATACCATGTATTCCGGTCATTACATATCAGAACATGATAAGAAGATATCTGAGAAACTGGGATGGGTAATGTGTGGCGGAGATTTATCATCGCCAACAGAAGTAACGGAGCAATATCTGCTGGATTTGGAGAGAGAAGCATTTTTGTCTTTATGCGGAGAACGAAAAACGTTGGAGCGCATTCAGAGTATTGTAACCAAAGGTAAACCTTTAAGAAATTAATGACATGCAGGAAGCATATATAATTGCTGGATACAGAACCGCTGTTGGAAAAGCACCACGTGGAGTATTTCGTTTTACAAGGGCTGATGATTTGGCTGCTGAGGTGATCAGGGAGCTCGTAGCAGCTGTTCCTAATTTAAACAAAGAGGAAATTGATGATGTAATTGTTGGAAATGCCACGCCAGAAGCTGAACAGGGATTAAATATAGGAAGAATGATCTCTCTAATGGGCTTGGATACCGATAAGGTGCCGGGAGTTACTGTGAATCGATATTGTGCATCTGGATTGGAGACCATCGCTACAGCGGTTGCTAAGATTAGAAGTGGTATGGCAGATTGTATTATAGCTGGTGGCGTTGAAGTGATGTCGGGCATGCCCTTTGGTGGATGGAAGTTAGTACCTAATCCAGAGGTTGCCAAGAATAACCCGGATTGGTATTGGGGTATGGGTTTGACAGCGGAGGCTGTTGCCAAAGAGTATAAGGTAAATCGTGAAGATCAGGATCAGTTTGCTTATCAATCTCATCAAAAGGCGGTAGAGGCTATCAAAAATGGTAGTCTGAAAGCAGGTGTTTTACCTATAACGATAAATGAAACCTATTTGGATGAAAACCTAAAGAAGAAAACGAGGAGTTATGTGGTTGATACGGATGAAGGACCGAGAGCAGATACTTCCATTGATAAACTTGCTAAACTGAGACCTGTATTTGCCGCTGATGGTTGCATTACAGCTGGTAATTCTTCACAAACTTCTGATGGTGCTGCATTTGTACTGGTCGTATCTGAGAAGAAGATGAAAGAACTTGGAGTTGACCCGATCGCAAGAATGGTGAGTTATGCAGTTTCTGGAGTGCCGCCCAGAATTATGGGGATAGGGCCTATTTATGCAATTCCAAAAGCATTAACTCAGGGAGGCATGAAGCTAGATCAAATAGATTTGATAGAGCTCAATGAAGCATTCGCATCCCAATCTCTGGCAGTTATCAGGGCTTTGGATCTGGATACAGAAAAGCTGAACGTAAATGGAGGAGCGATAGCGCTCGGACATCCTTTGGGCTGTACTGGCGCAAAGTTATCAGTGCAATTGTTTAATGAATTGAAACGGAGAGATCAGAAATACGGTATGGTAACCATGTGCGTTGGCAGCGGGCAGGGTGCTGCGGGTATTTTTGAGATGCTTTAAAATCTTATATAACATGGAAGCTACAGACAAAAAAGCAATTAAAGGAGGTGAGTTTTTAATAACTGAAACCATTTACCAGGATGTATTCATTCCTGAAGAATTTGATGAAGAGCAAAATATGATTGCCCAAACCTGCCGAGATTTCCTGACTGCAGAGGTTTTTCCACAGCTTGATAGGATTGATACGCAGGAAGAAGGATTAATGCCATCTTTAATGGATAAGGCTGGAGCGCTCGGGATCTTGGGCGTTTCCATCCCTGAACAATATGGCGGCTTTGGAAAGAATTTTAATACCTCGATGCTTGTGGCTGATGTAATTGGCGCAGGCCACTCTTTTGCAGTAGCCTTATCTGCCCATACTGGCATTGGTACACTCCCGATCCTTTATTACGGAAATCAGGAGCAAAAAGATAAATACATACCTATGTTGGCCACAGGCGAGTGGAAAGCTGCTTATTGTTTAACAGAGCCCAATTCTGGCTCTGATGCCAATTCTGGAAAAACAAAAGCTAAGTTAACAGATGATGGTAAGCACTATGTGATCAATGGTCAGAAAATGTGGATTACCAATGGAGGCTTTGCAGATGTATTTATTGTTTTTGCGAAGATTGATGATGATGCTAACTTGACCGCTTTTATTGTAGAGCGGGGTTTTGGAGGCATTACCATGAACCCAGAAGAGCATAAGATGGGTATAAAGGGTTCATCGACAAGACAGGTATTTTTTAACGACTGTCTTGTTCCGATAGAAAACATGCTTTCTGAGCGCGAGAATGGTTTTAAGATTGCTGTTAATATTTTAAACATCGGACGAATAAAGCTTGCTGCAGCAGCTATAGGTGCATGTAAATCTGTTATAAGTACTGCCGTAAATTATTCTAATGAACGAGTGCAGTTTGACCGACCAATATCCAAATATGGAGCAATACGTTTTAAGATTGCGGAAATGGCGACTAAGGTATATGCTGTTGAATCTGCAAATTACAGGGCAGGACAAAACATAGATGATGCTTACGACGCATTGGTAGCCGGAGGGATGGATGAAGGTAAAGCGAAGCTAAAATCTACGGAGCAGTTTGCCGTTGAATGTGCCATATTGAAAGTTTGGGGATCTGAAGTGTTGGATTATGTAGTGGATGAGGGTGTTCAGATTTATGGAGGTATGGGCTTTTCTGCAGAGGCACCTATGGATCGCGCTTACCGTGACGCCAGGATAAACAGGATATTTGAAGGGACAAATGAGATCAACAGGTTATTGACAGTTGATATGATGCTCAAAAGGGCCATGAAAGGGGAGCTTGATCTAATGACGCCGGCCACTGCTGTAGCTTCTGAATTGATGTCTATTCCTGATTTTGGTGAGGAGGATGATACCTTATTTGCAGCAGAGAAAAAGGTAATTGCTAATTTGAAAAAGGCAACCCTTATGGTGGCTGGTGCTGCGGTTCAAAAATTGATGATGAGCCTTTCAAAAGAGCAGGAGATATTGATGAATATTGCCGACATGGCCAGTTATGTTTATGTGGCTGAATCGGCTATGCTACGCACAGAAAAACTGGTTAGTATAAAAGGTCAGGAAGCTTGTGAAGGTCAGCTCAATATGATGAAGATTTACTTTGTAGAGGCAGTTGACGGTGTGAACAAAGCAGGGAAAGAAGCACTCTGGGCATTTGCAGAGGGCGATGAACTTCGGATGATGATGGTTGGGTTGCGGAGATTTACAAAAATGGAGCCTTTTAACGTTAAAGATGTTCGTCAGAAAGTTGCGCAGCAGGTAATCGCAGCTAATAAATATTGCTATTAAAAGAACAATTCATAATTAAACTGGAGCGCCCCCGACTTATTGGGGGCGTTTTTTTATGAATTGCAAGATGTCCTTAGTATGTTAAAATTGGTTAAAAATTGCTGTATACCTAATAAAAGAGTATTTTTGTGCGATATGTTGAAAAATAGGCTTTTATGGGTATTGTTGCTTGTTGCGGGTGTTATTGCCGCATGCGAGAAGCCCGAAGTCTACAACGAGGTTAAGCAATATCAAATAGATGAGGCCTTGATAAAAAAATGGTCTGACTCTACCAAAATTTCCCTTACTAAACACGAATCTGGCTTATATTATAAGATTGTCAGTCCAGGTACAGGAACATTGCCTGTTGAATTGACAGATACTTTAACAGTTTTGTATACAGAGAAGTTGTTGAACGATACATTGATTAGTCAAACAACTGATACAATTGGATACAAATTTATACTTGAAAAAAGTATACCCGGATGGATAAATGGTTTGCCGCTAATTAGAGAAGGCGGACAGATTAGGTTGCTGATTCCTTCTGGACAGGCCTATAAAAACTATGACGTAGTTACGCATGTGCCTAAAAACGCTGTACTTAACTTTGTAATTAACTTAAAAAAAGTAGCTAAAATAAAATAATATGTTAAAGAAATTATCATCATACACCTTTTTACTAATGGGGTTTGTCGTTCTTCTAGATTCCTGCAAGAAGGAATATGAAAGCGCTCAAAGTATTGATGACCATAAAATTGAAGATTACATTTCAAAAAACAATGTTTCGGCCACTAAAGATCCGAAAGGTACTGGTTTTTACTATCAGGTAACTACTCAGGGTAGTGGAGATGTTTACAAAAATACAGATTCTGTAAGATACAGTATAGTGGTAAAATCACTTTTAAATGGTACAGTTTATTACACGACTCCGGAAACGTCAAATCTTGGAACTTTCGTAGGTTACTCAAGTCAGTTATTGGGTATTAATGTGAAGGGGATGCTTAATGTGCTTAATCAAATGAAGGCTGGTGGAACAGGGCGTGTAATTCTACCCTCATACCTTGCATTTGGAAAGAATGGTTATGAAACATTAAAAATCCCTTCAAATGAAATTCTGGATGTTACGGTTAAAACCTATACTGAAAGTCAGGCTTCGCTGGATGATAAACACATCAATTTGTTTTTGATTGCAAATAAGTTGACAGCTACTAAAAGCCCTTCTGGAGTATATTACATCTTGACTACAGCAGGTACAGGTCCTCCAATTACACGCACCTCTACAATCACCTATAATTATACCGGAAGGACTTTCAATGGACTTGCATTTCAAACGGCAGATGGTGCGGTAAGTGTACTTGCTGGTTTGGCTCCAGGCTTCTCTGTATTAACCAACTTTAAACAGGGTACTGTAGTCAGAATTCTTATACCATCTGTATTGGCTTATGGTGCAGCAGGATCACGGGATCAAGCTGGGGCTACTATTTTGTCTGGTAATGAATGCTTGGATTTCGATGTAGAAGTAACCGCAACAGAAAACTAACTTTGATCATTTAGGGTTTCCTTAAAAACCTTTAAAATTCTTTCTCTTGCAAAAGCATGATCTACAATCGGGTCGACATGCTTTTGTTGTTTAATTTCAGGAACCCATTTATCGATATACTTCTGTTTAGGGTCAAATTTCTTTGCCTGAAGCTCAGGATTAAATACCCTAAAATAAGGTGCAGCATCATTTCCGCAACCACATGCCCATTGCCAACCGCCAACATTGCTGGCCATTTCATAGTCTAACAATTTCTCCGCAAAATAAGCCTCGCCCCAACGCCAGTCTATTAATAAATGTTTAGTCAGGAAACTGGCCACTACCATACGTACCCGGTTGTGCATAAATCCAGTTTTATTTAGCTGCCTCATGCCCGCGTCAACTAGCGGATAGCCTGTTAAGCCCTTGCACCATGCTTCAAACTCCTTTTCATCGTTTCTCCATGGGATGTTGTTATAGGCAGGTTTGAAACATGATTTACTCGTGTAAGGGAATTGCCAGAGAATCATCATATAGAAATCCCGCCAGGCGAGTTCGGATAGCCATTTACTTGCATTATGCTCAATTGCCTGTGAAACTGCCTGGCGGATGCTGACCGTTCCAAACCGAAGATGCAAACCAATTCGTGTTGTTGCGTCGTCTGCTGGGTAGTCCCGTCTTCCTTCGTAACTATCTAGTTTATTTGCAAAATCAAGTGCTGGAATTTTCTCATTAGATTTTGTAAACCCCATGGTTTTTAGCTCCGGCATAGGTAATGGAGCAATTTTCAACAGATTTTCTAAGTATTTTGTTATAGGGTATTCTTTGTAATAAAAAGGACTCAATTTTTTCTCCCATTGTCGGTAATAAGGAGTAAAAACTGTGTAGGGCTTGCCATCGGCTTTGACAATTTCATGTTTTTCAAAAATCACCTGATCTTTAAAAGATTTAAAAGCAATTCCTTCAGAGGCGAGGTATTCGGCCAGCGACTCATCCCTTTCTCTTGCGTAAGGTTCATAATCGTGATTAACATAAACAGATTTCACGTGGTAAGCTTTTAGTACATCCTTCCAGACCTCTTCAGGAGTTCCATAACCCACATAAATAGCAGAATTGTTGACAGTAATTTTTTTACGCAAGCTGTTTAACGTCTGATGAATAAAAGTGACGCGGGCATCATCTTTAGCATTTAGTTTATCCAGAATATTTTTATCGAATATAAAGAATAATAGCACCGGGTAATTGCCTTTTAAGGCATGATATAGTGCAGCATTATCTTCCAGTCGCAGGTCTCTTCTTAACCAGCAAATACTAACGTCCTGACTCATTATTTATAGATCTGTTTTAAGGCGTCCTCCAGATGAATATACTTAAATTTAAAGTCGTGATCAAGTAATTTCTGAGCGGAGGTATTGGTGCTGATTGTAGCAATAATGCTCATTTTTCCAAGGATCATTTCCAACACTTTTTCTGGGACATTTATGGGCCAAACCGGCCTACGGAGTTGTTTGGCAATTGCTTTGGTTAGTGTATCGTTTGTTACAGGAAAAGGAGCACATCCGTTGAAAACACCTTGATAACTTTCATTCTCAATTGCTTCAACATATAGATTTACAATGTCGTCAATATGGATCCATGGTACCCATTGTTTACCTGAGCCCAATGCTGCCCCTGCAAAAAAGCGAATGGGTTTATCTAATGAAGAGAGTCCGCCACCACCTTTTCCAAGTACAAATCCTGTTCTGATCTTAACGACTCTCATATCAAAGCTGGCCCCCTTATCAACAGCTTGTTCCCATAACATGCAGCATTTGGCAAGGAAACCATCTCCTGGGTTAGATTCCTCCTGCAGGATCTCATCAGCACGATCACCGTAGTAACCAGTGGCAGAAGATGAGATGAAATTCTGGATGTTTGCTTTTGTTTTCTCTATCGTTTCAAAAAGTAAATCGGTACTGATTACCCTGCTGTCTATAATTTCTTTTTTTCGCGCCTTAGTCCATTTCTTGTCGGCAATTCCCTCACCAGCCAGATGGACGATGGTATCTATGCCATTCATGCAGGATTGGTCGATTTCCTTTTTATAGATGTCCCATAAAAAAGTTTTCACATCTTTTATCTGTATGGGTTTTCTGGCCAAAATAGATACCGTATGGCCTTTTGCAAGAAGTTGACTTATCAATCTTTTTCCGATCATTCCGGTAGCACCCGTTATCAGTATTCGCTGTTTCATTATTAAATAACTGGATTGTGAAGCTTTAGTTTGCAGATTGTCCCTAAAATAGATAATAAATATTCTACTTCGGAGCTTCTTTTTGTTGGTCTGCCTTCGGCCTGGGTAGTACCTGGCTTCGGTACGGGTTCGTACGTCGGTTATCCGTTCGATATCCGTCGGCTATCGGTTCCGTATCATTGGTATATCTAAAAGGCGACTACATAACCTTTGATGTCCCTTTAACCGATATAAAATATACGAAGCCAGGATGGATCCGAAAGCTTGATCATGACAACCCTAGGTTTTATGGTACAACGATAGTTTGTTAAATAAATATTGCTTTTACTTTACTAATTAACTTAAAAAATGATATATTTTTGTAATTCCAATAAATACCAACGAATAAATTAATGAAGTTTAAGAAGATTTTGGTTTGGTTCAGAAATGATTTGCGTCTGCATGATAACGAAATGCTGGTGGAGGCCATTGCCAAATCTGATTCTATTTTACCTGTTTACTTTTTTGATCCACGGTATTTTACACAAACAAAGTTTTTAACGGCTAAGACAGGTGTAAATAGGGCTAAGTTCCTTTTGGAGAGTGTATCCGCATTGCGGGATGCATTTGTGAAATTAGGAGGTAATCTTTTAATTGTTGAAGGCAGACCTGAAGATCATATTCTAAAAATTGCAGAACAGTACGAGATTTCCGAAGTCTATCACCATAGGGAAGTTGGGGTGGAAGAAACCCAAATCTCGGCATTGGTAGAAGATACACTTTGGAAGCAGAAGATAAATCTTAAACATTTTATTGGGCATACGCTTTATAATAAAGAAGATCTACCTTTTCCTATAAAGGATATCCCCGATGTATTTTCGCAGTTTAAAAAGAAAACAGAACGCGATGCAAGTGTAAAGGAATGTTTTAAGTCGCCTGCTGAAATATCTTTTGTTGCAAGCAACGAATGGGGGAGTTTGCCGGATTTAAAAGGTCTGGAATTTGATTTAGACAGTAGTGCTGTAAGTAATATCACTGCAATTGGTGGAGAAGATGCAGGCATTTCGCACTTAGAGGATTTGCTGAAGGTTGATTCTGATATCTATAAAAAAGGGAGTTCAAGAGTTGCTGGTAAACAAGTCTTTAGCTCAAGGTTATCTGCTTGGCTTGCATTAGGATGCCTGTCTCCACGTAAAGTTTACTGGACTGTTAAATCTGCCGAACAGCAGTTTGGGAATAATGTTAATTTTAGTCAGATTTTACTGGGTTTATTGTATAGGGATTATTATAGGTTCATGTTTAAAAAACATGGCATTAAATTTTTTAAAGAGCCAGATCTTTTAACCATCATTGATGCGCCTGCGCTTGAAGGAGAGGTTTTGATGGATCTTTGGAGAAGGGGAGATACTGGGCAGCCGCTCGTGGACGCCTATATGCATGAGCTAAATGATACTGGCTTCATTCCGCATAATGGGAGACTGCTGGTTGCTACTTATTTAGTTCATGTGCTCCAATTGCATTGGACAATGGGTGCCTTTTATTTTGAGGAGAAACTGATAGATTATTCTGCAGCCAGTAATTGGGGCAATTGGGCCAATGTTGCTGGAGAAGGCTTGGATTTACAATCTAAATCGATGTTTGATCTAGAAAAGCTTTTGAAAATACTTGATGTAAACCATTCAGTGGCTATTCATTAACATCCCCCAGGTGATTTAAGTGTAAACAAAACTTGTAATTTAAACAAACTTGTTTAACATTTGTTGTAAGTATTGTCGTGAAGAATTTTTCAATTAGTGATATCGAGGCCTTAATTGGCATAAAGGCCCATACCATTAGGGCTTGGGAAACGAGGTACAATCTTGTGCCTCCTAAAAGAACTGCTACAAATATTAGGTATTATAGTGAAGAAGATCTGAAGATGCTGCTCAATATTGTCGCCCTTAATGAGAATGGCTATAAAATTAGCAAAATTGCTAAAATGAGTCAGAGCCAGATCTACAATCTCGTAAAGCAATTAAAAAGTGACTGGAAGAATAATTCCGTACAAATGCTTCATTTGTCAAACGCAACTATTGCATTTGATGAAACTCAATTCACTGAGGTATTAACAGGATGCGTAACAGAACTTGGTCTGATTAAAACGATGGATACATTGCTTTATCCATTTATGAAAAAGGTAGGGATGTTATGGCAAACGGGTACGATTGACCCTTCGCACGAACATTTTGCTTCTAACCTGATCAGGGAGCGGATTGTTGTTGAGATTGATAAGGTTGAAATGCCTGTAAAGAAAGATCCGAAGCGATTTATCTTGTTTTTGCCTGAAGCTGAGATGCATGAAACTGGTCTGTTATTTACCCGGTATCTACTAAAGAAGTGCGGGCATGAAACACTTTATCTTGGGCAGGAAATTCCATACACTGATCTAAAAAAGGTAATTGAATCCTATAAACCAAATTACGCATTTATTACCTTAACCTCATTAAACTTAGGTAAGGATATCAATAAAGTTATAGGTAAGGTAATGGATAATTTGAACGTTCCGCTTATAGTGGCCGGAAGTTTGATCTCTGAATTTGATATTCTTGTTAAAGATCAACTCACGCCACTTAAGAACGTTTGTGATATGGTGGAGTTTCTTGAAGATTTATAAAGAAGTTTACCTGTATATTAAGGTAAAAAATCCTAATTTTGCATACTTATAGCAATTCAAAAATAATGGATAATTTATCTTATCTCAGCGGTGCGAATGCCGAATACATAGAATCCTTATACCAATCTTATAAAGAAGAAGCCAATTCTGTTGAATTTGGCTGGCAAAAGTTTTTTGAGGGGTTTGATTTCGGTAGAGGTTCATCCGGCACTGCAGTAACTACGGATACACCAGAGCACTTTTTAAAAGAAATTAGCGTCCTTAATTTAATAAATGGCTATCGTCAAAGAGGGCACCTATTTACCCAAACCAATCCGGTAAGGGAGCGTCGTCATCATCTGCCAACACTCGATCTGGAAAACTTTGCATTGGGACAATCAGACCTCGATACAGTTTTTAACTCAGGGATAGAAATTGGTATAGGTGCAGCACCACTTAAAGATATCGTAGCTTTTTTAAAGCAAACCTATTGTAAATCGATAGGTGCAGAATATAAGTATGTAAGAACTCCAGAGATACTTCACTGGATTGAAAACAAGATGGAAAGTGTACGTAACACACCAAACTTTTCAATTGAGGAGAAAAGAAGGATATTAAAGAAATTAAATGAAGCAGTAAGTTTTGAGAACTTTTTAGGAACAAAATTTCTGGGCCAAAAAAGGTTCTCCTTAGAAGGTGCTGAAGCTTTGATACCTGCATTGGATTCTGTAATAGAAAAAGGAGCGGCTTTAGGCATTGAAGAATTTGTGATTGGCATGGCGCATCGCGGTCGCCTTAATGTACTGGCCAATATCATGCAAAAAACGTATAAGGATATCTTTGCTGAATTTGAAGGTAAAGGGTACAGCGCAGAATCACCATTTGGTGGTGATGTGAAATACCACCTGGGCTATTCTACAGACGTCACTACGAATAATGGCAACAGCGTGCATTTAAGCTTATGCCCTAACCCTTCTCACCTGGAAACCGTTAATGGCGTGGTAGAAGGAATGACGAGGTCAAAAATAGATTTTAAATACGGTGGAGACGACGCCCGTATCGCACCCATACTTATACACGGCGACGCTTCTGTAGCAGGTCAGGGTATTGTTTATGAAGTGATACAAATGGCTGGTCTTGATGGCTATAAAACCGGAGGAACGATCCATTTGATTATCAACAACCAGATCGGTTTTACCACTAACTACAAAGACGGGCGTACCAGTACTTATTGTACAGATATTGCCAAGGTAACGTTATCTCCAGTATTTCATGTGAACGGTGATGATGTTGAAGCGCTGGTTTATGCCACCAATTTGGCTATGGAGTACCGTCAGAAATATAAGAATGATGTTTTTATTGATATCCTTTGCTACCGGAGGTTTGGGCACAATGAGGCTGATGAGCCTAAATTTACCCAGCCTTTGCTTTATAAGGCAATAGAAAAACATGCAAATCCGCGCGATATTTATATTCAACAGCTGATTGGCGAAGGTAAAATGGAAGCAAGCCTTGCCAAGGAACTTGAAAAAGAATTCCGTGGAATTTTACAAGAAAGATTGAACGAGGCAAAAGAAATTACCTCAACCTATCAGGATGTGAAGTTTGGAGGTGCCTGGGCTGATATGAGAATTGCTACACCAAAAGACTTTGAATCCTCTCCAAATACGGCTGTTAAGAAGACAACCTTGTTGGAGATCGCAAAAAGGATCAGCACCTTGCCGTCAGATAAAAAATTCTTTAAGAAAATAGAGAAGTTATTTGATGAGCGGAGTAAAATGGCCAATACAACTCATGTTTTCGATTGGGCAATGGGCGAACAGCTTGCTTATGGTACACTGTTGGCAGAAGGCAAAAGAGTGCGCTTAAGCGGACAAGATGTTGAACGCGGCACATTCTCTCACAGACATGCTGTATTGACCTTGGAGGACTCTGAAGAAGAGTATATCCCTTTAGCTAATATCTCTGATCAGCAGGCTACATTTGATATTTATAACTCTCACCTATCTGAATATGGTGTGTTGGGATTTGAATATGGTTATGCAATGGCCAATCCAAATGCTTTAACCATATGGGAAGCGCAATTTGGAGATTTCTTTAACGGTGCTCAAATTGTGGTAGATCAGTATATTGCTAGTGCTGAGACCAAATGGCAGCGAGAAAATGGTCTTGTAATGTTATTGCCGCATGGCTATGAAGGTCAGGGGCCGGAGCATTCATCTGCAAGGATTGAACGCTTTATGGAACTATGTGCGGATTATAACATGCAAGTGGTGAACTGCAGTACGCCCGCTAATTTCTTTCATGCATTGAGAAGACAGTTTAAACGTGATTTTAGAAAGCCTTTGGTAGTTTTTACACCAAAAAGTTTGCTCCGTCATCCAAAATGTGTTTCTCCACTTGAAGATTTCACAGATGGGAAATTCCAGGAAGTAATAGATGATACAAATGTGAAAGCATCAGACGTTACCAGGGTATTATACTGTAGTGGTAAGATCTATTATGAATTGCTCGAGAAACAAGAAAAGGATCAAATCAAGAACGTAGCGATCGTTCGTGTGGAACAACTATATCCGACTCCATTTACCCAAATGGAAGTGGTATATAAGAAATATAAAAATGCAAAGGAAGCTGTTTGGGTGCAGGAAGAACCTGAAAATATGGGTGCATGGCCATATTTGTTGCGGAAAGTCAGAAGAACAATGTTCAACGATTTAGAAGTGATATCCCGCAAGGAAAGCAGTAGTACTGCCACAGGATTTGCCAGGCAACACGCTAATCAGCAAGCATTAATTTTGGCAAAGGCATTTGAAAATCCGGTGACTGAGGTTGAGCAAAAGATTGCGCAAAAATCAGTGAGTAAAGTGTATAATGTAGATTAACAAAATAGTCATTATGAGTATAGAAATAAAAGTTCCGCCGGTTGGAGAATCAATAACCGAAGTTGTTTTATCACGCTGGGTGAAAAATGATGGTGATGTAGTAGAAATGGATGAAGTGATTGCAGAGTTGGAATCAGATAAAGCCACTTTTGAGCTAACTGCAGAACAAGCCGGAACTTTAAAAGTAGTAGCTGCCGAAGGCGATACTTTAGCCATTGGTGCAGTTGTTTGTGAAATTGAAGATGCTGGAGCAGCCCCTGCTAAACCAAAAGAAGAAATGGCAGCTCCTGCAAATGAAAAGCCTGCGATTGCCGCTGATAAAGTTTACATTCCTGTTGCCGAAAAAGCAGGGGAAACTACTTATGCTTCAGGAACTCCATCACCTTCTGCGGGTAAGATACTTGCAGAGAAGGGAGTTGATGCCGCTGCCGTAAAGGGTACTGGTGTTGACGGAAGAATTACAAAAGAAGATGCATTAAACGCGGATAAGTCAGTGTCTAAAGCAGTGGCTTCAAAAGCAAATCCTTCTGCACCAGCAGCTATAGCTAGTGTTGCAGGTGCGAGGAACGAGCGTAGGCAAAAGATGTCTCCGCTAAGGAAGACTGTTGCTAAAAGACTTGTTGCTGTTAGGAATGAAACCGCCATGTTAACTACCTTTAATGAGGTTAACATGAAGCCCATCATGGATCTTCGTGGTAAATATAAGGACCAATTTAAAGAGAAATACGGAGTTGGATTAGGCTTCATGAGCTTTTTTACTAAAGCAGTTTGTGAGGCTTTGAAAGACTTCCCATCAGTTAACGCAAGAATTGATGGAGAAGAGGTTGTTTACAACGATTTTGCAGATATATCTATTGCAGTTTCTGCACCTAAAGGATTGGTCGTTCCCATCATCCGGAATGCAGAAAGCATGAGCCTTGCTCAAATTGAGAAGACGGTAATTGAGTTGGCGACTAAAGCCCGGGATAGTAAATTGACAATTGAAGAAATGACAGGAGGAACGTTTACTATTACTAATGGTGGTGTTTTCGGTTCTATGATGTCTACGCCTATTATCAACGCACCTCAGTCGGCCATACTTGGCATGCACAATATTATTGAACGTCCTATAGCAGAAAAGGGTGAGGTGGTGATTCGTCCGATGATGTATCTGGCTTTATCTTATGATCATCGCATTATCGACGGAAGAGAATCAGTTGGGTTTTTAGTTAGGGTTAAGCAACTGCTAGAGGATCCTGCAAGATTGCTTTTAGGCATATAGCCATATCAAAATGTGTAAAAAGTCCGCAATTTTAATTGGTTGCGGACTTTTTACTTTAAGCAATATTTAGTTGGTTTTAGCTTTTTTAAGACTAATAAAATATTCAGGCTGTACCTTGAAATTCTGATTGGATATATTCTTATCCAAAACAATGGATTTCCATTTATTAGTTGGATAAATGATACTATAAATTGCATCTTTAAGCGTAACTTTTATGGGCATTTGAAAACCTGAAACCTCAGTAACCCATCTGTAGTTTAACTTTCCTGTTGTTGTAATATTATATTCTAGAATTGGTAAGCTGGTTTTCCTTAAATATTGGTCAAAGAACTTATTCAGCTTTAGTCCTGTAAACCGCGAAATATATGTCTCAATCTGATTGGTGGATACTGTTTTATGGTAGAAGGTTTTATTCAATCCTCTTAACAATTCCCTGAATTTCTCATCGTTGTCGATTAGTTGCCTCAGGGTATGAATGATGTTTGCGCCTTTATAGTACATATCAGAAGATCCTTCTTTATTTACATGATACGGGCCGATGATGGGTTGATCGTTCCTAACTATTTTCCTGCTGCTAACTACATATTCTGATCCTGCTTGTTTGCCATAATATGTTTCCAAAAATAATGCCTCAGAATAGCTGGTGAAAGCTTCATGAATCCACATATCAGCAATATCTTTCGAGGTGATGTTGTTTCCAAACCACTCATGACCACTTTCATGAATGGTGATAAAATCAAATTTCAAACCCCAGTTGGCTTCAGACTTGCTGTAGTCTCTCCCCAGGTAACCCATTTTAAACTTATTGCCGTAGGCCACTGCGCTCTGATGTTCCATGCCAAGATAAGGTGACTGAACGAGTTTATATCCATCTTCATAAAAAGGGTAGGGCCCAAACCAATACTCAAAAGACTTGAGCATGCGCTTGGTATCCGCATCCCAGTGGGGTCTGGCCTGCACACTATCTTCTGCAAGAGACCAATAATCAATAGATAGGTTGCCTTTTTCACCAGGATATTGGTCCGTCCAGTGTGCATATTTTCCAATATAAAACGTAACGTCATAATTGTTAATCGGATTGCTCACAGCCCAATTGTATTGGACAAGGCCATCGGGTTTATTTACGGTGCTTCGCAATCTGCCATTTGAAATTTCATTCAGCCCTTTAGGGATGCTGATGCTGATTAGCATACTGTCTACCTCATCACTTTGGTGGTCTTTTGTTGGCCACCAGGAACTGGCACCAAAGCCTTGGCAAGCAACAGCTATCCATGGGTTTCCAGATCGGTCTTCCGTAAAAATAAAGCCGCCATCCCATGGTGCATTCTTGGCTATAACTGGCAATCCGGAATAAAATACCATAAAGCTTTGCTTGCTCCCTTTTTTAATTAGAGTAGGGAAAGTGAGGATTACTGCATTAAATTCTCTTTTGTAATGGAGCTCCTGCCCATTAAATAAAATTCTTTCAATATGTAGGTTTGAAAACAAATCAAACTGAAGCTGTTTGAAATCCTGAACTGCGGTAAACTTAAATTCATTGCTACCGCTAATGCTTTTTTCTTTAGGATCTATACTAACATCAAGGTGGTAATAGTTGATGTCGTAACAGCTTCTTAAAGGGCCATAGGTGCCTCTTAGACTATCCTGTTTACTAAACTGGCTTTTCAATGTCTGACTGTAGCAAAGTAATGATGCAAATACCAGTCCAAGCAATCCTATTATATTTAGCCTCATTTTTATTTTAATACCGTTAAGGTTATTGACGAAGCATTATTTACATCATGGAATATCCGTTGAGTTGCTTTTTGAAAATCTGAGGGTTCTGCCTGATAAATATCCATGAACTTCTGAGGATTTCTATCTCCCAATGGAAACCATGAATTTTGTATCTGAATCATTAGTTTATGGCCTTTTTTAAAGGTATGGGCAACATCAGGTAATGCGTAATTTACTTTTGTTACCATTCCTGGTATAAATGCTTCTGGGTTTTCAAAACTGTTACGGTATTTTCCACGCATAATTTCACCACGTACCAGCATCTGGTATCCACCCATTATTAGGTTTTTTGGATTCGGAACAGGCGCTGGCGCATCCTCAGGATACACATCAATAAGTTTAACTACATAATCGGCATCGGTTCCGGTGGTAGACACCACCAGATTAGCTAAAACTGGACCGGTTAACGTGATGTCTTCAGTAAGTACCTCAGTTTGGTAAACTTTAACGTCTGGCCTCCTTGCAGCAAAGCGCTGGTCGTCTATCATATATTCTCTGGTTCTTTTTGCCTGAACTCCATCCTGATACGGCACTGGATTATTCGGGTCACTTACATATTCATCCCAGCTATCGGTTCTGCCAACTTTTTCAAAACTAAGTTTGCCATTAGGCTGTAAGTATAGTGTACTTTGTTCAGTCTCTTTAGGTGGCCATGCAGAAAAACTTTTCCATTGATTGCTGCCCGTTATGAAAATATTAGCTTCTGCTGGTTTAAAGTCGCCCTCGTCTTTCAGATAATGTTTAAAGAACGGTAGCTCATATTCTTCCTGGTACTGGATGCTTGTAGGCTGTCCGAATTCTATATTTCCAAAAGAGCTTCCCGTACTTCTTACCCATCCACCGTGGAACCATGGTCCCATTACCAGTATGTTATTGGCGGATGGATTTTGCTTTTCTATACTTTTGTAGGTAGCGAAGGTTCCGTAAGCATCTTCTGCATCAAAGAAACCACCAACCACCATAACTGCAGGCTTAACGTTGGTTAAATGGGGTTGTATGTTCCTGGCTTTCCAAAATGAATCCAAATTGGGATGCGCAAATAAATTGTTCCAGAACTTAATACTGTCTGCCATGTATTTATCTTTCAGATTTTTAACTGAGCCTGCTTCCAGGTAGAATCTGTAATTGTCTGCAATAGGGAATATAAAAGATTTCGGGCCCAGATCAGGAGTGATTGGTTTTGGTCTTGGCACACCAAAGGTGGTCATAAAACTAAAAGCGTCATTTACAAAAAGTACACCATTGTGGTGAAAATCATCGCCAACGAACCAATCGGTAACCGGTGCCTGCGGCGAAACTGCTTTTAATGCAGGATGTGCGCCCGGTAAAGAAGCTGTCGAGTAAAATCCAGGGTAAGAGATCCCATATATTCCTGCTTTTCCATTGTTGTTTTTAACATTTTTAATCAGCCAATCTATCGTATCGTAAGTATCAGAACTCTCGTCGATATCCTTTTTGCTTTTTTTATTGGTAACTTGAGGTCTGATGTCGTCAAAAGTTCCTTCGCTCATCCATTTTCCCCTAACATCCTGGTAAACAAAGATGAAGCCTTCACGCATCATTGCCGGAAAATTTCCAAGGCTTGTTTTATATTTATCGCTTCCATATGGAGCAACTGTATAAGGTGTTCTATTGATTAGGAATGGATACTTTTTTGATTGATCCTTAGGCAAGTAAATGGCAGTAAAAAGCTTAACACCATCCCGCATTGAGATACTGCGTTCAATTTTGGTATAATGTTCAAGAACATAAATAGAGTCTAGATTTTGAGCATAACCTGCAATGCTTGCACTCAAAAGTACAAGAAGCCAAAAAAGTTTCAAACGTGCCATGTTGATTTTTAGATTTATTTGATAAACGTACAAAAAATATAATTTTTCAAGTCATAGAAGAAGCTGTTGTCTTTAAAAATTTACACGTGTGCAGAGAAAACGGTTTTTTAGTTACTTTTGCCACTATTAACTAGTTGTAGATTAATAACGATGGAAATGATTAAGCAATCTCTTTCGGAGCAAAAAACCAGGTGGCTGTATCTATTTATAGGTCTGGCTGTTTTGGTTAATTTTAGTGGCCTTTTTGTTACTATTATAGGTCCTGATGGTGCGTTGTATGCTTCTATCGCTAAGACTATGGTCGTAAAAAATAACTTTACAGATCTATTTGTAGAGGGGCGTGACTGGCTTGATAAACCTCATTTTCCTTTTTGGATGGCGGCTATATCATTTAAGATATTTGGTATTACCACTTGGGCTTATAAATTGCCAGCTATAGTATTTACTATGATTGGAGCTGTATATACTTACATGTTGGCACAAAGTGTTTACAATAAGCAGATTGCATTATGGGCTGTGCTTATCCTTCTTACAGCGGAGCACATCATTATTTCCGATATGGATGTTCGGGCTGAGCCTTATCTAACCGGACTAATTATCGGTGGTATATATCATTTGTACAAGGCACAGTCCAGACCATGGTTTTTTCATTTGTTGATTGGATGCGTATGGGCTGCCTGTGCGGTTATGACAAAAGGGATTTTTGCTTTAATTCCTGTATTTGGTGCAATTGCAGGGCCGCTAGTTATTACAAAAAACTGGAAAATGCTATTTAATTTTAGATGGCTACTGGCAGTTGTGTTTATTTTCCTAATGGTTATACCAGAGCTATGGTGTTTATACGTGCAATTTGATAAACATCCAGAGAAAATCGTCTTTAATCAAACAGGCGTATCTGGTATCAGGTTCTTCTTTTGGGACAGTCAGTTTGGGCGGTTCTTTAATACTGGTCCAATAAAAAAGTCAGGGGGAGATCCTTCATTCTTTTTGCATACCATCCTTTGGGCTTTTTTACCCTGGTCTATTCTTTTCTATATAGCAGTTGTTAATTTCTTTAGGAATAAAGCACAGCGACTTCATGAAGAAAGCTGGCTTTGCATATGCGGCACAATATTAACGTTACTGGTGCTTTCTCTATCCAAATTCCAGTTGCCGCATTACATCATTATTATCTTCCCTTTTTTCTCCATTATTACGGCCAACTACCTTTGTAATATTACAAGTCCTCAAGCGATAAAGGGTATAAATACTACGCAGAAATTAGTTTTAACATTGATTATAATACTGCTGCTTGTTGTGCAGTTTCTATTTCGGGCAGATATCACCTTTTTATGTGCCATGCTTTTGGTGCTAGCTTTAGCATTATTGATATATATCTCTTTCACCATAAAAGATCATTACCGGATTTTCTTCCAAACTGCTGCGGTTATTCTTTTAGTAAATGTCTACTTTAATTTCTCTTATTATCCTTCATTAACCAAATACCAGGGAGATAGCGAGGCCGCTATATGGCTTAACTCCAATAATCTCAGCCATTTGCCTGTAGTTAAGTTGGTAAATAATTATGCGTATGCCATTGATTTTTATAGCGATCAAGTTGTACATGATTATCGTTTTGGAGAAGAAAAACTATTACCTGCGAAGCCTTATTTTTTATATGGTCAAAAAGAGGAGGTAGACGAGTTGATCAAGGCAAACCCAAATATTGAGCTTGTCAAAACATTTGATACTTATCAGATCACCAGGATGAAACTCAAATTCTTAAACAATGCTTCCAGGAAAAATGCAGTAAGTGTGGGGCAACTGGTCATAGTAAGATAGAACTTTGCAATAAACCCACAAGCAATGCGGTTATTCTTTTGACGTTTGTTAACTTCGCAAAAAAATCTTTGATATGCAATACGATGTAGTTGTAATTGGTTCCGGTCCTGGTGGATATGTTGGTGCCATCAGATGTGCACAGTTAGGCTTGAAAACAGCTGTAATAGAAAAATATAAAACTTTTGGAGGTACTTGCCTTAATGTTGGGTGTATTCCATCAAAAGCACTACTTGATTCTTCAGAACATTTTTATAATGCAGGACATACCTTTAAAACACACGGTATTGCACTAAAAGATCTAAAGGTTGATATGCCGCAAATGATTGCCCGCAAAAACGATGTGGTTAACCAAAACACAGCTGGCATAGTCTATCTTTTTAAAAAGAATAAAATTGATAGTTTTGAAGGTGTAGGCTCGTTCGTCGATAAAAACACCATTAAAATTACCAAAGAAGATGGTAGTACGGAAACTATAACTGCGAAGAATGTGATTATTGCTTCAGGGTCTAAGCCTACTACTTTGCCTTTTTTGCCGATCGATAAGAAAAGGATCATCACTTCAACAGAAGCATTAAATATCCAGGAAGTACCAAAAGAAATGGTTGTTATTGGTGGTGGAGTAATTGGTCTTGAACTAGGTTCAGTTTACGCAAGACTAGGAACAAAGGTTTCAGTAGTTGAGTTTTTGCCATCTATCATTGCCACTATGGACGCGGGCTTAGGAAAAGAATTGCAAAGAGTACTTAAGAAATCTTTAGGCATGGATTTTTATATGAACCATAAGGTAACCGGTGCCACTACTAAAGGTAAAAAAGTTACTGTTACTGCCGAGAATGCAAAAGGAGAACAACTTAATCTGGAAGCGGATTATTGCATCGTTGCAGTTGGGCGGACAGCTTACACTGCTGGCCTTGGTTTGGAAAATATTGGTATTGCGACAGAGGATAGGGGTAATAAAATTCCCGTAAACGAACATCTGGAAACTAGCGTTCCCGGTGTTTTTGCCATAGGCGATGTAATTAAAGGTGCAATGCTAGCACACAAAGCAGAAGACGAAGGAATTTATGTTGCAGAAAGACTTGCAGGACAAAAACCGCATATCAATTATAATTTGATTCCAGGTGTTGTGTATACCTGGCCGGAAGTAGCATCAGTAGGTTACACAGAAGAGCAATTAAAGGAAAAAGGAGTTCAATATAAAGCAGGTTCTTTTCCATTCAAAGCTAGCGGGAGGGCAAAAGCAAGTATGGATACGGACGGATTTGTAAAGGTATTGGCCGATGCGAAAACTGATGAAATATTAGGGGTTCATATTATTGGCCCGCGTGCTGCAGACATGATTGCAGAAGCTGTTGTAGCGATGGAATTCAGGGCATCTGCAGAAGATATTGCAAGAATCTGCCATGCACACCCAACCTATACAGAAGCATTAAAGGAAGCTGCCATGGCAGCTACTGAAAACAGGGCAATCCATATCTAAAATAAATTTCTATCTATAAACAAAAGGCCGCAGATTTATTTGCGGCCTTTTGTTTTATTTAAGGATAGTACTTATAAGAGGCATTAATTGTCCCAATTTTATGTGTTGAAATGTATTTTAGTGTTCTATGTCATATTCTAAAACATCCTTATGATCATATGGCTCAACCATCATTTCATCTATGCTTTTACCCTTTTTATTAAAGCCTAGTTTGTCCAGAATAATATCAAAAATCAAATAAACCACAGGAACCACAATTAGGGTTAAAAACAAGGAACTTGTTAAACCGCCTACAATAACCCAGGCTAAACCATTTTTCCATTCTGCACCGGCACCACTTGCCAAGGCAATCGGTAACATACCAAAAATCATGGCTATGGTTGTCATTAAGATTGGACGCAAACGGGCATGGTTGGCTAAAATCAATGCTTCAATTGTATTTTTCCCCTCTGCCTTCATGTGGTTGGTGAAATCGACTAATATAATCGCATTTTTAGCTACAAGCCCCATTAACATGATGAAACCTAAAATGGTAAAGATACCAATAGAATTGTTTGTTAATGCTAGTGCTAAGAAAGCCCCAATTAATGCAAGTGGGAGCGAGAACATGACTACTAACGGGTAAACGAAGCTGTCGTACAGGGCCACCATAATTAGGTAAACAAGAATAACAGATGCCAATAAGGCAATTCCTAAAGTTCCAAAACCATCAGCTTGGTTTTCCTGATCCCCACCCCAGGTATAGCTTACTCCAGTAGGAGTTTTTAACTTGCCATCCTTTTGTAGTTCTTCTAATTTCTTTTGAAATTCAGCAACTACAGTTCCTGTAGGTCTTCCAATAGATTGCGCTTTCACAGATACGGAGGTTGATTTATTTAGACGCTCTAACTGACTTGGTCCAGAACCTTCAGTGATGTTTGCAAACTGAGATAGTTTTATCTGTGCTCCATTAGCATTTACAAAAATCAGGTTACGAACATCATCCACATTCTTTCTGTTGAAGTCCTGGTACTGGATATTGATGTCATATTCATATTCACCTTTTCTGTATTTACCATCATTATTTCCGGCAAAGGCCGTTTGCATGGTAGAGCCTACTGTCTGTAAATTTAGCCCTACAGCAGACATCTTATCGCGGTCTACCTGAACATTGATCTCAGGAGTTCCTTTCTCTACAGATAACTTAATCTCGGTTGCACCGGGTATTCCGGCAAGTACTTTTTGTGCACCTTCGGCATATTTCAATGCGCTATCCAAAGTAGAGCCCATCACAACCATTTGTATTGGTGCGTTTTCTGCAACACCCATAATACTAATAGGTACAGTTTTAACTTTCGCCCCTACCAGTTGTTTAGCTAGCGCACGACTCATTTTAGTAGCAAAAATATCTGAAGAGATATTATTCCTTTCCTTCCGATCTACTAGTTTTACGTTGATCTCAGATTTATAGGCTGTTGCCTGAGTTCCACCAAAATCTCCGCTGGCTTGTCCAACAGTTGTAATTTGTTGTACAATTTCAGGTTGTTTGGCTAAATATGCTTCAGCTTTCTGCGTATAGAAGTTGGTTTTAGATAAAGGGGCATCCTTGGGTAACTCAATTTGAATTAAAAACTCACCTTTATCAGATTTTGGGAAAAACTCAGAGCCAATAAAGCCGGCGCCCGCTAACCACATTGCCCCTGCAAATAAAATTACCACAGCAGCCATAGTACGCCTTTTGTGATTCAGTGACCAGGTTAATATGGATGTTACCCACAAGGTGAATTTTTTCAATTGTCTTTCGAACCAAAGAATAAATCGGCCAAATGCATTTTTGCCTTCAATATGTTCCAATTTTCCATATCTGGAAAAAAGTAGAGGTACAATAGTAAATGAAGCAAGTAAGGAAAGCATTGTGGCAATAATTACCACCACGCAGAATTGACGCAATATGTTAGATACCAAACCCGAACTGATCGCGATAGGGAAGAACACAACTACAATTACGAGTGTAATCGATACCACAGTGAAACCAATCTCCCTGGTTGCATCAGAAGCTGCCCTCACTTTATTTTTACCCATCTCCATATGTCGCTGGATATTCTCTAAAACTACAATCGCGTCATCCACCAGAATACCTACTACCAGTGATAATCCCAGTAATGACATCAGATTCAGGGTAAAGCCAAATAAGCTAATGCCGATAAATGTTGCGATTAATGATGCAGGAATAGATACCATTACAATTAAAGCATTTCGCAAACTATGCAGGAAGAAAAGCATAACAAATGCTACCAATATTACCGCAAGAATTAAATCGTGAATTACGGCATCAGCAGATTCCAAAGTGAAGATGGAACTATCGTTCACAATTTTAATGTCTAGCTTATTTGCGGCATATTCAACTTTAAGTTTTTCAATAACGGCATGTACACCTTTACTTACCTGTACAGCGTTTGCATCACTTTGTTTAATAATTTGAATAGCTATCGCTCCTGTCCTGTTGATACGAGCAATTTTAGCAGTTTCTTTCTGCGCATCCTGTACATCGGCAACATCACCCAAACGAACCTGGGCGCCATCTTTTGAAGTAGTTAATACCAAGTTTCTCAACTCCTCTAGGCTGCTATATTTGCCGGAAAGTCGAATTAAAACATCCTGATTTTCAGTCTTAACACTTCCTGTAGGGAAGTCTAAATTGGAAGTTAAAACCATTTGTTGTACCTGAGGTACAGAAAGGTTATAACCTTGTAGCTTGTTGGCATCCAAAGAAACTTTGATTTCCCGCTCAGAGCCACCAATCAGGTTAACCTGTGCAATACCACTTACCCTGGAAATTACCGGAGCAATTCTTTGATCAATTAAATCATAGAAACTCACGTCGTCCATATTGGCAGAGGCAGACATGGTAATTACAGGTAAATCGTCTAATGAGAATTTACTTAATGAAGGTGCTTTAACATCGTCCGGTAAATTTGAAAGGATCGCATTCACCTTACGCTGTGCGTCATTTAAAGAAATGTCAATATTCGCTTTATCGGTTAACGTTATCGTAACTGTTGATAAACTCTCAAAGGAAACGGAGTTTATTTTTTTGATATTTTCCATTGATGATACCGCATCTTCAATTTTCTTGGTTACGGTATTTTCTACCTCGGAGGGTGAAGCCCCAGGGTAAATTGTTGCGATTGAAACTACGTTGTTGGAGAATTTTGGTAATAACTCATAGCCCAACGAAAAGTAACTCAATAGCCCTAGTAAAGTAAGCGCAGTAAAAACTACAATTACCAGAGAGGGCCTCTGTATAGATATGTCTGTTATCTTCATCTCTTATTATTTTACAATACTTACCGCGGTGCCTTCAGCCAAATTGATCTGTCCGCTGGTGATCACAGTTTCTCCTTCATTCAATCCGTCAAGAATTTCTACAGAATCACCTAAAATGCGGCCTGATACTACTTTACGGACTTTAGAAGTATTATTTGATTTATCATATATAAATATTTGGTTACTGCTCACACTTCCTACAAAAGAGGTGCGCGGAACTAAAATGATAGGGCTCTGTTTAGGGAAGTTAAATACTGCCGTGCCATACATTCCAGCCTTAAGAAGGTTTTTAGTGCTGTTATCTACCTCAATTTCAATTGGAAAATTTAAAGTAGCATCAGCTTTTGCGGCAATAAAAGTAACCTTACCATTAAATTTTTCTGTTGGGAAAACAGAAGATTTAATATTAATCATGTTACCCACTTTAAGGTTGGCAACCTGACTTTCATTTACAGTAACTTTCAGTTTCAGTCTCGAAACATCAACAAGTTCAAACATTTGCGTGCCCTGTGCATTCACAAAAGCACCAACCTCCACATATTTTTTATTTACAATAGCGTTGATAGGAGATCTAAGGTTTGCATCACTTACCCTTTTTGTTGCGCTTTGTAATCTCAAACGTGCATTTCTTACGGTTAGTTTTGCATTATCCAGTTGTTGTTGCGTTACACCACCAGTTATAAATGCGCTGTTATATCTTGCCTCATCTTTTACTGCGTTTTCTAAGGTAGCCTGTGCAGTTTCTCTGTCTGTATTAATGATCTCAGCGTCAATGCGTGCCAATACCTGCCCTCTGCTTACGTGATCACCTTCTTTAACAAAAATTTTGCTCACACGACCAGCGCTCTCAGCCATAAAATTTAGTTCCTGTTTTGGTGCAAATACACCATTAACACTAAAGTCAAGGTCAATAATTTTTTTCTCTACAGTAGCAATACGAACTGCCACTGCACCACCACCTTCTGCAATGAATGCAGTTTTGGCTTCATTTTTCTTTTTATTGTTGGTTAATATGAAGGCAATGCCTGCAAGAACCGCAACAACTACCAGTACTGCTATTATTATTTTTTTCATTGTAATAGTGATTTTATATTTCCGTTAGATTTTATTAGTTGGATTTCGGCAATCTTATAATTTAACAATGCCTGTGTGTAACTATTTTGCGCTTCAGTTAGTGCGCTTTCTGTATCCAGTAAATCTGTTAAAGTTGCCAAACCGTTATTATAGTTGTTTTGCGTGCTTTTATAGATGTCATTTGCTAGATCAGCATTTTTCTTTTGTGCATTTATCGCGTTCAAGCTATATTTTAATTGGCTTTTAGCATTATCATAAGCTAAATTTAAAGAGTTTGTAGTTTCTCTGCGGTCTTCATTAGCTTTTTTAATATCTACATCTGCCTGGCGGATTTTTGACCGGGTTAAAAAACCATTAAAAATTGGAACCTTTAATGATAAGCCTATTGCAGACGAGCCATAACCGATAGAGGCTGCATTAGAGCTTAGAAAATCGAAACCACCGCTTTGGCTGGAGTAGGTGTAGTTGCCTGATAAGGCCAGTGTAGGGTAATACTCTGCAACATAAGCCTTGCGCTGAAGCCAGAGGAGTTTGTCCTGCGTATCTAGAATTTTGATCTCTGTTCTGCTATTTAAGGCAACAGTATCTGCAAATTGTGGGAGCTCGGTAACGGGAGCGAGTTCACTTCCAGGCAGTGTAACAGCATTGCTTATTGGCATGCCCATCGCAAACTTCAACTGATTTTCCAGCTGAGAGATTGCATTAGAAATTAGCTCCCGTTGTGTCAGCAAATTGGTAAGCCTTACTGTAATACGATCTACATCTATTTTTTTAGCAAGGCCATTTTTATAATTGCTTTCTATAGCTTTTTCATTAGCCGTCACATTCTTAATGTTGTTTTCTATCACAACCAATTGCTGTCTGGTAACCAAAGCCTGGTAATAATTATTAGCCACCAACTCAATAATCTGCTCTTCAGTCAATGCAGAGGTAAGGTTGTAATATTCTTCACTGGATCTTGCAGCTTGCAGGCCAGTAAAGACCTGCTGATTAAATATTTGCTGAGACAATTGAACGCCTGCGGTTGAATTCCAGGTCTTACCCAATTTAATAGCCTGGTCTCCAAATACAATTTGCCCAATTACAGGATTGTAAGTAAGCCCTCCAGTTCCTGTAATTTGCGGCAAAGCCTGAGCCCTAACTTCTTCTACCTTGTATCTACCCCTGTCTATGTCAAGTTTAGATTTACGAATCCTCACATTGTTCTGTAAGGCAAAGTTTAAAGCATCTTTTAAACTTAAAGTTTGCTGAGCAGCTAAAGTGTTGGATAACGCCAACCCCAGTAAGAGCAATGGGATGGTTTTTATTTGTTTAATGATCGCATTCATATAATGATATATATAGTTTGTATTCTTATTTAAGGCCTTTAATGAATATTTTGGATAAGCTAAGTTGTTTATCCAGCATTACCTTCATATCTTTTTTGCTTGGGAAAAGCTCTTTATTGCCATGCATAATACAAAGAGAGGAAATTCCCATTTGGCTCTCCAGGTAAAGCTCAACTGTTTTTTCCAGGTCGGTCTCTGTAATTTCACCCTTATCCAAAGCTTTTTTGAAAATACTTACATGCACATCAATGTTCTTTCTTTTCATATCCATGAACCTTGATTTAAGCTCGTCTGAGTTTAAAGATGCATCCGGACTTGTTCCCGAAAGGTGTAACATGTAATACTTCTGAAAAAACTTAAACCTGATCTCTATAAGATTGTTCATTCGCTCATCGAGCGGCATATCAATCAGCAGTTCTTTTTCAGTTACTTCGAAATAATCATCAAAGATTTTTTGGATTACGCCTTCAATTAAACTGCTTTTATCCGGGAAATAATAATATAAGGAAGGTTTAGATACAGAGAGGTCTTCAGCAATTTCGTTCATCGTCGTCTTCTGGATGCCATAGTGGATGAAACGCTTGATAGCGCCCTCTATTATTGCATCTCTTTTCTTGTCTATTACTAACATTTTACTTTTTTTCTTTCTGACTTTTTTATTTCAATGGTCAAAAATAAGGCCATTATTTGAGATGCCGAAATTTAAATGAATAAATCGATCAAGATTACCTGAGGTTGACTTAATGAGTTTAGGCTGAGACTCCAGCCATAAAGATTTCTGCGAATACTTTCTCTTTATAGAAGATGGTTTTAAACTGTTCTTTGACGGGGAAAATGTTCTTGTCTTTAGCTAAAATGTTAAAATGAATGCCCGTAATTGCGTCAATAAAAATATCTGTGGCTAGTTTTGAGTCTTCCATTTTCAATTCTCCAGTAGCAATGCCCCGTGTAAATAAAGAATTGATGATGATCTTTTCAAATGCTTTCGCTTTCTCAAATTTCTCAAAAAGATTCTCCGGCAAATCATTGCCTATCGTTTGGCTTGATTCAAAAAGATTATAATATTTTTGGATATAAGATTGACGTTTTAGGAGTAATTTTAGTACAGCATCTCTAGCAGTCGATGTTTTATCAATCGATTTAACAATTTCACGACTCATCTTGTGCATTAAGAACTCCATGGTGCTTACGTATAAGCTCAACTTATCCGGGAAATAGTAATATAAAAGTGCTTTGGATAAAGAAATATCCTTTGCAATTTCAGACATTGTAGTTTTAGAAAGACCATAATGTGCAAATCTCTTTAATGCGGCTTCAATAATTATTATTTTCTTCTTATCCTGGTTTTCCATAAAAAATCTAATATACAAAGGGGCAATTAAAGTGCCTAACTATTTTTTTCTAAGTTTGTACCTTGGTATATCGCTAATATTATGCTTGCTATTCAGAAAAACATTTCGCTTAAAACTTACAATACCTTTGGGATATCGGCTTCTGCAGCTTTTTTCTCAGAAATTCTAAATGAGGAAGATTTAATCTCGCTGCTTCAGGAAGATTTAACTGGTGATCCGCTACTTATATTAGGAGGAGGAAGTAACGTACTTTTTACGAAGGATTTCGATGGCTTAGTTATAAAGATCAGTATTCAGGGTATAGAATGCGTAGAAACGGCACAAGGTATTGAAGTTACATCAGGAGCGGGTGTGCTTTGGCATGAATTGGTAGTATACTGTGTAGAACATGGATTTGCGGGCTTGGAAAATTTAAGTTTAATCCCAGGAACAGTAGGGGCCTCGCCAGTTCAAAACATCGGCGCTTATGGAGTAGAACTTAAGGATGTATTCAAATCATGCGTGGCGTACGAAGTTGCAACAGGAACAAGAAGAATCTTTACTTACGATGATTGCAAGTTTGGTTATCGGGAAAGTATCTTCAAAACCGAACTCAAGGGTAAATATATCATCACGTCAGTTACCTTTAAGCTCAGCAGTACACCTAAAATTAATACCCGTTACGGCGCGATACAAGAAGAGCTAAAAAGACGGAATATAGACACGCCTACAATTGCTGACATATCTAACATCGTATCAGAAATCAGGGTAGGTAAACTTCCCGATCCATCCACTATAGGTAATGCTGGAAGCTTTTTCAAAAATCCGGTAATCACAGCTACGCAGTTTCAGCAGCTTTGCAAAAAATTTCCTGATGTTGTTCATTATTCATTGTCGGAAGGAAATGAAAAGCTAGCGGCAGGATGGCTTATTGAGCAATGCGGATTTAAAGGGGTTATTTCAGGCAACACAGGTACCTGGAAACACCAAGCGCTTGTATTAGTTAACCATGGAGGTGCTACCGGTACAGAAGTGTATAGTTTTTCAGAACAGATCATTTCAAAGGTGAATGCCAAATTTGGTGTAAATCTGGAAAGAGAAGTAAATATTTTGTGACATTCAGTTCTTTGCTCTTAAACAAACAATATTAATTTCTTAACATTCGATTTCATTTTTTGGTATACCTATTGTATAGGTTTTAGTGTATGGAATTAAACAAATAGTGTTTCGCCACCATATAAACAATGTTTGTTTGCATTTTTCACCACTAAAACTTAAACATCATGACAAAAAATGAATTTAACCTTCAACTTCACGATCATTCAGTATCCTTGCAGTCATTTGCTTTAAATTTCACTAAAGACATAGAAGATGCAAACGACTTAGTACAAGATACGATGTTAAAAGCGGTTACTTATTACAGTAAATTTAAAGAAGGAACAAATTTAAAGGGTTGGTTGTTTACGATAATGAAAAATACTTTTATTAACAATTACAGAAGACTTGTTAAAACCAACGCCTTAATCACTAAAACTGACGATATTTCCTCAGCTAATCTCCATTACAGTGCTTCTACAAATGCAAGTGAGAGTAAATTTGTTATAGGAGATATTAATAAAGCATTGTCAACTTTAGCTCCTGAATATTATGTGCCCTTCATCAAATACTTTGAAGGCTTCAAATACCACGAGATTGCAGAAGAGCTTAACATTCCTATCGGGACTGTAAAAACAAGAATTCATGTTGCCAGACAAATACTTAAAAAGTACTTAAAAACATATTCTAAAGAAATTTTAGGAGCAGAAATTTCATAACGTATTAAATACACCTGTTTAAAAGCCTGCTTCATTTGAAGTAGGCTTTTTTTTGTCTGCATTTATCATAATTGCTTGTGCGTATGATCTTATTTATACCATTCTACTTGGGTATCTAATAGGGTTAGTACATGGTTGATACATCGTTGATACATCGTTGGTACATCCTTGATAAGTCCGGGCATGTATTAACCATGTCTCAACCATGTTTCAACGATGTTTCACATAGCTTGAAGGTATTAGCAAATGTGGTTAAAGTGAATGATGTTGATATTTCTGCTGGAAAACAATAATTTTGATGGAAATATGGAACTTCCTACTTATACAAGACAGCAATTGGCTTTGCGTAATGGACAAGATAAGCCCCTGATATGGGTGGCTTACAAAGGCTTTATCTATGATGTTTCAGAAAGCAGGCTTTGGAGAAACGGTAAGCATTATGAACACTGGGCGGGGCAGGACTTAAGTGATGAACTGCCTGATGCCCCGCATACTGAAAGTGTTTTTGAAAAATTTACTGTTATAGGTATTTTGAAATAATTATTTTTCTATAGAAAAAGAGCTCAAGCTAACAAACTCCTGTACACGGGCTGACACTTCTTCTTCCGTTAAATTTAATATTTTTTCAGTACCAAATTTCTCCACGCAAAAAGAGGCTAATGCAGAGCCGTAGATAATCGCATTCTTCATGTTGTTGAAGTTGATCGTGCCAACCTTAGCTAGGTACCCTATAAATCCTCCCGCAAAAGTATCCCCTGCTCCGGTTGGATCAAACACATCGGCCAATGGCAGTGCCGGTGCAGAAAAGATTTTATCCTCATGAAATAGCAATGCACCATGCTCACCTTTTTTAATGATCAGGTATTTTGGCCCCATTTCCAGGATTTTCTTAGCTGCTTTCACTAAAGAATATTCGCCAGAGAGCTGACGTGCCTCTGCATCATTGATCGTTAGCACATCTACCATTTTAATAGTTTCCAGCAAATCAGGCATCATGATGTCCATCCAAAAATTCATGGTGTCCAACACAATTAGCTTAGGGCGATTTTTAAGACGTTTTATAACAGTTTGCTGGACAATTGGGGTAAGGTTTCCAAGCATTAGGTATTCGCAGTCCTGGTAGCTCTCAGGTATAATAGGATCAAAGTTTTCCAATACGTTTAACTCTGTGATCAAAGTATCGCGGCTGTTCATGTCATTATGGTACTTGCCCGACCAGAAAAAAGACTTTTCACCCTGTTTTATTTGTAGTCCTTCTGTATCAATTCCGTGTTCAGCAAATTTATCAATGTTCTCTTTGCCAAAGTCATCACCAATTACTGCAACAATTTTAACCTTGTTATAAAAGTAAGATGCGGATAAACTGGCGTACGTTGCGGCACCACCTACTATTTTATCTGTCTTTCCGAAGGGTGTTTCAATAGCATCAAAAGCTACAGTTCCTATGATTATCAGGCTCATAAATATTTTTTAATTTTTTTTTGCTACAAATATTGCATAAATAATTTAAAAGCCCTAATATTGCATTCCCAAAACGAACAAGGGATTATCTCTTTAGAGAATCTCAAAAGGCGTTTTTGGTAACCAGAGTACTCCTTCTTAGCTCAGCTGGTTAGAGCATCTGACTGTTAATCAGAGGGTCGCTGGTTCGAGCCCAGCAGAGGGAGCAAAAATTTTCAAGTCCGAAAATCGTATAAAAACCCCATTTCTAGCTAATAGGATGGGGTTTTTGTTTGCATATAGGAATTTTTCTACCCACTCGAACAGTTTCTCAATTGCAGTTATTCGGGATCAATTCCAAATGTTGTGGAGCAGGACACTTTTTTCTTTTTTAGGCATAGAGTTGTGTTGGATCAATACCAAATGTTGTGGAGCAGGGATTAAAGATTTAGCTGAAAGCCTTTTCATTTTACGTGAAGTGCCTCTCGCTCCCCGACCTTTTTGCCGGCAAGATGCATGCATTGCTTTTTCGAAAGTGGGGCACGAATGTAAAAGGGAGGGACTGGTATGATATGGAGTGGTACGTCAAAAAAGGGATATCCTCTCAATCTCGATCATTTCTTGCTAAGGGCGGTAGATAGCGGTGACTGGAAAAAAGAGACCATCAACGAAGAAGAGTTCAGAAAATTATTGAGCGAAAAGATCGAAAGTGTTAAAATGGACTTTGTCAAAGCTGACATTTCCAGATTTATAAAGGATCCAAAGGTACTTGAAATATGGTCCCTAAGTTATTTCCAAGACCTGAGTGCAAAACTAAAAATCAAGACATCTAGTTAGACTCAATGAAAAGTAGCTTTCCGGTAGAATCGTAACTCTGAAATTGAAATATAAGGAATTACTGGAAGCAGATGCTTTTTAAGGTGTTCAACATTCAAATTATCGGCAGTAAATCAAGTTTATTGCCGATAATTTGGTTTACTTAAGCAATGCATTTGCGGCGATCATCGCCGCAAACTAACCATTCGGGTAAACAATTTTTTTAGGCGAGCTTACAAATTCGTAAATAGCACATCTCTTTACGATATCCAATTCCAGTAGAAATAACTAAGTTTGGAGCAACTAACGGGATATAAAAAACAAGAATGAACTTAGATAGATACCCTTATTTTACCAATAACGACTTTCAGGAGTATGAATTTTATAGTGAAGGACCAAAGGGTAAAATAAAAAAAATTGTTCTATTCCAGAAAGCTCAGGATGATCCTATCATATATAATCTTGCATTTGGCGATGAAGATCCAAGAACAAGTGGATTAAATGATTCTGTTGTGTCTAATAATAATGACAGAAATAAAGTTCTTGCTACAGTTGCAAGTACTATCAATGACTTTTGTGATAGACATGGCAATCATTATCTTTATGCTAAAGGAAGTAATGAGGCAAGAACAAGGCTATATCAAATGAGTATATCTGCACTATTAGAAGAAATTAGCATAGATTTTGAAGTAAACGGTATTCTTGATGGTGAAGCTGTAAAGTTTGAGAAGAACGTGAAGTATGAAGGCTTTTTGATAAAAAGAATATAATAGGTATCTTTGATACAATTAAAGAAGGAGTTATTATGTCAACAGTAAGAAAGAACGATACAAGAGGTTATGGTAGTGCTATTATTACTAATAAAGTAAAGAGCCATGCTAATGATCCTTTCTTTGTTAAAAAACTAGAGGAAGCAAAAGCTGCGCTTAGTAACATTACCCTGCCAGGAAATAACAAGAAATAGGAAAATATTTATAAAGTATAAAAGCTGCCCCATCAGGCGGCTTTTTTTATGCTCCTAACTTATGGAAGAAAGCAGAGAAATGCAGAAGCTGCAAGGCTTAGTCAGGTTGGTTTTATATGGAGTTCCCTTTGATGTTGTCTTTGAAGCTTCGCCACTCCGAGATTATTTGAAAGCCCGTTTCTGCAAAGGAAACGGGCTTTTTTCATGCAACTCGCATTAACTTAAACAGATATTTAGCTGCTTATTGAAAAACTGGCCAGCGTTGTTAGAGGAGTGGATTAGAACTTGTAGCCAAGACTAACACTATAAACCTTAAGTTTTTGATTTTCTTGTTTATATAAACTTGTAAGTCCATTGGATCAAACCTACCTTCCTGTCCTTGCACATGGTTGGAAAGCCCTGATGTAATTGCCACCAGCAATAGCATGAAATATATCGGTTTCATCTTACTAATATATCTGATTTAAGCTATGGATGAATAATCGACCAGCCTTGTTCCTGGCGGATAATCAACTCACCATTACCGCTCGGTACGAAGGAGATAAAGTCATAGAGCTCATCTTTTGAGATTTTCCTTTCTCTCATTGTATTCTCACACTGCGCTAAAATAACGCCCATTTTTTTCAGGTCAAGTAGCTGTTGTTGGTAAGGAGAATCCTTTTTAAAAGCAGCCACCCCTCCGCCATGTACCACAAGCTCCACCTGCAGTTTTCCAGCAAGCCTTGGGTCCTGTAACGCATTGATGATGTTTTTCAACGTGCCAGAAATTTTCTTATCATCATCACTATTCAATTGATAAACTGCTTTGTAGCTTTTTTTATTGGCTATCGCTCCATGAAAAGCTGTAGTAGGTACTGGTTTCTGTTGTGCTGTAGCATTTAAGGTGAATAGCAATGCGGCAATACTTGCTAATAATTTAATCTTTGTCATGTCTTATATTTTTTTTGATTGTTTTAGTGTTTGAACGATAGCTTTAAAAGGGCCATATTTATGCTGATTTTCGCTAAACTCATCATTGTATGGGCCGAAAGGAAAATCAAAAGGTTTATTTGAGATGTCTACCCAGTCATTCTGTTGGTTTTTTTGCGGCCTGGGCTGCGAGTTTACATATGCAGCCACATCCCAGGCTTCCTCATCACTAAGTAAAGGGTTTTCATACGAAACCCCAAATGGCATGTTGTTTTTTACGTAACCTGCAAAATTAGAAATACGATATAAGCCTGCCCCATTGTTGTAGCTGCTTTTTCCCCATAATGGGGGATATACATAGGAAGTCTTATTTTTAGCAAAAAGACCATCACCCTTTACTCCATGGCAACTGGAGCATTTAGACTGGTAAACTAACAAACCTTTAACTGGATCGGCTGCTCGGTCAAGGTAAGGTAGCTTCTCCAATCCCACGCCTTTAGGTTTAGTTCCTTTTTTAATGTCAGTGCCTAAAAACTTAAGGTAAGCAGCCATTGCGCTTACTTCTTTGCCATTGGTGTCAATTTTTGAGGCATTCAAACTCCTTTCAAAACAATCTGAAATCCTTTTAAGGATAGTTTCTTTGGTGCCTGATCTTGATCTGAATTTTGGATAGGTAGAAAAAACCGAAAAATAGTTATTACCCATTGGTTTTGTGCCCGCATCAAGGTGGCAGTTTTGGCAGTTCATGCCATTAGAAATCCGCATCACAGATCCTTTGGGGCCCAGGTATTTAGACGTGTTAACCACCAAATCCTTCCCGTATAGTATCAGTTTCCTTTCGGCACTATCTTTCACATTTTTAATATCAGGAACCTTATAGAACATGGCTTTTTTAATCGACTGATCTGTTGAAGATTGCTCTGGAGCTCTAAGACGCTCCACATGCTCCAGAACTGGCAAACCGCCAGGCAAAACATAAATTTTAACCAATATTACCGTTAATCCTGCAAGAAAAACCAATAGGATTATTATCACAACCATGTTAGACCGAAACTGTTTCAAAATATGTTTTCATTTATATATTAAACGCCCAGGTTGTAGGGATATAATATACAAAAGTGCAAGAAAGTAATGGGAGTCTAAAATGTAATAATGTTGTGGCCATCACAATATTTCATCTTTTATAGCATCATACCCCCAGAAACTTCAATCCTTTGTCCATTAATCCATTTGGCATCATCGCTGCATAAAAAGGCAACAACGCCACCAATATCATCTGGTAAACCTACACGGCCCAACGCAGTGATGGAGGCTATCTGCGCATTTATCTCTTTGTTATCCCTTGTGCGGCCACCGCCAAAATCAGTTTCAATAGCGCCAGGCGCAACTACATTTGCGGCAATTTGTCTTGCGCCCAGCTCCTTTGATAGATATCTGGTTAATACCTCAACAGCACCCTTCATGGAGCCATAAGCCGAAGAACCTGGAAAAGAGAAACGGGCAAGACCAGAGGAGATATTGATGATGCGTCCACCATCATTGATCAGTAGTAATGCTTTTTGTGTTATAAAAAATACCCCTTTGTAATGTAGGTTTAGGGCAGCATCAAACTGATCTTCTGTGGTTTCTGCAAAGGGCGCATAAAGTGCCGTACCAGCATTGTTAATTAGGAAATCAAAATTATCAGTATCAAAGACGTCTTTCAATACTGTTTTAACTTGCTCAAAAAAAGCATCAAAACTTTTTATATCCCCAGCATCTAATTGTAATGCTGCGGCTTTTAAGCCTGCCTTTTCAACCTCAGCTACCACAGCTAAAGCTTCATCTTTTTTGCTATGGTAGGTTAAAATAACATTGATGCCTTTTGCAGCAAGGCTAAGCGCCATGGCTTTACCTAATCCGCGACTACCGCCTGTTACCAAGGCTATTTTGTTTGTGTTTGTCATCTTCTATTGTTTTTATTTAATAGAACAAAGTTACGTTGACGCAGTTTGTGCAGTTTGCAAATATCAATCGATTGTTTGCGAAATTCAAACCCAATCGATTTACGAACGAAAAGTTATCGGCGCAAGAGTAGTCTGCTTCCTGAAAAAGTTAGAGAAATGAGCAACCTGCTCAAAGCCCAACGAATAGGCAATTTCGGATATGTTCCAGTCTGTTTGTTTAAGTAATATTTTAGCTTCCTGGATAATGCGGCTTGTAATGATATCTGTAGTTGTTCTTCCGGTGTTTTCTTTCAATACCTTATTCAGGTGGTTAACATGAACAGCTAACCTGTCTGCAAAATCTTTGGCGCTACGCAGGCCCATTTTTTGGTGTGGAGATTCTATTGGGAATTGACGCTCCAGTAGCTCTACAAATAAAGACGATACCCTGGCAGATGAAGAGTGGGAGGGATACAATGCTGTAGCAGGTTGCAGCTTTTGTCCAAAATGAATCAGCTCCATTACGTAATTACGCAGTAGATCGTATTTATAGGCATAATTTGAAGATAGCTCTTTGTACATCTTCCTATAAATCTGTTCAATATCTTCCGTCTCGGCATCCGATAACTGAAAGATTGGGTATCCTCCCGGCTGAAAGATCGGCAGTTCATCCAATATCAAGCCGCTCTTGTTTCGCATTAAGAACTCATCCGTAAAAATGCAAAAGTAACCTTGCTGTTGCTCATCCTGTGGTACATAGTTGTAAGGAATCTTGGGCGTAGCAAACAGCAATCCATTGTGTTCTATATCTATAACTTTATCGGCATATTCGGCTTTATTGCGACCGCGTATCAGACTGATTTTATAGTAAGATCGGCGGTTATAAGGCATTGCTCCTTTTTTGCGCAATTGAGTGATAAAGTCATCAATTTTAAAAACGTTAAAATGACCTATCTCTTTGTTAATACCTTCTGGGATCAAACGCTGCGTATCTTTATAGAAACTTTCAAGTGTTGCGGTTTTCATATTTTGAAGTTTTGCAAAATTCAAATGTAGGAAGAGTTTGTCTAAATCAGATCTGAAAACTAGTAAACTCGCATAGTTGGTAAATATTGTCAGCATTTCCATCTAAACACTTTAGCCATTTTTGCATATTTATGGTCTTTGAGCAAGGCCCATAAGTAAATATTCTTATTTCTTTCTTTAATGATACTTGATGTAGCAATACCAATACTTCCTGCATCATTTTGCCAATAAATGGAGTATAAAGGAAAAATACAGTTCCGGTAGAATAATCTGCATTTCTTGCATCTTCATTAAAGAAACTGGTATCTTTTAATTCTAGCTTTAAAGCCACCTCTGTTCCGTAGTTACAAAACTCAGGTTCAAACTCAATTCCTATGGCTTTAGCACCGCTAATTAAATTTACCAGAATTACCGCCTGACCAACACCACAACCTATGTCAAAGAATACATCATCGTGATTTATTTTTTTACTAATCGCTATAATTATTCTGGCCGGTGTTTTTTGGTAGAAGACCATTTCCGGTTCTAAAGCTCTTTTGGCTTCATTAACGGTAGTGGCGGATAGTATCCTATTCAAAAAAATGTCAAGATTATCATAGTCTGCTGCAGCCGATTGCTGCTCATGATAACCGAAATCTATTAAACTGACGGCAATTATCTTTCGCATTACAAGACCTTTGTCACCGGCATTGCTAATTTGCTGCGCTAATGCGTCAAACATCTTTGTGTTAATGTTTTCAAGCCTGTCTTTAAGCCTGTTGGCGTAAAAACTCAATTGATTTAACTGATTGCTTGCTCCAACTTGTTCAATCAATGAGTTGATCCGATCAATAATATGAAAATCTATAAAGTCTAGTGCATTAGTCCGCGCGTTAAAATTGGCAGAATCATAAATTAGCCGATCTGCTTCAATTTTTTCAATGTCTAATTGTATCTCTGATATCAATGTTCGGCTTTGGTTAAGGTTGCTAATATCTTGTATATATTTCTCAAAATTATAATTACCTTAAAAAAGCGAACAGAAATATCGAATATCCTAACCATGAACAAATCATCCCGACCTATCACCGAAGCATTTTTTTTCATTGCCATGGTGTGTCTAAGCTCTTCTCTGGTAAATGCACAAAGCTTGTCTGGGTATGTGCAACCTTTATCTGGTACGGCCGCCGCTACAACCCTTTCGGCATTAAAACACAGTGAGGGAGGAAGTACAGAAAAAAACGCCAATACCATTCCAAGTGTTGGTTTGCCATTTGGCATGACGCAGTGGACTGCACAAACCGAAACCGGAGAAGCCAAATGTTTGCCGCCATATGTTTATAAGAGCAATAAAATCAGTGGTTTCAGGGCCACACATTGGATCAACGGCTCTTGTATGCAAGATTATGGGAGTTTTACCGTTATGCCCATCACCGGAAAACTACGGACCTCATCATCGGTATACGCTACCAGTTTTTCGCATGCTGATGAACTCGCCACTCCATTTTTTTATAAGTTAGAACTCCCCAATTATAACCTGACTGCTGAGATGACGGCTACTTTGCGAAGTGCAATGCTGCAATTTACCGTTGCCAAAACGGACAGTCTGTACCTGTTGATTTCGCCAAATAGTGATCAAAATAAAGGTTTTGTTAAAGTAGATCAGAAAAATGGTGAGGTATATGGTTACAATCCCGTGCATCGCATCTATCAGGGGTCTGGGAAACCAGCAGGTTTTAGCGGATATTTTATAATAAAAATAGAGCGGCAATTTTCAAGATCAGGTACATTTAGCAATTCGAGTGCCTTTTCAGCAAGTTCCATCAGTAATCAGGAAAACAGCGGTGCTTACCTAGGTTTTAAGCTAAATAAAGGAGAAACACTCAGAATAAAAGTGGGTACTTCTTTTACAAGTCTTGAGGGAGCAAGAAATAATTTATCCGCAGAAATTAAAGATTGGGATTTTGCAGCGCTCTTTAAAAGAAACAAAGCCGTTTGGGAAGAAACATTAAGTCAAATTACGATAGCAACACAAAGCGAAAAGGATAAAAGAATATTCTACACTGCCCTTTACCATTCAGTACAACATCCAAGATTGTATAACGATGTGGATGGAAAATACCCGCGTTTTGCTGGCGATTACCAGGTTGAACAGTTAGAAAAAGGGCGTTATTACGATGATTTTTCCATGTGGGATATTTATCGTGCCCAGCTTCCTTTAATGGAAATACTGCAGCCAAAACTAATTAATGATTGGGTAAGTTCAATGGTCATCAAAGGAACTCAGGGCGGCTGGTTGCCTATATTTCCATGCTGGAACAATTATACTTCTGCCATGATTGGCGATCACATTACGCCATTTATAGCATCGGCCTACGCCAAAGGGATTAAAGACTATGATGTTAATCAGGCTTATCTTCTAATGCGGAAAAATGCCTTTGAGGTAGCCAATGATGTAGATTATAAAAATGGGATGGGTCGCAGGGCATTGAGTTCCTATTTGCAGTATGGCTATATTCCAATGCAGGATAATGTACTAGACGCCTTTCATAAAAAGGAACAGGTAAGCAGAACATTGGAATATGCTTATGATGATTATGCCCTGGCCAAGGTTGCTAAGTTGTTGGGTAAAACTGATGATTATACCAAGTTGTTATCCCGTTCTAAAAACTATTTAAATGTTTTTGATCCAAAAGTTAGCATGGTGCGAGGTAGAAATACAGATGGGACCTGGTATCAGCCATGGAATCCAAATTTGCGTGAACCTTACATCACTGAAGGAACTCCAAGGCAATACACTTTCTATGTTCCACATGATGTGCCGGGATTGGCCAGTTTGATGGGCGGACAACCGCAACTAGAAAATGCTTTAGATAGTTTGTTTGAGAAAAATGAATATTGGCATGGTAATGAACCTGGTCATCAAATACCTTTTATGTACAATTTTACCGCTGCTCCATGGAAAGCATCCAGAGTAGTACATCAAATTTTAAAAGAGGAATATAATGATGGACCCGGCGGTTTAAGTGGGAACGATGATGCCGGACAGATGTCTGCTTGGTATGTATTTGCAGCCATTGGTTTTTATCCGGTAGACCCAGTTTCAGGAGAATATTTAATGGTAGTGCCTAGCTTTAATTCCGCAAAAATCAAACTACCAAATGGGAAGATATTTGAGGTTATAAAGCATTTAGAAACACCCAAAGCTATTTACATCAAAAGCGTAAAACTAAACGGAAAACCTTATTTTAAAACTTTCTTCAAACATTCAGATCTAACGGATGGTGGTATGTTGGAATTCTTTTTGACAGCGCAACCATCCCAATGGGGAAAGGAAGCGAAAAATCAGCCTTTAGGACTAGCGGGCCACTGATCCAGTAATTCTCAGTTTGTACATGTGTACTTATACTTAGAATAATATACCGATTGGTCGGTATTGTGCCAAAGCCATTTAGCAATTAGTTTTGAGAAAGCTAAGTGTCACTTGTGTACACTTCACGCAGGCCAAGACTATAGTTACTTTACACAGTCCTATTGTTGTTGCAGCAAAATTACGTCTCTTGTATAAACAAATTGATCAATTAATTTACTTTAAATGATTTTATTTTTTATAACGTAAATGTTAATATCCGTATTTAACTATATTTAGAAGCCAATAACTCTTAATGCATAAAATTTTATTTGTCCTATTAATTTTATTACAGACTCCGGCAGGTGCCCAAACAACCAGTGGGGATTCAGTTGCTGCTGCGGCACTATTTAAAGATGCTAAGGGATTATTTTTGTCGGATAAAACCGAATGTCTAAATAAGGCATTAAAGGGTCTTGAAATTGCAGATAGAATTCAGAATAAAACACTTCAAGGTAATTTAAGCAACATTGTTGGAATAATGTACGGTTACCAGGCAAAGTATACCGAAGGATTGGTTTATCTGAACAAGGCATTAAACATATCAAATCAAACAAACGATAAATTTCTCGCCAGCAAAGCCTATAATAATATGGGGCTAAATTACATGCAACAGGGCAATCAACTTAAGGCTATTGAGGCCGGGTTAAACGCCGTAAAAATCGAGGAAGAAATAAAAGACCTTATTGGGCTGGCAGGTACTTATGCCAACATCAGCAATAGCTATTACAATCTTAAAATCCCTGTTAAAGCGTTAATTTATGCAGATTCTGCATTAAAATATTTTAAGCTAAACAACTCGGAAACAGGTATAGCAAATATTTATAATACTAAGGGTATTATTTACGCAGACCAACAGCAATTTACAAATGCGCTTAAATATTATAGTCTATCATTAGCAATCAAACGGAAAATAAATGATGCTACCGGACAGGCCAATGCGTTAACTAATATCGGGTCGTTATACACGGACTTGAAGCAGTACGATAAAGCAAAAATAACCCTTGCTGCGGCGGCTAAGCTTTTCAAAGCAGAAAATGACCCAAAAGGATTGGCAGAAGTAGCGGGTAATATGGGCTTGCTAAAAACAGCTCAAAATGATACATCGGCATTAACCTATTTAAAAAACACCCTTAATTATGCCAAGAAAAATACTACAATAGAGCAACAGCGGGAGCTGGCCTTAGACATATCAAAAAATTACGAATTGCATAGCGATTACAAGAATAGCTTAAAGTATTATCAAATATATACGGGGTTGAAAGACAGTACCATCAACTTGGATGTGATCAAACATATCGAAAATTTGCAGGCGCAATATCAAAATGAAAAAAAACAACATCAAATAGTTTTACTGAATAAACAGAGTGTTATACAGAAGTTACAAGTCAGTAAAAAAAACACTACCATTTCAGTTATTGGGGTAATATTTATAATGTTTTTAATATTCAGCTACCTGGCTTATTCCAGATATCGTATTAAGCAAAATGGACACCTGCAGGCAGCTGTTATCCAGCAGCAAGACATCGCGTCAAAGCGGATTATAGAAGCTGAAGAGGCTGAAAGAAAGCGTATAGCCGCTGATCTTCATGATGGTGTGGGGCAGCTTTTCTCAACAGTAAAAATGAATCTTGAGACTTTGATAGACCGCTTTATCACCCCCACTCCTGATGCTACCTTACTGGCAGAAAAAACGATGGCTATGGTGGATGAAAGTTGCACAGAAGTTCGCTCTATAGCCCACCAAATGATGCCGAATGCCTTGATCAAAAGTGGATTGGTATCTGCGGTTAGAGATTTTATCAATATGATTCCTTCCGATAAATTAAAAATATCGGTGGATACCAAAGGTATCAATGCGCGTCTTGAAACCAGTGTAGAGACTGTCCTATATCGCGTAATACAGGAATCAGTAAATAATGTGATTAAACATGCCAATGCTACTACGCTGGATATTATATTGCTTTGCGACACCAAGGAAATTACGGTAACGATAGAAGATAATGGCAAAGGCTTTGACACCAGCAATCAAGGCAAATTTAAGGGCATCGGATTGAATAACATGACCAGCCGTGTTGAATATTTAAAAGGTGCGGTAGAGGTATCCTCTTCCCCTGGAAAAGGCACTTTAGTTGCAATTTATGTACCGCTTGCTTTAAAGATAATAAATGGGCACAAAAAGTATATTTATAGTTGACGACCACCAAATGGTGATCGATGGCATACGAAGTTTATTAGAAAACCAGTCCGAATTTTCTATCATCGGCGAAAGTACTAAGCCACTTACTGTGGTTGAGTCATTTTCAGAAATTCAGCCCGACATACTGATAACCGATGTGGGTATGCCTAATATGAGCGGAGTAGAATTAAGCAGGGCTGTCAAGAGTAATTTCCCAGCAATCCGGATTTTAGCCCTATCCATGTTTGGCGATACAGAGATCATCGGAGAGATGATAGACGCTGGAATATCAGGTTATATTTTAAAGAATTCTGGAAAAAAAGAACTGATGGAGGCCTTGACAAAAATTGCCGATGGTCAGCACTATTTTGGACAGGAAATTACCCTGCAACTGATGAGGTCCTTTAAACGCAGCCAGGAAGAAGCCAAGCTGACCGATAGGGAGATCGAGATCATACGGATGATAGAAAAAGAAATGAGTACAAGAGATATTGCCGAAGCCCTTTTTATTAGCGAACGCACGGTGGAAACGCATCGAAAAAATATACTCCATAAAACTAATACCCAAACCGTAGTAGGTTTACTGAAGTATGCTTACGGAAGAAAAATAATTTAAATGGCAGATGGTGCCACCATGGTAACCGATGTGCTGTATTAGTGTGGATAGTACGTAGATAAATATGCCGATCGGTAGGTATATATTGATCAGGCTTATTTTAGTTGATTTGTATCAAATAATCTTAGATATAAATCAACTATGAAACTGATCATCAAAAGCACTGCACCTTCCGCTCTGGCAATACTGTTGTTACTTGTAATCTTCAGCTCTTGCAAAAAAAGCGACCAGTCAACCCCTGCACCACCTACCGCTTCCGGAGCGTTTTCCTACAAAGCAGATGGAGTTTTAACCGCTTCGGTTGATTCTGCCTATGCGGTATTGTATGGCCCTAAAGCAGCGAGAGCAATGGACGTCTATTCGTTCAAAGGAAAAAAAGAAGGCATGGAATTTCACTTTACTCCAAAAACGGGAGCGCAAGCCGTTGGCTCTTTAAGTGGGGGTGGTATACTTTTAACATTTTACGACGCTAGTGGTATTGAGTTTGACTCGCAGTCTGGGTCGTTCAACCTTACCTCATGCGATACTTTAAATAAAAAGATCGAGGGAGACTTTTCTTTTACAGGTAAAATGCAGGCACCAGGTGCCGGAACTAAAAACATAACTGAGGGCCACCTAGTAGTAACAAAGATCTATCATCAATAAACCAATAACTAATTAAGTTAAAATCATGAAAAATTTCACGCACCCCGTTATTAAGATAAGCTCATTTTTGTTGCTGATCTCAGTTAGCTTTTTTGCTTGTAAAAAAAATGAAAACAACGTAATACCACCTGTTGCGGTGCCTATTGTTACTAATGTACAGCCTAAAAATCCTATGCCAGGCGACATTGTAACAATTACGGGCACAAACTTCGGGACTATAGCAACGGACGTTAAAGTAAGTATTGGTACAAAGGTTATCACTATATCATCGGTTACCAATACCGAGATAAAATTTGCATTGCCAACTGGCATTACAGCAGGCGATATTGCTGTTGCTATTAAAAATATTTTAGCAACCAATACAGACCCACAAAAGGCAACCATTACGCCAGGTATACCAACAGCTACATCAGCTACAATTATCTCCATAAATCCAACATCTGGTAAGGCGGGTGATGTAGTCTCAATTTTAGGCACAGGCTTTAGCACTATAGCTACAGATAATGTGGTAAAATTTAATGGTACTACTGCTACAGTAACTGGTTCTGTAACCAGCGTACTAACAGTTACTGTTCCTACTGGTGTTACTACTGGTGCAGTTACGGTAAGTGTTAAAGGTGCGGCGGTAATAACCGGGCCAATTTTTACTGTTAACGCAAGTACAGTTAGTGGTACAGGTACTGCGGTTCCGTATGTTACCCTTTTAAGCGGTACTGCTACTTTTAGCAAAATAGCAACGGCCCCTTCAGAAATTGGCGCTATGACTATAGATAAAAAAAATAATGTGCTTTACTATTCAGATTATAGCGTTTTTTCTTCCGCCCATCCAGGCACAATTTATAAATTAAAGTTAGATGGTAGCGATCCTGTGGTGTTAACTACCGATGTCAGGATAACAAAGGTTGGAAGCCTTGCCACAGATGTAGCTGGGAATATATATGCAGTTGCTGCAATTGATAATTCAGGCATACAATCTAATTTCTACAAAATAGATGCTTCAACATCGGCAGTTACCGTACTGGCCAGCAACATTAACACCGGTGGAAGCGGAGGAGGGATCAACATCGATTCGCAAGGTGGCGTATGGATTGGCACTGCAAAGAAATTGAATACCACCACTAATACATTTGATCAAGTAGCTAATTCGCCTGTATATGTTGGAAGTGTCAAATACCAGGGAGATGATCTTTATTCGAATAATAGAGACTTTCAAACTCAAAACCCCACATTCTACAAGTTCAACTTATTAACCCAAGTGGCAGCAATAACAGATTTTACTTTACAAGGCCTGTTTAAACAGGATAATGCCAAAATCGGCAACTCTGCATTGGATTTTCAATTTTCATACACCTTAGATGGCAGCGAGAACTTTTATGCCATTTATCCGCAGGATGGTGATGCCGCTAATAGCTTAATGCATTATTATTATATTCGTAAAACTAAAAATGGCAACGGCGGAACTAGTACACTTATAACCAAGTTTTATATCAAGCCATTTAGTGTTGCTTCTCCGGTGTTTTATAAGGAGCCAACTGCAAACCTTGGAATAATGTTTCACGCAGACGCAGGAGGTAACCTCTATTTAAAAGCCAATGGAACAGACATTATCAAAATAACACCTTAATTTTTGGTTTATAACATTTAAAGGAAGAAAACCTCGTAGTTCTCCATAGCATATATTTAGTATCAACGCCAAGCAACAGTGCTTGGCGTTTCTTTTTTATTACCAAGTGTAATGACCAAGTTTGTCGAAGCAGCATTAAAGGTTTGTAATAAAGCACTTATAAATTAACCGCCCAAAGTGGACTATCAATAAGGTTATTGTTGTGGGTTTTTTTATTAGTTTTGCATCCCTTTTATGAAAAAATATTTATACGGTATAGACTTTGGAACAACCAATTCAGCATTGGCAATTTATGATGAAGATGCTAAAGAAATTCACAGTACGATCATTATTCCCTCGCTCATTTATTTTTACCACCAGATAAAAGGTGCAGACGAACAAAATTATGTGGTAGGAGAGGAAGCCATTGCAGAATATCTTAATGATGGCATGAAGGGCCGCTTTATCAAATCAATAAAGCAAATCCTCTCTCGAAGCAGTTTTACAGAAACCCGCATCCAAAATAAAAAGTACAATGCATCAGATCTGGTTGCCATCATTCTAAAAGAACTTAAAAGCAAAGCCGATGAATTAATTGGTCAGGATTGCAAAAAGGCGGTTATTGGACGACCGGTGTTTTTTGATGATGATAATGTACAAAAGGATAAGCTTGCGCAGAATAGGCTGAGCAAAGCAGCCGAACTTGCAGGTTTTACAGAGGTTCGTTTCCAATTTGAACCCATTGGAGCCGCTTTTGCGTACGAGAAAACGCTGCAAAAAAAGGAAAATGTACTTGTAGCCGATTTGGGTGGAGGTACAACAGATTTTACTTATCTGGTATTAGACCCTGCAAAAGTGGGGGCTGCAGACAGGAAGAATGACATGATGGCTAACGGAGGTATTTACATCGGTGGAGATAGCTTTGATTCTTCTTTTATGTGGGAGGTAGGCACGCCTTACTTTGGCAAATACACCACCTATGAAGCTACATTGGGTAAGATATTAACCGTGCCTAAATCGCTTTTCGTTAACATCTGCTCTTGGGAACAGATGAATTTCTTTAATGGTCAGCGTATTAAAAAAGACATTGAGAATTACTACTACTTTTCGGGTAACGATCCCAAATTCAAGAACCTGATCACACTTATAGATAATAATTTAGGTTACTCTGTGTTTCAGTCCATTGAAAAAACAAAAATTGCCTTATCAAAAGCAGAACGATCTGTATTCAGCTATAAAAAAATGGATATTACCATCAAAGAAGAGATCTCCTTGCTGCATTATGAACAGATCATTGAAAAAGATGTAACACGCATTGAAGATTACCTTAATAATTTTATGTTGCAGCATAATATAAACGTGAACGACATTGATAGTCTTTTCCTAACGGGTGGGACTTCCATGGTGGGCAGCATTCAAAAATTATTTAAAACCAAATTCCCACACATCACCCTAAATTCAGGTGATAATTTTAAAAGTGTTGCAAAAGGACTGGCTTATAGTGGTTATTTGTTTGATGCGAAGTAATAAGATTGTATCTGCTATTTTTATGGGCTAAAATTTAGCATATATAATTATATTTGTTTTAGTAGTAAAGGATTTTCGTAAGCTTAAGTTAAGGGCTGAACTATAGTAAGTTAATGAATGCATAATAACTAACAGGGACCTAATAGGGAGGTAACAGGGACGTAACAGGGAGGTAACAGGGACAATGTCCCTATTAGGTCCTGATTAACTCCTAATTAAATTACAGTAAATATCTGATTAGGTAAAAACTCATCCCTATGTTGTCTGGGATTTAAACCAAACGAACTATCATTCTAGTAAGATCAAGGGTTTTTGATGGCTGAAGGGAACTATATATACTTCTTAATAAAGGAAACTATCGCTGCAATTACTTCTGGGTCTATAATTATTTTTGCATGCGTGGTGTGGGAGTAGGCTGCGGCCTTTATTTCAGGGTTATCGGCTAGGAATTCCATTATAAAATGGGTAGGAGAAATCTGGTCGCTGCTATCATATAATAGGAAATGATTAACCGACTCCTTAAAATCATACATCTTTAAGAGTGAGAAATCTTCGGTGCTTTGTCCGAAAAGTTCTTGAAATGTATTAAGGAATTTTTGTTGTTCAGTTAAGGTTACGCCAGATGCGGTCATGCTGGCTTTGAAATTTTCTGTTAAATTGATTAGCGGAGCGATGCTGATCAATAGCTTGGGCGCAATTTTGGTTTGCTGTATGGCACCAACGTTGGCCATGCCACCAAGAGAGTGGCCTATCATTACATCAGGTATACCAAAGGTATTTTCAATTTGTTTAATGGCTTCCATAAACAAGAACAGGTTGCTGAGCTCGCCTTCAGAACTGCCGTTGCCTGGTGCATCAAAGGCCCAGATCTCTACATCTTCTAAAAGTAAAAGTGATTTTATCAGCTCGCTAAAATCTATTGATTTAGAGCCCCATCCATGGGTAAGCAAAATTTTTTTGGAACCTTCTCCCCATTTAAAGAATTTGAAGTGCAGTGTAGATTTAGAGAAGTAACGGTCAAATACCTGAAGTGTTGATGGTGAAGCTACATCCAATAATTGTTGTTGGTGCAGTCTGGCTGGCATTTTGGGCGAATAGCAGATTAACTGCCAAAGCAGGTCTTGTAAATTCTGGTCTTTGGCTACTTTGACTTCTTCATAAACCTGCCTTAGATACTTCATGCTCAAATGTAGCGAATATTCCGCTGCATCTCTTTTGCTGTTTGTGTACTGTTGTCGTGGCTCCAGCCGGGTGGGTAGAAGATGTATTTTAACTTATTGCGGTAGCTTGGTGTTTTTTTCATGTCTGCCCATATTGCTATAAACTCATGGAATACAATGTTTACCGGTCCACTGTCTTCTGGTTGTTTGGTTAATCCGAATTTGATTTCTTCCTGTTCGATTTCGGCCTGGAAGGTGCCAAACATCCGATCCCACAGGATCAGTACCATACCCATATTTTTATCCAAATACCTCAAATTACTGGCATGATGCACCCGGTGGTGAGAAGGGGTAACAAGTAAATACTCAATAATAGGGTGCAATTTTTTTACCACCTGTGTATGTACAATGTTTCCGTAAATCTGTGTGATCAAATAGGCAAACAAAATATCAAAGGCATCAAAGCCAATTAATGCAAGGGGCAGGTAAAAGAATACGCGGTACAAGGGCTCAAAAACGGTAGACCTGAAACCGGTGGTTAGGTTAAAAAATGTTGATGAATGGTGCGTTACGTGCATCGCCCAGAAAAACCTGACGTAGTGGCCTGTGTAATGCAATACCCAGTAAAGGAAATCTTGCGCCAAAACAAGTACTAACCAGTATAAAAAGGTGTTGTGGATTTGAAATAAACGGTAATGTAAATAAACATAATGTAGCAACAGGAAAGTGGCTGCCTTGGTGGTTAGGTTAATAAAAAATGCAAGAACCATCAGGTATATATTGGTCCAGGTGTCTTTTTTATGGTAGTGTTGCTTGTCGTGGTTGTAACTAAAATACATTTCGACGAGCGTAATCAGGATAACTATGCTAAACAGTACAATAACTGAGACGCTTTTGTAAAATTCTATCATATTTTAACTTGTGGTGAGACTAAATTTTGATCAAGAATCAGGCCTTTGTTGTTACTAAAAAGTTATCTTTTTGTAAAATTCCATTACCGAAAAAATATTGCTAATTTTATTCGTCCGATCTAGATCTGGGCACTAACGATATTAATTCAAAAAAAAACTGATGAATAAAACTAACAAATTAGTGATGCCGCTGGTTGCCCTCGGTATATTGGGTTTGGCATCTTGCAAAAGCAGTGGTACTATCGGCGAACTGCATTCCGGGATCAGTGTAAAGAACATGGATACTACGGTAAATCCTGGCGATAACTTTACTGCTTATGTAAACGGTACCTGGGTTAAGAATACCAAGTTGCCGTCTGATAAGGCATCGTATGGTGCCGGATCTATTGTGAACGACAAGGCGCAGGAAGATGTAAAAGCAATTATCGAAAATGCGGCCAAGGGTAGTCCGAAGGATGGGTCAGAGGAACAGAAGATTGGTGATTTATATGAGTCTTACATGAATATGAAGGTGCGTGATTCTATCGGCCTTGCCCCATTAACTGCAGAACTGACTAAAATTGATGCCATTAAATCAGCTAAGGACCTGGTTTCTTATATGGCTTATGCCAATAGGGTAGGGATTAAAATTCCGTTTAACGTAAGCGTTAGTGAAGATTTTAAAGACCCAAAACGTTATATGCTGCTAACCTGGCAAGGCGGATTGGGCTTGCCAGACCGTGAATATTACTTTTTAACAGATGCTAAATCGGTAGCGTTGCGTGCTAAATATGTAAACCATATGGAGAAGATGCTGATGCTTGCCGGCATAACTGATGCTAAAGCTAAGGCAGCGCAAATAATGGCCCTGGAAACTCAACTTGCAGGAAAGCAAATGAAGAAAGAGGATACCCGTAATATTGCCGCATTGTACAATAAATATGCAGTGAAAAGTTTAGGTACCCTTACTCCGGATTTTGATTGGAATACTTTCTTAACTGAGGCTGGTATTAAAAATCCTGATAGTATTGTTGTTACCCAGGTTGCTTATACTAAGGATTTGAATGCCATATTTAAAAGTACACCTATTGATACCTGGAAGAATTATTTTAAATGGGGCGCTATAACTGGTGCAGCTACTCTTTTAAACACTGCGTTGGATCAGGAAAATTTTGATTTCTATTCTAAAACCATGTTGGGAATTAAAGAGCAAAAACCACAATGGCGCCGAGCTGTGAGTATGGTTAATGCTAACCTTGGTGAAATGGTGGGTAAGTTGTATGTAGAGAAACATTTCCCGCCTGCAGCAAAAGAAAGAATGTTGAAATTGGTAAACAACCTGCTTAAAGCTTATGAAACCAGTATCAATGCATTAGATTGGATGAGCCCTGAAACAAAGAAACAAGCGCTTGTTAAAATCAATAAGTTTATGCCTAAAATCGGATATCCGGATACCTGGAGAGATTATGGCGCACTTAAAGTTGTTAAGGGTGATTTGTATGGCAATTCATTGCGTGCCACTGAGTTTGAATATAACCGGACAATGAACAAGTTGGGTAAGGTGGTTGACCGTAAGGAATGGGGCATGACGCCACAAACGGTTAATGCTTATTATAATCCTACGCTTAACGAGATCGTTTTTCCGGCTGCTATTTTACAACCTCCGTTTTTTGACATGGAAGCTGATGATGCGGTGAACTATGGTGGTATTGGTGCCGTAATTGGGCATGAAATTGGTCATGGTTTTGATGATCAGGGCAGTACTTTTGATGGCGATGGCGTGTTAAGAAACTGGTGGACTCCAAAGGATCTTTCTGAATTTAAAAAACGCACCAATGCTTTGGTAGCACAATACAATAGCTTTAAAGTTTTCCCTGACCTGAGTGTAAATGGTACTTTCACCTTGGGTGAGAATATTGGCGATTTAGGTGGATTAAGCATTGCGATGAAAGCTTATAAAACTAGCTTAGATGGTAAGCCTGCTCCAGTAATGGATGGTTTTACCGGAGAGCAGCGTGTATTGATTGGCTGGGCACAGGCCTGGTTAAATAAAGCTAACGAAGAAGCCCTGAGAAATCAGGTTGGTACTGATCCGCATTCTCCTGCTAAATTTAGGGTAAATGGTGTGGTGAGAAATATTCCTGAGTTTTATGAGGCGTTTAAAGTTAAACCTACAGATTCATTATATCTTGCTCCAAAAGACAGGGTTAAAATCTGGTAGTTGTATAAACGAAATTGCCGGTTGATTTGTTCAGCCGGCAATTTCTTTATTAACTGCTGATGTAGTTTTCCAGTTGTGATATGGTTTGTTTCTGATCTGCAATGATAAATTTTACAAGGTCTCCAATAGAGACCATCCCCAGCAAATTGCCATCCTTCATCACCGGCAAATGCCTGATGTGTTTATCGGTCATGATTTGCATGCATTTTTCAATGCTGTCTGCTGGTTGTACGGTAATAGGGTCTGCCGTCATTACTTCATGAATGCTGGTGTCAGCAGATGTTTTTCCGTGTAGGATAATCTTTCTGGCATAATCCCGTTCTGTAAAGATTCCAGTTAATACATCTTCTTTTGTAATTAGCAGGGCACTAACATTTCGCTCCATCATTAATTGAAGTCCCGAAAGAACTGATGAGTTTTCAGCTACTGAAAATATTTGCGACGGCTTCGCATCTAGTATTTGTTGTACCTTCTTCATAAGTATTAATTTTTAGCTATTTGAAATTAGCTAAAAAAAATCACTACAGCAACTCTAAAATTTCGTCTACGTAATTTCTATCGTTTGCCAATCGCGGTACTTTATGCTGGCCGCCAAGTTTACCTTTTTTCTTAAGCCAGTTATAAAAGGTATTCGCTGGGGCGTTGTGTACTACTGGTCGCTTAAGCGCCATGTCTTTAAATCGCTTGGCGTCATAATCAGAGTTTACGTCTCTCAGCGTTTGGTCCAGCACATCAACAAACTTTTCAAAATCATTTGGCTGCTGATCAAATTCTATAATCCATTCGTGGCCGCCTACATCTTCTCCCTTAAAGTAAATAGGACAAGCAGTATAATCTTTAAAGACTGCTCCGGTAGCGTCACATGCTTTGCAAATGGCTTGCTCTGCATTGTCAATAATCACTTCTTCTCCAAAGGCATTGATAAAATGCTTGGTACGGCCGGTAATTTTGATGCGGTATGGAGCGATGTTGGTAAATTGTACGGTATCTCCAATCATGTAACGCCAAAGGCCGCCGTTTGTTGATATGATGATTGCGTAATTTTTATTCAGTTCCACCTGATCGAGGGCAAGCGTGTTTGCGTATTCATCGCCCAGGTTCTCAATAGGAAGGAACTCATAATAAACGCCGTAGTCTAGCATGAGCAGCATTTCATCAGAATTCACTTCATCCTGTATGCCAAAGAAGCCTTCAGAAGCATTGTAGGTTTCCAGGTAATACATGTCTGCACAGGGTATCAGCTCTTTAAACTGTTCTCTATAGGGTTTGAAGTTTACAGCACCATGGGTATAAAGTTCCAAATTTGGCCATACTTCTAGCAAGTTATTCTTGCCGGTAATTTCCAGTACTTTTTTTGCGAGTACAATAGTCCAGGTAGGAACGCCGGCAATGCTGGTTACGTTTTCTTTGATGGTGGCCTCGGCCATCTTTTCCATCTTGGTTTCGTAATTGTCCATCAGGGCGATTGACATGTTCGGCGTACGGTAATATTCTGCCCACATGGGTAGGTTTTTGATCAGTACAGCTGATAGATCACCATAAAAGGAATCTTCGTTAAGCTTGTTAATTTGGTGACTTCCACCAAGGACGAGTCCTTTACCTGATAGTATTTGGTTTTCAGGGCGGTTGTTGCAAAAGATAGAAAGCAGGTCTTTACCGCCTTTAAAATGGCACTCCTGTAAAGATTCTTCTGATACAGGAATAAACTTACTCCTGTCGCTGGTGGTTCCTGATGATTTGGCGAACCATTTAATTTCTGTTGGCCACAGAATGTTTTGCTCGCCGTTTAGCATCCGCTCGATGTACGGCTTTAAGGTATCGTAATTTTGAATTGGAACCCTTTGTTTGAATTGCTTGGGGTTTTCAATGCTATCGTAATGGTATTTTTCTCCCCATTCGGTGTCTTTTGCAGTGCTAATCAACTTGTGAAACCACTCTTCCTGCACATCATGGGGATATTTCATGAAAAGCTCGATCTGATGAACACGCTTTTTCATATACCATGTAAAAATAGAATTTACAATTGCCATAAGGGTTTAATCTGGTTATAGATTTTTACTGCGCAATACGAAGTTGGAGCCAAGATACACTCTTCTAACCATTTCATTGGCAGCAAGTACTTCTGGTGTACCAGATTCCAATATTTTACCTTCAAACAGCAAGTAAGCCCTATCTGTAATAGACAGTGTTTCCTGAACATTGTGATCGGTAATCAATATGCCAATATTCTTTTGTTTGAGTTTATAAACTATGGTTTGAATTTCTTCTACAGCTATTGGATCTACACCTGCAAAGGGCTCATCCAGTAGGATAAAGTTGGGACTGGCAGCCAATGCCCTGGCAATCTCTGTCCTTCTTCTTTCCCCACCTGATAACAGGTCGCCCCGGTTTTTTCTAACTTTATGAAGACTGAACTCGCTGATGAGTTCCTCTAGCTTTTCATGACGTTCTTCTTTGCTCATATCAGTCATCTCCAGAATGGCCATAATGTTGTCTTCTACAGAAAGCTTTCTAAAAACAGATGCTTCCTGGGCAAGGTAGCCGATGCCTTTTTGCGCACGTTTGTACATGGCATCAGCAGTAATGTCTTGATCATCAAGAAAAATGGTTCCCTCATTGGGCTTAATCAAGCCTACAATCATATAAAAGGAGGTGGTTTTACCTGCTCCATTTGGTCCCAGCAGGCCTACAATTTCACCCTGACTAACAGAGAAAGAAACGTCGTTTACAACGGTTCTCTGCTTGTATTTCTTAATCAGATGCTCTGCTTTTAATATCATTTGGTATCTTAATTATCAATTTTTATTGCTTTGACGTTTAATTGTATGGTCCGCTGATCTCGCCATACATTTTCCTCTACTGTATAACAAACAGAAAAAGGCTGATTTAGTTGTAACAGCTTTTCGTACTCTGCGAGACCGAATCCAATACAATCAAAATTTGCTGAATTTAGTTGTTTTATACTAAACTTAAGGTGTTTTTCGCCAACTACCTGCGCATACCGCTGCAGGTAAACGTTATGGGTAACGAATACGGGGGCATTGTTGTGTGGACCAAAAGGTGCCATTTGTGCAATAATCCGCTGAAACTTGCCGTTTATCTGCGCCAATTCAATTTCGCTATCTATGGTAACTTCAGGACAAAGGAGGTCGTCCGTTATGCTTGCGGCAACTACTTGTTCAAAGCGCTCGGAAAAAAGGGTAATGTTTTCTGGCTTTAGGGTTAGTCCGGCAGCGAACTTGTGCCCGCCAAATTGCTCCATCAGATCTTGACAAGCCAACAGGGCTTCGTATAAGTCAAACCCCGCAACAGATCGGGCAGAGCCTGTTAAAAACCCATTTGATTCTGTTAAAACTATGGTTGGCCGGTAGTATTTTTCTGTGAGTCGGGAAGCAACGATGCCAATAACACCTTTGTTCCAGTTCTGGTTATAAACAACTGTTGTTTTCTTTCCGATCAGGATTTCAGATTCGTCTATTAAAGCAAGTGCTTCTGCAGTAATTGTTTTGTCGGAATGTCTGCGATCTGTGTTTTGTAAATTAATGAAATCGCTTTGCTCTAGCGCAGCATTGTCCTCATCGCAGATCAGCATTTTTACTGCCTGCTTGCCATGATCCATTCGCCCTGCGGCATTAATTCTTGGTGCCAGACTGAAAACAATGTCTGTTAGTGTATAGGTTTTTGGTTTGCCAGAGCTATCCATTAAAGCCTTTAAACCCTTACAGGGATTGGAATTTAGTTTTAGTAAACCATGGTAGGCTAAAATCCTGTTTTCATCTTCAATAGGTACTATATCAGCAGCAATACTGACCATCACCAAGTCTAAGTATTGAAGATAGGTGTGGTCGGCCAGATTGTGTTTTATGCTATAAGCCTGAGCCAGCTTAAATCCTATTCCACAACCGGCAAGCTCTTTAAAGGGATAACTGCAATCTTTACGCTTTGGATCCAAGACTGCTACGGCCTGCGGTATTTCCTCTCCGGGAAGATGATGATCACATATAATGAAATCGATAGCTAAGGTTTTGGCATAAGCAATTATTTCAATTGATTTAATACCACAATCCAGTGCGATGATTAGTGTATAGTTATTGTTGTGAGCATAATCAATACCGGTACGGGAAATTCCATAGCCTTCTTTGTGCCGGTCTGGAATGTAATATTCAATATTGCTGGTAATCTGATTGAAAAAGCTGTAGGCAAGCGCAACAGCAGTAGTTCCATCTACATCGTAATCTCCGTAGATCAGTATATTTTCTCCATTTTCTATAGCCTGATCTATTCTTTGAATGGCTTTGTCCATGTCCTTCATCAGGTAAGGATCATGAAGCAGTTCCAGTCTGGGCCTGAAAAAGTCTTTGGCCTGATCAAAAGAAGTGATGTTTCTTTGTACTAGTATTTCAGCTAAAGTGATGTCTATATTTAGATGTTGCGCTAATAAAATTGCCGACTCCTCATCGCCTTTTGGTGTTTCCACCCATCTTTTCTTCGTCGTCATTTGGTTGTATGTTCACGCAGGTTCTATATCTTTGCGTTGATAAGGTAAATATATCATTTATTCTTTTTTTCTCACTAAGATTACGCCATTGCAAGTTTTCACATTATACGAAGGTTCCTACTCTGTAGATGCTACTAAGAAGTTTGTTCCGTTTGATGCCGCCGTAGATAATCCAAAGGATCGTCCGGCTTCTTTATTTATATATGTTCAGCCATTTTTAGTACAAACCAACAATAGCCTGATACTTTTTGACACGGGTCTGGGCTATAGCAATGCAGAAGGAAAGTTTATACTTCATGAAAACATCAGAAAGGCTGGGTTTGATCCTGACGACATAGACTTGGTATTGATGTCTCATTTGCATTTTGACCATTCCGGCGGCATGGTCCGCTATGTAAATGAGAAGATGGAATTGAGTTTTCCTCACGCCACTTATGTAATACAACAAGGGGAGTGGGAAACTGCTTTTACCAATAGTTCATCATCCTATAAGACAGAGATTTTTGAATTTTTACAGCGAAATGCACAGCTGCATTTTGTAGAGGATTCTGGTACTTTAACTACCGAGATCAGTTATGAGCTAACGGGTGCTCATACTCCGTATCATCAGGTGTTTTTGGTTGATGATGGAACAGATAAAGTGTTTTTTGGTGGTGATGTGCTGCCAGAACCTGAAGAACTAATCAAAAAGTTTATTGCGAAATACGATTTCGATGGAAGGAAGGCGATGGAGCTTAGAGAAGAGTTTGGTATTAAAGCAGCTGACGAACATTGGAACTGCCTATTTTACCATGGCAAGTCGCGGTCAAGCGGATACGTGGAGTTAACTAATGGAAACTTTAAAGTAATATAGGTTAAGGCGTGATTAGCCTTAATAATTCTGTTAGTCGATCAATAGACAAAGGCTTGGATATAAATCCTTTAATAGATTTGTACGTTTTAGCTTTTTCAATATCATTCTCGTATACAGAAGAAGAAAGCATATACATATCTGCCTTTTGGTTGGGGTTTAATGTATCGTATGCTTCAAGAAATTCCCATCCATTTAGGACCGGCATATTGATATCTATAAGCATTAAATGAGGAAATCTATCGTTATCTTCAGCTATCTGAGCCAAATAATCGATTGCTAGCTGGCCGTTGTTCTTTGATATCATATCAACGTTATAACCGGTTTTTGCTACGATCTTTTTGATAATGAAGATGTTGATTTCATCATCGTCTATAACGAGGAGGTTGATTTTAGAATCTGACATAATGTGTTAACAAAAGGGATATTGTGTACAACTAATATAGAGAAATATTATTTAAATGTTTAAACTCTTAGTTTATTTTTATCATAAAAAAGGCCATTGCTATGTGCAATGGCCTTTTCGTTTTTTAATTTTTAATTATTTCTTACCTATAAGCTTAACAGACAGCTCGAACTCATCATAAATCATTTTATCGCCAACATCAGGAAACATGCCTTTTGACCTGAATTTGATGCCATATTTTGTTCTGTCTACAATAATCTTATCTGCAGCTGCAGTTACCGTACCATCAGTATTCCAGGTTACCGTTGCAGGAAAGGTTACCGGATTGGTAATTCCTTTAATTGTTAAATCTGCTGTGACAGTAACATTGTTACCTGTCCCAGCTGCAACCTTCTTAATTACTAAAGCAGAAGTCGCAAATTTATCAACGCCAAAGAAATCATCCGCTTTCAGGTGCCCTTCAAGTTTATCACTTTTATCATTGTCTTTTATGGTAGGCATATTGATGATAAAGTTTCCGCCTGCTAATTTTTTGCCGTCGAATAATAGGTTGCCGGATTGCAGTGCAATAGTGCCGTTGTGGGTTCCAGTAAGTTTTCTGCCAGTCCAGTTTAAGGTTGATTTTTCCGCATCTACTTTATAAGTAACAGCTTTAAATGGCGCTACGAATGCAGAGCTGACAACAACTAAAAGCAGTAACGCAACTGATGTGATTTTTAACTTCATTGTTATTTGTGATTAAGTCTCGTGTATTTATATTAAACCTTTTGATACATCTTAGAAGACAAATGTATCAAAAGGTTTAACGTTGGATGTTGATCTATGTTAAGATTTAAGCAAAGCTTTCGCTTTTTTCATAGCTCTCTATTGGTGGGCAGGCGCAGATCAATGACCTATCACCATAAGAATCATTTACCCTGCCAACTGAAGGCCAGAACTTATATGCCGCAACATAAGGAAGCGGGAATGCTGCAGTTTGTCTGCTGTAAGCATGTGACCATTCATTGCCAGTTACTACGGCCGATGTGTGCGGGGCATTTTTTAAAGGATTATCTGCTTTATCTAATGTTCCGTTCTCTACTTCAGAGATTTCTTTTCTGATGGCTATTAAAGCATCACAGAAACGGTCAAGTTCGTGCTTAGGTTCGCTCTCTGTCGGCTCAACCATCAATGTGCCTGCTACAGGAAAAGATACAGTTGGCGCATGGAAACCATAGTCCATTAGTCGTTTTGCGATATCAACCACCTCAATTCCGTTGTTCTTGAATGCGCGACAGTCCAATATCATCTCGTGGGCACAGCGTCCGTTTGCACCTGAGTACAATACCGGGTAATGTGCTTCAAGTCTGGCTTTCATGTAGTTGGCATTCAATATTGCATACCTGGTTGCATTGGTTAATCCCTCTGCACCCATCATAGCGATGTAAGCATGTGATATGATCAGTATTGAAGCAGATCCCCAAGGAGCAGAAGATACTGCATGTATTGATTTTTCGTGATTGATATCTACCACAGCATGGCCTGGAAGGTATTTAACCAGGTGTTTTGCAACACCAATTGGTCCCATGCCCGGTCCGCCTCCTCCATGAGGAATACAGAAAGTTTTATGAAGATTAAGGTGACAAACGTCTGCACCAATGTTGGCCGGACTTGTTAAGCCAACCTGAGCGTTCATGTTTGCGCCGTCCATATAAACTTGGCCACCATTTTCATGGATGGTATTACAAATATCGATAATGCTTTCTTCGAAAACACCGTGAGTGGAAGGGTAGGTGACCATTAAGCACGATAAGTTATCGGCATATAGCTGCGCCTTAGCTTTTAAATCATCTACGTCTATGTTTCCGTTTTCCAGTGACTTAACTACAACGATCTTCATGCCGGCCATTGCTGCCGAGGCAGGATTTGTACCATGAGCAGAAGAAGGAATAAGCGCAATGTTGCGGTGGTAATCACCACGATCCTGGTGATAAGCCCTAATTACCATCAGTCCTGCATACTCACCCTGTGCGCCAGCATTTGGTTGAAGGCTCATTGCTGCAAAGCCAGTGATTTCGCTAAGCCATTTGTCCAGCTCATTGAAAACAGTATAGTAACCCGTTACCTGATCTGCAGGAGCAAAGGGATGTACTTTACCAAATTCAGGCCAGGTAACAGGAATCATTTCTGTAGTGGCATTCAGTTTCATGGTACACGAACCAAGGGCAATCATAGAGTGACAAAGCGATAAATCTTTTGCCTCTAGTGATTTAATATAGCGGAGCATTTCATGCTCAGAATGGTGTTCGTTAAATATTGGATGCGTTAAATAAGTAGAGCTACGTTGTAAAGCAGCAGGTATTACGGTCTCTATAAGTCCTTCTGGCATTTCTACAGCATCCGCAGCAATTGCTTTTACTTTAGAGAATATTTTGATTAGCAATTTAACATCGTCAAACGAGGTTGTTTCATCCAAAGAGATGGTAACAATAGGCCCATTATAATGTAGATTAATCTCATTGTCTATACATTCTCTATGTATAGAATCTGCAAGATCATGAAGGTCCAACTGGATGGTGTCAAAATAAACCTTGCTCAATACATTATATCCGGCTTTTTTTAATGATTCTGCTAATGTTATTGCCAAGCCATGGGTGCGTTCTGCAATTTGCTTTAAGCCTTTCGGACCATGGTATACGGCATAAAATCCAGCCATAATTGCCAAGAGGGCCTGAGCGGTACAGATGTTGGATGTAGCTTTGTCTCTGCGGATATGCTGTTCGCGGGTTTGAAGTGCCATACGAAGTGCATAGTTATTGTTACTGTCTATCGTAACGCCAATTATCCTGCCGGGTATGGAACGTTTGTATTCATCTTTAGTGGCAAAGAATGCAGCATGCGGACCACCAAATCCCATTGGAACACCGAAACGCTGACTTGTACCAACTACAATATCTGCACCCCATTCGCCCGGAGGAGTTAATAAGGTAAGGCTCAATAGATCTGCAATGACGGTGATCTTTACATTTTTTTCATGCGCTTGTTCCGCGAATGCGGTGTAGTTATAAACCTCGCCGTTACCTGCGGGATATTGTACGATGGCACCAAAGAATTCGTCATGCAAGCCAAAGGTCAGGTGATCTCCTATTACCAATTCAATGCCGAAAGGATTTGCTCGGGTTTTAAGTATATCTATGGTTTGAGGAAATATCAGTCTAGAAACGAAGAATTTTTTAGCAGATTGGTTTTTACGCAGGCTGTATTGCATAAACATGGCTTCAGCAGCTGCGGTACCCTCATCAAGTAAAGAAGCATTCGCAATTTCCATTCCTGTTAGGTCAATAACTGTAGTTTGGAAATTGAGCAGTGCTTGTAAGCGACCCTGAGCAATCTCTGCCTGGTAAGGGGTATATTGCGTATACCAACCCGGGTTTTCCATTACATTTCTTAAGATAACGCCAGGAGTTATGGTGTCATAATATCCCTGCCCGATGTACGACTTAAATACCTTATTCAGTGAAGCAGTTTGCTTTAAAGCACTCAGGTAATCTTTCTCAGATTTTGCTGCCGGTAAATTTAAGGCTTGCTTTAACCTTATCTTTTGAGGAATGGTTTGTTCTATCAATTCGTCGACAGAACCTACCCCAAGGATAGCAAGCATCGCAGTGGTATCGTCTGAATTGGGTGCAATGTGACGGTCTTTAAAGTCTTCTTGGTAATGAATGTTTAAGCTCATGAATGCTTTGAATAAAAGTTGCGCAAAGTTAATAAAAATACGCCTATTTCATTCCAAGATTAAAGCACAATTGGGTAACGATTTAGTGTTTAAGCTGGGCAAGATACATTTGGATGGTGTTCTCTAGTCCCAGATAAATTGCATCGCTGATCAGGGCATGACCTATGCTTACTTCTAACAGTCCTGGAATGCTTGCTGAGAAGTATTTAAGGTTATGCAGATCGAGATCATGGCCCGCGTTTATACCTAATCCTAAGTCATGTGCTTTGTGTGCTGCGGCAATATATGGAACAATCGATTTTTCTCTATTGTCGTAATAGTTATGTGCGTAGGCTTCTGTATACAACTCAACCCTGTCAGTGCCGGTATCTGCGGCAGCTTTCACCATATCAACAACAGGATCTACAAAAATGGAAACGCGGATACCCTCTCCCTTAAATAAGGAAACCATTTCTTTTAGGTAACGGTGGTGCTTAATGGTGTCCCAGCCGTGGTTTGAGGTAATCTGGCCATTTGAATCTGGTACAAGTGTAACCTGTGCAGGTTTATTGGCCAATACGAGGTCAACAAATTTATTTTCTCTGCAATTACCTTCAATGTTAAGTTCTGTTTTAATTGCAGCCTTAAGATCATATACATCCTGATAGCGGATATGTCTTTCGTCCGGTCTTGGGTGAACGGTAATTCCTTCCGCACCAAAGCGCTCACAATCTAACGCTACTTTTACCAAGTCTGGGTTGTTGCCACCGCGACTATTGCGCAGGGTTGCAATTTTATTGATGTTTACAGAAAGGTTTGCCATAATACAAAGATAAAAATTTGTTTTGATAGGGAGTGAGCATTCTTAATAGCGAAAAAGGGATACTGCATGAAGCGGTATCCCTTTTTTATGGTTGTTGGCAACTTTAATTGTTGCCGGGTAATTAGATTAGTATCTGTAAGCTTCAGGTTTAAAAGGACCTTCAACAGGTACGCCAATATAATCAGCCTGGTATTGATCCAATACATCAAGTTCAACGCCTATTTTTGCAAGGTGTAAACGGGCCACTTTTTCATCAAGATATTTAGGAAGAACATATACTTTGTTCTCGTACTTACCTGGATTTGTCCAAAGCTCTAATTGCGCTAAAGTTTGATTAGTGAATGATGCAGACATAACGAAACTTGGATGGCCGGTTGCGCAACCAAGGTTAACCAAACGGCCTTCAGCCAAAAGGATGATGTCTTTACCATCAATTGTGTATTTGTCAACTTGTGGCTTGATTTCAATTTTAGTATCACCGTAATTGGAGTTTAACCAGGCTACATCAATCTCGTTATCAAAGTGGCCAATATTACAAACGATCGCTTTGTCTTTCATTACCTTGAAGTGTTCAGCACGAACGATATTGCAGTTACCAGTTGTGGTAACGATGATGTCAGCTTCTAAAACAGCTGTAGCGAATTTCTTAACTTCGTAACCTTCCATTGCGGCTTGCAATGCACAAATCGGATCGATTTCAGATACGATTACACGTACACCCTGTGAGCTCAATGATTCTGCTGAGCCTTTACCTACATCTCCGTAACCAGCTACAACAGCAACTTTACCAGCCATCATGATGTCAGTAGCACGACGAATTGCATCAACTAGTGATTCACGGCAACCGTATTTGTTGTCGAATTTAGATTTGGTAACTGAATCATTTACATTGATTGCAGGTAAATGCAATGTTCCGTTTTTCATGCGTTCGTATAAACGGTGAACGCCTGTGGTAGTCTCTTCTGATAAACCTTTGATATCAGCGATAAGCTCAGGGAATTTGTCGAAAACCATGTTGGTTAAATCACCACCATCATCAAGAATCATGTTTAAAGGTTGCTGATCTGCACCGAAGTGTAAAGTCTGCTCGATACACCAGTCAAAACTCTCTTCGTCTAATCCTTTCCAGGCATAAACCTGGATGCCTGCAGCAGCAATAGCAGCCGCAGCGTGATCTTGTGTGGAGAAAATGTTGCATGATGACCAGGTAACCTCTGCGCCAAGGGCGACAAGGGTTTCAATTAAAACTGCAGTTTGGATGGTCATGTGAAGGCAGCCTGCGATGCGAGCACCTTTTAATGGTTGTGATGGACCGAATTCTTCGCGAAGTGACATTAAGCCTGGCATTTCTGCCTCTGCTAAACCGATCTCTTTGCGGCCCCATTCTGCCAGTGAAATGTCCTTAACTTTATAAGGAATGAAAGTTGTCTCTACTGATGACATGTTGTTGTTGATTAAGTTTATGAAATACAGTAAGTTACGAGAAGATGAAATATTGCTTTCACGCTATTTGCACACCTTTTGTTTATTTCCCTGTATTTCTTATGCAAAAGTAGGGAATAGTTTAACCAAATTCAAAACTCCTAAAACGTAAACTACTCATGTTGCTCAATATAACTTTACAATGGCAATTTAGTTGGTAATCTCTCCTATTTCTTCCATCAAGTGCCAATTTAGGATTCATCTTTTTTCCATTGTTTAGGCGTGTATTCATTTATCGCTTTATTAACGCTCAATCGCACTTTCGGTTTATTTGGTACTTGGCTTCGTGTATTTGATATGCATTAGCACGCCGTTCTGGCTTGTTTAGCTATCATTTAGATATACCAATGATGCAGAACCGATAGCCAACGGATACCGAATGGATAACCGACGTCCGAACCCAGGCCGAAGGCAGACCGAACCCAGACAGTCTTTGAAATAAAATCTGGCACTGTGAAAGCCGCTGCTTTTCTTAGTTTAATAGTCTTTTCATCGTACCCTGTCAGTTCACGATTTGTTTAGTGTTTAAAGGCCAGTCTTTGCATTTGGAATTATCATGTGTTTAACTAAAAAAGTTAAGTTTAGTTAAATTTTTAAACTAAATTAGTGACACTAAATAGCTCCTGAATTAAAATGCAATTTTTACTATCATACTTTTTGATAATTGACTGGCTTAAAGGGCATTTGCTGACTTGTCCGTTCAAGAGTCATACAGGATTGGATTGTCCGGGTTGTGGTTTTCAAAGGTCATTATTAGCCCTAATCCAGGGTGATGTGAAGTCATCGATACATTTATTTCCCGCTTCTTTACCCATTGTTATGCTTTTGATCTTTGTTCCTGCACATTTAAAATTTGATTTTAAACAAGGTGCCAGGACGATAAAATTACTATACCTATTTATTGCATTAGTTATAGTGCTCAATTACGTTTACAAAATTTATAATCATAACTTATATTAAACATTATCAATATGTCAGAAAATCAATTCCCTCAAGACACGCCAGAAAACAATCCGGCCCCAAAACCACCAGAATTTAAGAAGCCGGTTGATCCTGTTCCTCAATTTGGATCATTTGGACTACAAGCATTACCAAACAGTACACCTGTATTGGTATTAGGTATCCTTGCAATTTTATCCTGCTGCTGCTATGGTTTACCAGGATTAATCCTTGGTATCATTGGATTGGTACTTGGTAACAAGGATAGGAGATTGTATATAGAAAACCCTGGTTTTTATACAGAAAGCTCTTATAAAAACTCTAAAGCAGGTCGCGTTTGTTCAATAATCGGACTAATATTGAGTATACTTTATATCCTTCTTATTGTTGGAATTATTATCGTATTTGGGTTTGCTGCAATGCAAAATCCTGAGGAATTGAAGAGAGTTCTAGAAGGAATGGGGAAATAATAGCAAAGTAATTGAAAGGTAAAAACTGAAAGCCAGTCGGTTATTTGCTTTGATGCTCCACATTGAGACTGTACATTTGCGCATTGAAAATGATAATTTAAATTTAAATATATGTATCCAGAATATTTAGTTGAACCAATGCGTGCTGAGCTGACAAAAGTTGGTTTTGATGAGTTAAAAACTGCTGAAGAAGTAGACAATGCAATTGGTACTGAAGGAACCGTTTTTGTGGTTGTGAATTCAGTTTGCGGTTGTGCTGCAGCTAATGCCCGTCCGGCAGCAAGACTTGCAGCAGGTAACGATAAACACCCTGACAGATTGGTAACGGTTTTTGCAGGGATGGAAAAAGAAGCTGTAGACAGGGCAAGAGGCTATATGATGCCTTTTCCTCCATCTTCTCCATCAATGGCATTATTCAAAGATGGCAAACTGGTACATATGATTGAACGTCATCAGATAGAAGGAAGACCCGCTCAAATGATTGCCGACAGTTTAGCTGGTGCTTTTGATCAGTATTGCTAAATCTAGAGTATTTTAAATGCCCCTGGTATCAATAGATCAGGGGCATTTTTTATTAGTTTTTTTTTAGATCTTTTAATGTTTTGCAGCGTAGTAAAGCACCTTGCTATATAACTCATCAGGCAGGAAAGGTTTTACAACGAAATCGTCAATACCCGCATCTCTCACTTTTTCTGCGATTTCGTTTGGAAGGTTAGCCGTCAATGCTATGATTGGTAAACTTATACCTCTCGATCTCATATTTCTGGTAGCCTCGTATCCATCCATTATAGGCATGTGCAAGTCAATAAGAACCAATTTGTGTATTTTAGGATCAACCATGTTCAGCCCTTCTAAACCATTGTGTGCTACGTCAATTGTGGCTCCCCAGCGTTCCAAATATTTCTGGGCAACCAGCACATTCATCAGATTGTCTTCAACAAGAAGTACATGGACCCCTGTAAGTGGCTTGTCGGCCTCATTTGGTAGCGTTTCGGCATCGTGGGATTTTATTTCCTTAATGCTTTTTTCAAAAATCTGGATAAAATAGAAAGTAGATCCCTTGCCTTCTTCGCTGATCAGCTTTAATGAGGATTTTTGAAGTTCCAGGATCTTTTTCGAAATGGCAAGGCCAAGGCCGGTTCCTCCGAAACCCCTTGAAGTTGAGGAGTCTGCCTGAGTAAAGCGTTCAAATATGATTTTCTGTTTTTCTTCTGAAATACCGATTCCCGTATCTTTTACATAGATATTTAGGGTTACAGTCCTTTCATTTTGGTTCGCTACTTCAATTCCAACCTGGACATTTCCTTTTTGCGTGAATTTAATGGCATTGTGAACAAGATTGGTAATAACTTGCGATGTACGGGTAGGGTCTCCCAATAGCTTATTTTTTAACTTCTCATCCACATCTAGTTTCAGCGTAATGCCTTTATCAGTCGCTGATCCCTGTAATCCGCGAACAATATTTCTCGCGATGGAGGCAATGTCCAATTCTATATGCTCGAAAGTAACCTTACCGGCCTCAATCTTAGTGTAGTCCAAAATGTCATTAACAATGGCTAAAAGATTGTTGGCAGAGAACAACATGATGTCCAGTTGCTCAATCTGATCCTTCCTTGGATCATTTTTAAGCAACAAATGGCTCATTCCAATTACCGCATTTAGCGGTGTTCGGATCTCATGACTCATAGTACTTAGGAATTCACTTTTAACAATTAGACCTTCCTCTGCTTGAGTAGTAGCCTGCTTCAAAGCAAATGATACGCGATGAGAGAGCACGAGCGACTGTAGGAAGAAAAAGCAGATGTAACAAAAAAAGCTAAGTACTTGATGGGCACCTATTATTCCCCAGTAGTGAAGCAGGGTGATAGCGAAAGCAGGTATTAACGCAAAAGCGCTAAGAAGGGTGTAAATAGCGCCGGGTCTTTTCTTGATATATGCTGTAGTATAAATTACAGGAACATATATAAGGCAAAAGATGGTAACTATAAGGAAAGGATTAATAAGCTGTGTAAAAAATAGAGGGGCAATACAAATAGTAGCAAATGCAAAGGTGAAGCAGATAATGCTAACTATCTCTATTATCTTTTTATTGGTTTCTAGGGGGTAAAGGTATTTTGTATAGAGCGCAAATAATCCAATGCTTAAGAAAAGACTCATGTATTCCATGCGAACAGCAATATACCAGTCCAGATTTGGAAATAAAGTGTGTAGTACATAATTATCTGTGCCGACGATTCTATAGCTATAAAATATAGAATAAATAGCGAACATTAAAATAGCCTTATCCCGGTTTCCTAGAATGAAAAGGCCAATGAAAAACAGACTGCCCATGATTAAACAACCAAAAAGTATAAAGTCTATCGCTTCAGCACTGCGTCTCTGCAGCTCTACATCATATTTTTTTCCAATTATGAGTGGTTTTCCAATTCCACCTTTGCTATGTACGTAGTTTGAAATTTGTAAAAGAATTACTAATTTTTCTGTGTTTCTGGGAATATCGAATGCTTTGTATTGCCAATGGGGAACAAATTTATCTGAGCTAATGCTTACCGTTCCGTTTTTGGCGGCCAGCTTCCCATTGATAAAAAGCGTGTAAGCACTATATGTCTCTGGCATTGCGATTCTTAGCTGGTCATCAGTTTTAGGCAACAATACAGTTACTTTATAAGAAGCATAGCCAAAAGACGGAAGTTTTCTCTCCCATGATTTATAATCGGTCCACCTTGAGGGGGATTTTACAAATTGCGGCGCTATTGTTACCGAATCTTCAGGAGAAACGAGCATATTCCAGTAAAAACCCCATATTCCACGAAGCTCTACAGTTTCATCAAAAGAGGCTTTGCGTAGATCAATAAGCCCGTTTTTTTCCGGAGGCAAAACTGAACTATCTTGCGCATGACAAACGCCCACTCCAATGAAAAGTGAAAATAATAAAACGTAGCAAGTTTTCAAAATCATGGGTGTCGGACCTATCCCTAGGACTCAAATTTAAATATAGCCACAAAGTATGAAATAATATACCATCTGGGAAATAGAATGTCAAACAATTGTTCCTAACATTCTTATTTGATATGGTATTTGTATGGTTTGATGAAAGTTTATCATTGTGCTTAACTTTATTTGGTGCCTGATTGGTATATTTGGGTATGACATATTGTTTAGCGATAAAGGTGAAAGAAGGCCTTGTGGCAATTGCCGATACAAGAATTACATCAGGTACAGATACTACTCAAAAAAAGAAGGTTCACATTGAGCAACGTGATAAATATTCACTTTTCATCATGACAAGTGGTTTGCGTTCAGTAAGGGATAAAGCAGTCCAATATTTTAAAGAACTTATAGAAGAAGGGGAAGTGCACAATAAACTTTATAAGGCAGTTAATGCATTTGGAGCGCAGGTTAAGCGCGCAGCCCAGGAAGATCGCGCTGAACTGGAACAGAGCGGTTTAAAATTCAATCTACATACGATAATTGGCGGCCAGCTAAGAGACGATCAAGAACACAAGTTATTTCTGCTTTACCCGGAAGGTAATTGGGTAGAATTGGGTGAAGGAGCGCCATTTGTAGTGATTGGGAATTCCGGTCATGGAAAGGCAATTCTAAATCGTACACTAACTAGTGAATCTAGTATGCACCTTGCATTAAAAACAGGGTTTCTTTCTTTCGATTCTACAAGAGCTAGTGCCAACGACGTAGATTTTCCAATAGATGTGGTATTGTACCGGAACAACACCTTCGGAATGGTAGAGCACCGTTATGGGAAAAAAGACCTCGAATACATTTCTGATCAATGGGCCGAGGAACTTAAAAAGGCATTAAGTAACATATCTGATGAATGGATGGAGGTCGCCTTCAATAAATTGCCTGTTCCTAACGAGGTGGATATATGAAATTTGAAGTTTCAACCACACTAAAATATGGATCTACCGGTCTTTCAACCTTAATTCTTAATATACAGCCTTTTAAATCATTTGGGCAATATGTAATTAGTGAAGATTTTCAATCTACACTTAAGCTGATTTCTTACGAATGGATTGCTAGAGGTGGTGAAAAGCGGTTTAATGTCTTTGAGATCCCGGAAACAAAAGAAGTTATTTTTTCCTACACAGGTATTATCGAAAATCAAATTAAAACTATACCTGCAGTGCAGCTGGATGATGTGCCAATTAGTCTCATGCCAATTTCAGTTTTACCTTATCTAAATCCAAGTCGTTATTGTCAGTCAGACAAGCTTTATAAATTTGCAGCCGATAAATTTGGCAGTATTGAGTCTGCTTTTGAAAGAGTTATGGCTATTAGGGACTGGATATTTGAGAATGTATCATATACTGCAGGACATACCAATCAACAAACGTCAGCTTTAGACACTGTAAAAGAACAAAAAGGGGTTTGCAGAGATTTTGCGCACCTTGGTATTGCATTATGTAGGGCACTCACCATTCCCGCCAGGTATTTTACAGGATATGCCTATCAGTTGAAGCCAGCGGATTTTCATGCCTGTTTTGAAGTATATCTTGGTGGGAATTGGATCATCTTGGATGCAACTAAGTTAGTTCCTGTGAATGGTCTCGTTAAAATAGCAACAGGTTTTGATGCAACTGATACTGCTTTGGCCAGCAGTTTCGGTAATTTAAATTTTACCAGTATGGAAGTAGGGATTAAATCTTTAGACGATAATTTTAAAGCCTTTGATGATCAAACCCTATTACAGGGATATAGTTACTATTAGATTAGAAATCTTTATTTAGCAGTTTTTCCAACTCTCCGAATGAAACATTCATTCTTACCCTACCCTGTTTTGCATAGGCAATTTCTCCAGTTTCTTCAGATACGATAACAGCTACTGCATCTGTAGCTTCAGATACACCAATACCTGCCCGGTGTCTTAAGCCAAATTGAGGAGGTAATTTATCATTGTCGGTCAATGGCAGGATACAGCTGGCGCTTTTGATTTTATTTTCTGATATGACAACTGCCCCATCATGAAGCGGACTGTATTTTTGAAATATGCTTTCCAGTAGTCGCTTTGATATTTTGGAATCGATAAGTTCACAGCTATTTGCGAATAGTTGATCGTCATAAAACTTAACAAATACGATCAATGCACCAGTGCGCGATTTCTTCATGCTCTTACAGGCATCAATTATTGGTTTGATACGTACCAGGTTATCTCTTTCTACCACTTTGCTGCCAAAAAGATAACCCCACCAAGCCTTATTTTTTTGCAAGAAAGTGTTTTTGCCAATGAGGAGCAGGAAACGGCGTATCTCCGGTTGGAAAATGACAATTAATGCTATAATGCCTACGCTGATGAATTTTTCTATAATTGCAGTAAGCAGGTTCATGTGCAACTGTTTTACTGCAAACCAGATCATCATTATAATCAACATTCCCAACAACAGATTTACTGCTATGGTATTTTTGATTAAGTTGTAGATGTAGTAAATGATCAGCGCGACAAGAATAATGTCGATCACGTCTGTAACTGTAATTTTCAGAAAATCGAAGTCTAAACTTTTCATCATTGCAAGGTAGGAAATTTTTAATCAGAATGTTCCTGCAGCGTTTTTTGTGTCAGTTCAATACATTCAATGGCTTCCTTCACATCATGAACTCGAAGTATACTTGCTCCTTTCATTAAGGAAATTGTATTCAATACCGTAGTGCCATTTAAAGATTCATCCGCGGATACTTCCAATGTTTTATAAATCATACCTTTTCTTGATGTTCCGGAAAGCAGCGGGTAGCCAAAATGCTGAAGATCTTCCAGGTGATTCAATAACTCAAAATTGTGAGCTGTAGTTTTCGCAAATCCGAATCCCGGATCAATGATCAAGTCTTTTACCCCAAGTTTCTTCAAGACAAATATTTTTTCACTAAAGTAGTTTGAAATCTCGATGCGAAAGTCTCTGTAGTTTGCCTCCATTTTCATAGTTTGAGGTGTACCTTTCATGTGCATAATTATGTAAGGTACATTTAACGCAGCAATAGTGCTAAACATGGCTTCGTCAAGACTGCCGCCTGAGATATCATTGATGAGATGTGCGCCTGAATGAATAGCTGCCTTCGCTACTTCAGATCTGAAAGTGTCTACGGATAAAAAAGCTTTAGGAAAATTTTTATGGATGGCCTTCACTATAGGTATTAACCGGCTCAACTCTTCATGTTCAGTGATATCCTTTGCACCGGGACGGGAGGAGTAAGCGCCTAAATCAAGAAATACCGCACCATCTTTAAGATGCTGCTCTGCCTTAACCAAAGCTTGTTCTGTTGTTGATGCACGGCTACCGGTGTAGAAAGAATCAGGAGTGATATTAATGATTCCCATTACACACGGACGGGCAAGGTTCAATAGCTTTCCTCGCAGGTTCAGTGTAGTCTTTCGGTATAAAAATGTATCTTTAGCCATTGTTAATGATACAAACTTAGATAAAATTGGCAACAAATACTTCACAAGAATACGATTCAGTAATTGCAGTTTGCAGGGCACTTTTTATAAAGAAAACCAGTGATTATGGTACTGCTTGGCGAATCTTGAGACCTTCTTCTATAACTGATCAAATATTTATTAAAGCACAGCGCATTAGAACCCTTGAAGAAAAGAAAATATCAAAGGTGGGAGAGGACATTACATCCGAATATATCGGTATAATAAATTATTGCCTGATTGCAATGATGCAATTGGAAATGGACCCCACCGAGTCAAATGAACTGGAAGTACAGCGTGTAACGTTATTGTTTGATCAAAAGATTGCCATTACTAAGGAGTTGATGTTTGCCAAGAACCATGATTATGGCGAAGCCTGGAGAGACATGAGAATCAGCTCGCTAACAGACCTGATTCTTATGAAAATATTAAGGGTAAAGCAAATTGAAGATAATCTTGGACATACAATTGCATCAGAAGGAATTGCTTCCAATTACCAGGATATGCTCAATTATTCTGTCTTTGCTTTAATAATGTTAGGGGTTAAATAACTATGAATGCGATCTTAAACTTTTTCAGGATATTTGTTGGAGTACTTTTCATATTCTCCGGTCTTATAAAAGCTAATGATACCATTGGTTTCGGGTATAAACTTGAAGAATATTTTGATGTATTTCACCTGTCCTTTTTATCTAGCTATGCTACAGTTATAGCCATGATACTTTGCATCCTCGAAATCGTTTTAGGCGCACTGCTTTTATTTGGGTTTTGGCGTAAACAGGTTACTTCGGGGTTAATGGGTATCATTATATTCTTTACTTTTTTGACTTTTGTTTCTGCCTTTTTCAAAGTAGTAACTTCATGTGGATGCTTTGGCGATGCCATTCCTTTAACACCTTGGCAATCATTTTCCAAAGACTTAGTATTGCTGGTAATGATCCTATATATATATACATATAGGAAAGCCATACAGCCAATAACTGAAAAATCAGGGTTACAGAAGGGTTTATTTTCCGTTGTTTCTGTATTATCATTGCTATTTACGCTCTTTACTTATAACTATTTGCCTGTTATTGATTTTCTTCCATATAAAGTAGGTGCAAACATCCCCCAGCTTATGACTATGCCGGCGGGGGCAATGCCTGACGAGTATGAGATTACCTATAGCATGACTAACAAGAAAACAGGCGAAAAGAAGGTGATAAATGATAAGGAATATCTTAAATCAGGGATCTGGAAAGATGATAATTGGGAGATCATTGGGACACCTGAAAGTAAGCTGATTAAAGAAGGTTATCAGCCAAAGATCCGCGATTTGAAAATTACCGACGCATCCGGTACAGATTATACCAAGGAAATTATAGAAAACCCATATTATAGCCTGGTAATGGTAGCCTGGAATTTAAAAGATGCGGATGAACAAGCTATTTCTTCATTAAATGCACTGGCATTGAATGCAACTGAGCAGTTTAATATCCGCACGGTTTTACTCACTGCCAATTCTGCTCAGGATGCAGATGCATTTAGCAAGCGAATGAAACTATTTATGGAAATTTTTTATGCCGATGCAGTGCCCTTGAAAAGTATGGTTAGGGCTAACCCGGGAATTTTGCTGTTAAAAAATGGCGTGATTATAGATAAGTGGCATTACCATGATGTTCCATCTTTTGATGAACTTTCCAAAACCTACTTCGCTAAATAATATGCTTTACTACGCTATCAAGAAATTCCTTTACGGCTTTGCTGTGATGGCGGGTGTGGTTGTAGTAGTTTTTTTGCTATTTAACGTGCTGCCTGGTGATCCGGCAAGGATGACAATGGGGCAGCGCTCTGATGTGCAATCTCTTGAAGCTGTGCGGAAGGAATTTGGATTAGACAGGTCAAGGCCAGTTCAGTTTTTTCTTTATCTTAATGATTTATCACCAATTAGTATTCACGATAATACTCCTGAGGATAGAGAGAAATATCATTATATAGGAATTATCCCTTTTGGTAAAAATGTATTGGCCTTAAAATGGCCTTACCTGCGCAGATCTTACCAAACAAAAAGAGATGTTACTACCATACTTCGAGAAACTGTTCCTAACACTTTTGTGCTGGCACTGAGTTCCATGTTTTTCGCAACTTTAATAGGCGTATTTTTTGGGGTAATATCGGCTGTAAACAAAGACACTTGGATAGATAAAGCTGCCAATGCATTTGCCATTATTGGAATTTCAGCCCCTTCATTCTTCGCTGGAATTATTATTGCCTGGTTATTCGGTTTCGTATGGAGTAATTATACTGGTTTAAGCATGTCTGGGAGTCTTTATAGCTATGATCCCTTTGAAGGAGAAATCATGACCTGGAAAAATTTATGGCTCCCAATGATAACACTTGGCTTAAGGCCTTTGGCAATTATTGTTCAGCTTACAAGAAGCGCAATGCTAGATGTACTTGCACAAGATTACATTAGAACGGCGCGTGCGAAAGGCTTGAGCAGGAACATCATTATTTATAAGCACGCATTAAGAAATGTGATGAATCCTGTTATAACTGCAATTTCTGGTTGGTTTGCTTCATTACTAGCGGGTTCTTTTTTTGTTGAATATATATTTGGATACAATGGTCTGGGCAGAACTGCAGTTACTGCTCTAGAAATGTCTGATTTTCCTGTAATTATGGGTTCTATATTATTTATTGCTCTTGTGTTCGTTGTGATTAATATCTTAGTTGATATTTTGTATGCCTTTGTTGACCCAAGGGTTAAACTAGCTTAAAATGAGAATATTCCTAATTGGCTTTATGGGCTGTGGCAAAACTACTTTGGGTAAACGATTTGCCCTCAAGATGAACTATGAATTTATAGATTTAGATCATCAGCTAGAAGAGCAAGTGGGTATGACTGTTGGAGCGTATTTTGTGGAGAAAGGTGAAAATGCCTTTCGTGAACTGGAAAGTAATATGCTAAAGAATATTCGCTATCCAACAAATTGTGTTATCTCTACTGGAGGAGGGACACCCTGTTATTTTGATAACATGGAATTTATGAACCATACCGGTATTACCATTTATATTGAGATGGCTCCTGAAGCATTAGCGAAAAGACTGGAACACGGAAAGTATAAGCGCCCTCTTATCAAAGATATGGACGAGGAACAGCTGATTGAGTTTATAGAAACCAAACTACAAGAGCGAAACCCATATTACAAGAGATCATACCTTTCTATAAATGGTATCAATGTTACTCCTGAAAAATTGAGACTCCAGTTATTTCAGGTCTTCTAAGTATTGTTTCGTTTGTTGCGATACCGCTAAAACTGCAATTTTTATAGTTGATCCAAGACTTTTGGTTTCAGATTTAACCGGTAGAGAACTTATGGTAGCAAGGGCGTATTCATAATACTTACCCCAGGTTTCAATTATTTTCTGTTCTTCTGCAACCGGATTGCCACTTGCAATGGCCAATTTACTTAAATCATATTCTGTTTTTAAACGATCTAGTGCAGCCTTTTTCACTATATCAACTGTATATGCAGCTGTAATTTCATCTGCATTGATGAGTGTATATGCGGCAGTTAATGCGCTAATACCTACATTATGCATCGTTAGAACAGAAACTTTATCCAACCTGTCATGATCAGTGTGATAGTACATATCTGTAAAATGCCACATCAGTAGTCCAGGAATCTTATTTTGTAAAAATGGGGTATGATCGCTGCCACCTTCAAAAGGATTATAATTTACAATCCAATTGGCGTATTTACCCTGATCGCGACACACTTTCATGATAAAATCATTATAATAATGCGGGAATAGATCTTCTTCCTTAACATCTCCCGCACCCCATTCTGAATGCTTATCCGTGCCTCTGGTCCAAATTGCCGAAGGATCAGGCATTTTTTCAATTAGAAAGCTGCCACCTGTTTTTTTAGTGTCTTCTCCAACCATGTCCAAACTTAGCCCCCAGCCTATTCCTTTAGCTCTTTCAATATCTTCCTGGATATAACGCTGGGTAGATACAATTTCATCTCCCCACAAAAATGTTAGTGTGCGCTGCAGCTGAATTTTATTTTCTTTAACCAGCTTTGCAGTAACTCGTGCCATTTCGGCCAGTGTTCCAACTCCTGTTGCATTATCGTTTGCACCAGGCTCCTGTACATGAGCGCTAAATACGAATCGCTGATTCGGAGAAACAGATCCCCTCACATTAGCCACTATTGTTAGTTCCTCTGCAGAATAGCTATTGGTTTCAATACTTACCTTCAGTTTAACTTTACCCTTTTCTAAGGCCTTTTTTAACCGCTCTTTTGCTTGATAGGATAAGTTAAGGGCCCAACCGTTATTGTCTGGATTGCTTATGGCTGAAAATTGTATAGACGTATGGTTTATTTCTGGCTGCGTGTAGTTAGGCATAGCATATCCAAGCACGCCAAGCGCTCCGGCATCGACTGCGGCGTTAAAAAACCTGCCACTTCCTGTTTCTGAGAATATGATCTTCCCTTGAATGGCTTTATTATCAAGGTTTTTTAGTGAAGTAGCATCAAGTAAAATGACCTCTGCAGTGATTCCGCCTGCTGGAGTAGGACTTGATCCGATTGTTATCATATTCCGATTGGTCTTAAACTCCAATAAAGGTTGTTCTTCCCCTTCAATAAGGACGCTGGCATTGATAGGGTCCCATGCATTCTTTTTCATTGGACGCTTTTCAATCCGATAGGTAAGTGGTGCTTCGGCTTCATTGTTCTTCTGCAAAACATATCCTGCTTTTTTAAGAAGATCCTCCAAATAATAAATACTTTCGTTAAATCCTTTATTTCCTGGAAGTCGCCAACGCTGCTCTACAAAAGCTGTGGTTTCGAATGCATTTTGCTTATTGAAATTTTTTCTCGTCAACTCAAAATAGGGTGAGGTAGGATTTTGAGCCGTAACAGATGTGCTGACCAGCAATAAGTAAATAAAAATTACTTTTTTCATTTTTATATTATAATGGGATCCATGATTGGTCTGCCTGTTTTTGCAGAATCGCAGAAAACTCTGTACGAGAAGGTAGATCTAAATAGGGGTAGGTGACTTTTGATAAATATAAGCCTTGTGGATGTGCAGGAGTAATCAGTTGAGGTGTTTGATTGTTAATCAGGTAATGTTCAAATTCGTCTACTGATAATGTACCTCTTCCAATTTTGAGTAGCTGTCCCATAATGATCCTGATCATTTTACTCAGAAACCTATTGGATGCAATCTGAAACCTCAATCTATCCCCTTTAGGATCAACAGAAATAGAAGCAGACATCACATGACATATGGTATGTTCATATTTGTCTGGACTAGTACAAAATGCACGGTAATCTTTATAGTTGGGAAGAATGGCTGCTGCATTTTTCATCTGATCGAAATCAAGGCCATCTAAAAGGTAATATGCACTTAACCCATTTAAAAAAGGGTCTTTATAGGTGTGTAAAAAATAATCATAGGACCGGTATACAGCGTCAAAGCGTGCATGCGGTTCTCCCTCCATGGGGATAATATCAAATACAGCAATGTTTGCAGGTAATGATTTATTTAACCTAAAAAGAAGGTCAAAGTCCCATACTCGTTCAATATCCATATGGAAGAAAAACTGACTGGCATGCACGTGTGCATCAGTTCGTCCACAACCATTTATAAATACGGTTGTTCTCATGATCTTGCTCAGCGCTTTCTCAATAACGCCCTGAACATTGGCTAACCCAGGTTGTTTCTGCCATCCATTGTAATTCAGACCATTATAGCCAATATGAACAAAGTATCTCAAAATTTATTTTCTAGGGGCACGTTTATCTAACTCTTCAATAGGCATGTTCATCATTCTACCAACAGGTATTTTACCTTTATAGGTAATCACTTTTAAGATAGTTGCATCTTTTGGTGGAATCAATTTATCCGTATACTTTGGATAGAACCTATCAGGGAAAGAGTTGTCAAAACTGTAATAAATATCAAGGCCTTCCACTTCAGTAGTCAGTTCAATCATCAGTTGCTTATCAGCAGATCTGCTTACAGAAAATATAGGGTCGTATACACTAGGTGCATATTTAGTTTCAGCAATGTCCATCCGCTTAAAGTGCTGCTCTACTTTGGAGAAGAATGTTGTCCAGTTCTTTTTTTCGGCTGGGGACCAAACTGATTCTGCTATAGCCATACCGCGCGGCCACGTCATATATTCTGCCTGTCGGATGTTATAAACTTGTTCCGTCCATAAATTGGCTTGTCCGCCTTTAATGTATTTTGGGTCTGCTCCCGCAGGTATCGGGTCAAATTCATAAGATTTGCTGAGCCTCAAAGTAGCGTACACCTTGGGTTCGGTGATTTGATCGGCCTGCATGTAGTCCAGATAAGCAAAAGTGGTAGGGCTCATGACTACCTCATGTTTATTCTTTGAGGCTTCAATACCGTATTTGGTGCCGCGCCAGCTCATCACAGCCACGCTGGCTGTCATGCCGCCGTCCAGAATCTCGTCCCATCCCATAAATTTTTTACCTTTGGATTCAACAATCTTTTGAACACGCTTTTCAAAATAGCCTTGCACCTGATGCATATTTTTTAATCCTTCTCGTTTCATTAAATCCTTAATGCTGTCATTCTTCTCCCAATAATTTATGGGAGCTTCATCTCCACCCATGTGGATATAGTCAAAAGGAAACAGTTTGGCAACCTGAGAAATAACAGTGTCCAGGAAAGTATAAACTTTTTCATTAGCGGGGCAGAGTGTGTTATCTAGAAGGGCGATAGGGGGAGCACCTTTAGACCAGTCCATTATTCGTTCTCCTGACCTAACACGGTAACTTTCGGCGCCAGGTGTGCATGACAATTCTGGATAGGAGGATATTGCCGCTAAGCTATGCCCAGGAACGTCTATTTCTGGCATTATGTCAACAAACCTATCTTTAGCATACTGAACAATTTCCTTAATATCTTCCTGAGTGTAAAATCCGCCATAAGTGCGCGGCTCGTCTGCTGTTGGAGGAATAAAATTTCCAAATTCGCCGACTTTCTTTACCCGCCATGCGCCAACTTCGGTAAGCTTTGGTAAGCCTTTTATCTCTATCCTCCAACCCTCGTCATCCGTAAGATGCAGGTGAAGCAGATTATACTTATATCTTACCATCGCATCAATATATTGCTTGACTTCAGCCTTTGTAAAGAAATGACGGGCAACATCAAACATAAGTCCGCGCCAACCAACACGAGGATAATCAGTAATTTCAACACAAGGTGCGGCCCACGCTATATTTTCAACTAATTCTTTGCTTTCAATCTCCTTTGGGAAAAGTTGGATCAGACTTTGAACACCGTAAAATAATCCTGCAGGCTTATTGGCCTTTATGGTGATAAGGGAAGGGGTGACAGTTAAGGTATAGCCTTCCTGTCCGATGAAGGCATTGACTTTATCATTTAGGATAAGATTTATAGTAGCCTTGATAGTTTTATCATTAACATTAGTAACAAAGCTTCCTGTAGGTACAGACAACCTTTCCTGTAAAAAACTAACGACTTGTTTAAGTTCTGGATTTGCTGGCGAATGGATCACAACATTTACCGGTAGTATGAAATGACCTTCTGTTTTGATTAAAGAAACAGGTTCAGGAATGATGGCAATGTCTGAAGTATGGTTAAGGGCTTCTGAAACAGATGATACAGGTATTTCTGAAATAGCAGCCTGGCTAAATACTTTAAAGCTTAAGATGCAGAGGATTAATAACGCAGAGAATCTTTTCATAATCTCCGCAATTTACCAAAATTTACTTTAAGGCATCTAAAACACGGAACAACTTTTTGTTGATCCCTGATCCCGAATAGTTGTTTACGTTAATCACGATTACGTATTTATTGCCGTTTATACTCGTGTAATAACCTGCAAATGCAGAAACGTCATTAATGGTTCCACTTTTTAGCTTCATACCATTATTGTCCGGCAAAGAATTATAATAGTCTTTAAACCAGCTCTCTTTTTGTGCCTGATAAAGCACATTGGCCATTGCAGCAGTAGTTACTCTAGTTCCTGGCGATAAGCCACTACCATCTAATATGTTCAATGCGTCCTTATCTATGCTCCGCTCAGTCCAGAAATTAATAATAGCTGATGCGCCATTTTTTGTAGTAGCTGTCTTTCCGAGTTTCCAGGCAATTGTTTTAATAAGATGCTCTCCATAAAGATTTATACTTTTTTTATTGAACCAGTAAATAATCTCGCTAAGGGATGGTGAGAAAATAGTATTTATTTTTTCAGAGACTTTGGGCATAGTCTGCTGGATAGAAGTAAGCAATCTGCTTGTGGTAGCAGAAATGGATGCTGTTATTCCAATACGCCTCAATGTATCCTGTAGTCGGAAAGCTGCATCAAATGCCGGATCGGGTAGTGCAGCTGAAATGCCTTCCTTTGAAGCACCAAGTCCCCATGAACCCCTCAAGTAACCAATCTCGCTAAGTGGGGGTATGTAGGCATATACATTATCACCGCTTCCTTCTGCACCTGCTTTAAGTTCATTAACAATCTTCAGATAAGGCATTAATGGCACTGTTTTAACTATGGTTACTGAATTGTCTGATCTGTTTGCCCTAAGGTGTAGGTCAAACTGGTTCTCTCTCCAGGAGAGTCCCGAAGCACCGGCACCATAATAATTGCCAATGTCTTGCCAGATCCAGCCATCGGGTGTTGTTTGTGTCCCGAAAATGCTTTCGTCGCCAATTACACCTCCACTAATCTTTTTTATTCCGGCGGCGCGAATTGCCTTTACCCACTTCTCCAGTATCGTGCCCTCTTTACTGCTTTCATATCGCCAAGATCCAAGGGTGGGATCACCTCCTCCTGTAATGATCAGGCTTCCGTTTAGTGTTCCATCATTGCTTATTGTTCCACTGTATCCAAGGGTAGTCTGAAATTTAAAATCTTTTCCGAGGATGCTAAATGCTGTTGCTGAGGTGATGGTCTTCAAAGTAGATGCTGTTGATAGACCAATATTCTCATTGCGGGCAAATATAATTTTCCCGGTATTTGCATCGAGTACACAAAACGATGCAATTGCATATTTTGTTTGATCATCAGCAAGAAAAATGTTAAAAGCTTGTTCCAGTTTCTTAACCTGACTTTGCGCATAGGATGTAATACCCATTAATAACAGACAAAACAGAAGGGATCTTTTCAGCATATATTAAATAAAAAAACGTGATGTAAAAATAGCAGGTATTGCCATTTCCGCATCACGTTAATATATTTTATTAATAACCTGAGTTCGATTAATAAAATCGGAACAAAACGGTAAATATCGATAAAGAAATAGTAGATAAATTGGTAATATTCAGTAGAATTTTATA
>NZ_JBSRZD010000006.1:0-209430 GCF_054057295.1 Pedobacter sp. UYP24
ATATATAAAATTCTACTGAATATTACCAATTTATCTACTATTTCTTTATCGATATTTACCGTTTTGTTCCGATTTTATTAATCGAACTCAGGTTAATAATAAATATTACGATTATACCTATAACTCGATCATAAGTTCCTTCAAAGTCCAATGAATCACCAGTAGGCTTTGATGAACCATCTTTCTTAGATTGGAATATTTTTCTTACAAAAGAACCGATTCCTCCTAACAGCCACCTGCCGATAATGATTGAAAAAAACCCAAACAGAAGATTCATATATCAATTTTCTATACCTTTCACTGCCTTTGCTGCAGACTTAGCTTGAGACTTGAAAAAATTTGTTGTAACAAAACCTGTAGCAAAGTTAACATATTTGATAAGTTTTCCTCTAACTTGTGGTTCAGTCCGGCAACAGAAGTCCTCTTAGTAACTTGAGAAAACGCAGCTGCATTAAGTTTTGGAAGAAGTGCTGCTTTGGGTGATGGCATAATCCAACCTTGAATGTTAATGAATGCACTTCGCTATCGCTACAGCGATCCCACTAAATCGCAAGCAACTGATATCCAAAGCACATGGGCTACTGCCCAACTTACCCGGCTTGATTTAACGAAAGCGACCAAAGAAACTAATGAATACCTGTACAGAACGGATGGCACTTTATACGGCCACAAAAATATCAAAGAGCAGGTGGATCAGGCTGGCTTTGGTAACGCTAATTTAGCAGCCGCAGCTACTGCTAAAAAAGAGGTTACCACTAAAGAGACTACGCCAAGCAAAACATGGATTTGGCTTGCTGCAGGTTTAGTTTGTATTATTATACTTTTGGCGTATCTAAAGTTCCTGAGATAATGGAATACAATTAAAGCATTTCTATTTTAATTAAACAAGAGCGGCCCCGGCGAAAACGCCGGGGCCGCTCTTGTTTAATGATACAATTATTAAGGATTGAAAGTTAAGCCTACATAATACAATGCGCCAACTGATGGGTTACCATAAGAAGTGAAGTAGTATTTATTAAGGATGTTTGAACCTCCCAATTTAATCATAGTTTTAACTGAAGGGATTTTCAGGTTAACCTGAGCATCGAAAGTACCAAAAGCAGGTACGTCTCCAGATGCAAATGATGAATTCCAATAGAAAGCATCTTGCCATCTGTACGCCACATTAAAACCTACATTCTTGATGATTTCCTTATTACCTAAACCTAGGTTATAACGAATGGTTGGTGTGTTAAAATCATTGATATAAGAAGTAGGAAGATTTCCAATTTCATTATAGGAAACGTTACCGCTAACGTTGAAACCACCAATTAAGTAATCTAAACCTAATGCTGCTCCGTAAGAAGTTACTTCACCTTTTGCATTTACAGGTACTCCAAATTTTGAAAACGCAGTTCCGTTTTGCTGATATACATCAACCGCTGTAATAAAGTTTTTGTATTTGTTGTAATATCCGTAAGCATCAATTAACAATTTAGAACCAAGTAGGCCTTTATAACCCAACTCATAAGCTTGTACGCTTTCTGGAGTTACTCCATTAGGATCAAAATTATAGGCTTGCAATAATGTTGGATTTGGCGCACCGGCTGCTACCGAACCAAGAAAAGCACGGTAACTAACATCTGTATAACCTTTATTGGTGGTTAACAGTCCGTATTTGTTTAAGCTACCTGGTAAGCCACCTATTAAACGCTGTAATCCGCCGGCAACTGATAAGTCAATGTATTGATTTTGTGTGGTAGGGTTACGGTAACCTGTTTGGTAAGAAACACGGATGTTATTGTTTGGGGCAACAGTGAATACACCTGTTACTCTTGGTGTAAAACGACCTTCGAAATTGCTGTTCTTGTCGTATCTTCCTGCAACGGTAAGCTTCAATTTATCATCCAGCAGCTTTTTACCCAATTGAGCAAAAGCACCGTATTCTTTAATGTCTATCTGTCCGTTAAGGTCGTCAAAAATGGTTCCACCAGATCTTAACTGATAAATTCTATAAGAGCTTCCTACCTGCAGTTCTACTACATTGTTGAGCACATTAGAGAAATTATACATACCCTCGTAATGGTACAAATTGGTTTTATCATTGAATTTTGCGCCAACACCAGATGCGATTGTGCTATTGGTTAAATTGGATTTAGCAGCCTCAAATTGTGGTGTTCCTGGTATTAGACGTCCCTGATCTGCAGTAGCTCTTGCTGCCGCATGTGCCTGTGCATCTGTAATAGCTGGATTAGCCAGTTTTGAACCAATATAGGTGCCGATATATTGTGGATACCAGTCTGTAGATTTTTTACCTGCTTCATTAATAAATGAACCCAGGATAGATGATATATAGGAATCTCCTGATCTTTCTTGTGTGGTGTATCCCCTTAAGAAGAAATCTTCACCTTTCAATTCCAGTTTATATTGGCCGATGCTGAAGTTACGTAAAGAATAACGATCTGAACCGGTGTATACCGAAGTACCTGTACCCCAGTTTGCCTGAGCAATTGCCTCTACTGTTGAACTTAGCTTGTAGTGCGCCGATCCTGATGCTTTTAGCGATTGGGTATTGTAATCTACTAAAGCACTTTCATTATATCCTGTGCGCGTTACAGTTTGATTGGGTAGTACGCCTGGATTAGCCAAACCAAAGTAGAAAGGAAGATATTTGCCAGAAACTGCAGGTCTAAGAGCTGCAGGAACATTCGCATTGATAAAGCCAAGGTATTGCGCATAGCTGGCACCTGCAGGAACATTATCCAACACAGTTTTTGGGTTGAACAATCCGCCTGAGGCTGCAAGTATACCGGCACGCACCGCAGGCTCAATGCTTTGAGATACTACGCTGCGCATGTTTTGGCCGCTTTCATCTCCGTAAACGTTGATACCATCATAAGCAGGATCGGAAGCACGATCACCAGCTTTAAATGTTCTGGAAGCACGGTCGAAGTTACTATAGTTATCTGCCTGCCAATCTTTAGCCTGAAGGAATGAAAAAGTACCTTTAAGCGCGAACCGGTTGTTCCAGGCCTTCGCCAGCCTTACATCCAATTGTTTGTACTCCTGGTTTCCTGTATTATTATCATTAACATGGTTGATCCCTGTTTTAAACTGGAAGCTTGGGCCTTGGTAAGCAAATGGGCTTTTAGAGCTCATTAACATGGTACCATTGATGCCGCCAGCACCATATAGCGCTGATGATGCGCCAGGCAATAACTCTACATTATCCAGGTCAAGGTCATTAACGCCGATGATGTTACCCACCGAGAAGTTAAGGCCCGGTGCCTGGTTATCCATTCCGTCTACATACTGATTGAAACGTGTATTTCCGTTGGAGTTAAAACCTCTTGTGTTTACAGATTTAAAAGTTAAACTCTGCGCACTCACTTCAACACCTTTCATGTTGGTTAACGCATCATAAAATGAAGGTGTTGGCAGTTCTCTTAGTACGGATTGTCCCATTCTCTCCACAGAAACAGGTGATTCAAGAATCCTTTCTGGTGTACGTGAAGCTGATACTACAACCTCCTGACCAAGAATTGCGGCTGATTCTAACTGAAAATCAAGGTTGCCTGTACTCATGCTGATCTCTTTTTCTATTGAAGTGTAACCTACATAGGTAACAACTATGGTGAAAGGCGCTTTTTCTGTAGTAGTAAAAGAATACCTTCCATTATTGTTAGTTGCTGTTCCAGAAGTTTTTCCTTTGATGGTGATGCCTACGCCAGGCATTGGTTCATTAGTGGCCTTGTCAATAACAAGCCCGCTAATGGTTACACTTTGTGCCTGTGCAAATACAACTGTAACGCACAGGATTAAAAGCGTAAATACGGCTTTAGTAAAAGTTTTGCTCATATTTTTTTTTTATAAATGGTTAATTATATTCTAAATCTAGTACAAATTTTCTATTATACAAATTGCTTTGCAGTTATAATTTTGTTGATATTTATAATTTGATATAAATGATTAAGTTTTATGTTAAATTGCAGAACCGAATATTTCTATTGACTACATTGGCATATCTTTAATTGAGCAGTGATGAATAAAATAAAAGCCATTATAACCGTTGTTATACCTGTTTTATTAACCTTTTCCCTCAATACTAAATTTGGCGATACGCCCCCACTACTTAAGTTTCTAAATCCCTTTACAGGTTTTTGGCAGAACGCAGAAAGTACCACTATAAAGGTCAGCAGAAAAATTGTCTTAAAAGATGCGATACAGGATGTAAACATCGCTTTTGACGACCGCATGATCCCACACGTTTTTGCTCAAAACGACCATGATGTGTATTATGCGCAAGGTTATGTTACTGCGATGCATCGCCTTTGGCAAATGGATTTCCAGACCCGTTATGCTGCCGGGAGACTGTGTGAAGTAGTTGGAAAAAAGGCGATTGAAGTAGACCGATACCAGCGCCGCATGGGCATGGTATATGGTGCTGAAAAGTCGCTTGAAGGAATGATGGCAGATCCGCAATCGAAAGAAATGATCCTTGCTTATACGGCAGGTATAAATGCTTATATCCATTCTCTCTCTGCATCTCAGTTACCACTGGAATACAAGTTACTTGATTTTAAGCCGGAAGACTGGACACCAATAAAGTGCGCATTGCTATTGAAACAGATGTCGGCCGTTTTGGCCATGGGTTCAGACGAGTTTTACATGACCAACATCAGAAAGAAATTTGGAACTGACGTGGTTAAGGACCTTTTCCCGGATTATCCTTTTAAAGAAGATCCGATTATACCTGTAGGAACAAAATGGGATTTTACACCCCTTAAAATGCCGGAGGCACCCGCAGCGTTAAGTAATGATGTAGCCAGTAATGTAAGGACCAAACAAATGGAAGAGGGTATTGGAAGTAACAACTGGGCCATTTCTGGTAAAAAAACAGTTTCTGGCTACCCTATCCTGGCCAATGATCCGCATTTGGATTTATCCTTACCTTCTATTTGGTACCAGATCCAATTGCACGCGCCTGGATTAAATGCTTATGGCGTTTCGTTACCAGGTGCTCCGGGTATCATCATTGGCTTTAACCAGAATATTGCCTGGGGAGTAACCAATGTTGCTGCGGATGTACTTGATTTTTACAACATAAAGTTTAAAGACAATACCCATACCAGCTACTGGTACAACAACAAATGGAACAATACCAAGGTAAGGTATGAGAAGATTATTGTTAGAGGCGGCAGGGAAGAAATAGACACCGTTTGTTATACCCACCACGGACCAGTTGTTTATCTGGAGCGACCTAAAAATTATTCCAAATCCAATAATGTACCAACGGGTAGTGCCTTGAGGTGGATAGCTCATGAAAAATCAAACGAGCTTAAGACTTTTTACCTGCTCAACAGGGGAAGAAACTACGGTGATTATCGCCAGGCACTTACTTTTTATACCGCACCGGCGCAGAATTTTGTTTTTGCATCCGCTGAAAACGATATCGCAATTACGGCAAATGGCAAATTCCCATTGAAATGGAGAGATCAGGGCAAATTTATTATGGATGGTTCAGATCCTAAAAACGATTGGCAAGCTTGGATTCCGGCTTCACAAAATCCAACTGTTAAAAACCCACCAAGGGATTTTGTAAGTTCCGCCAATCAATCTTCCACTGATAAAACTTATCCTTATTATATCAATTGGGAGTTTGCGCCCTATGAACGTGCCAAGAGAATAAATAACAGGTTAGCTGTTATGAAGAACGCTACTGCCGATAGCATCCGTTTAATGCAAACTGATACCTATAGTATTTTTGCAGAAAATGCTGTAGCAGCACTAATTTCTAAAGTGGACAATGCAGGATTAAATGCCACTCAAAAGGAGGCGCTAAACCAGGTTACCGCATGGGATAAGTTCTATTCGGCAAATTCCATTGCAGCCAGTGTATTTGACTTATGGGCAAAACGACTGCAATACGACATTTGGGATGACGAATTTAGCGTTGATGATGTGCCTATGAAATATCCTTCCAGAGACAAGACTTTGCAGTTGATATTAAATGAGCCGGATTCTAAATGGATAGACAACACCAAAACGCCGGTTAAAGAGACATTGAATGACTTGGTAACTGAATCTTTTAAATGGAGCTGCGATAGCCTGGAAAGAAAATATGGATCCATAGGTAAGCCGTGGGAATGGGCAAATGTAAAACATACGAATGTTCCACACCTGGCTAAAATACCTGGCTTTGGCTCTAAAACATTGATGATTGGCGGTGGAAAAATGTCTATAAATGCGCTTAGCGAAACAAATGGCCCCTCCTGGCGAATGGTGGTTGAATTGGGGAAAACGCCTAAAGGACATGGTGTTTTTCCGGGCGGACAATCTGGTAATCCTGGTAGTAAATTTTATGACAATATGATTGATACCTGGGCAAACGGACAGTTGTATGATTTGTACTATATGCAGACGCCTACAGATTCCAATTCTAAAATAATAGCTAATTTAAAAATATCCAAAAAGTAATCAATATGGTATTTCTTGTTGTACTTATAGCCTCTTTCCTATTGCAAATGGTTTTGCCATGGTGGATAGTAGTGGTCATTTCCTTCGCAACCTGCGGACTGATTGGAAAAACAGGTAAGATTGCATTATGGTCGCCTTTTTTTGCCATTCTTTTACTCTGGACCGGCATGGCGCTTTACAAAAGTTTACCCAATGAAAATGTGTTGGCAGGCCGCGTGGCTGAGATGCTGGGTGTTAATATTTGGTGGATAGTATTGGCGCTGACCTCAATTCTAGGTGCTTTTGTAGCCGGGGTAAGTGGCTTTTGCGGGTATCATTTTAGAAAAGCAGTCTTGATTAAGAAAAGTACTTCTTAATTACACGCTGTTGTGTATTTTTGCACTGTGAATGATTTAGCACAGCGTATATTTTCCATTGGCAGCCAGAATGATTTCGATCAGGTTTGTTTGGAAGTATTCGCACTTCAGGCCAAAAATTGCAGTGTTTATAGCCAATATATCTCCAATTTAAAGATTGTACCTGCAGCAATTAAATCTGTTGAGGAGATCCCCTATCTGCCCATAAGCTTTTTTAAAACACATGAAGTTTTAAGTAGCAGGCAGCAGTCGCAAATTACGTTTAGCAGTTCTGGAACAACCGGAATGGTGCAAAGCAGGCATTTGGTTACTGATCTAAGCATCTATGAAGCTAGTTTTAATAAAGCATTCGATTTGTTTTACGGGCCTGCTGAGGAGATTTGTTTTTTGGCCCTGCTGCCCTCCTATCTTGAACGTGAAGGTTCATCATTGATCTATATGATTGATACCCTACTGGAACGAAGCAATCATCCCACAAGCGGTTATTTTTTACACAACCATGCCGAACTTTTTGATGCACTGGAAATACAAAAAGCTACAGGACAAAAAACTATTTTGATTGGCGTTACTTATGCGCTTCTTGATTTTCTGGAAAGCCATCAAGTTTCTTTTCCTGAGCTGATTGTGATGGAGACAGGAGGCATGAAGGGCAAAAGAAAAGAAATGGTGCGTGAGGAGTTACATCAGGTATTAACAACTGGATTTGGAGTAAAGGTTATACATAGTGAATATGGCATGACTGAACTGTTATCTCAAGGCTACTCTAAGGGTCTGGGTATTTTTAACTGCCCACCCTGGATGAGGATTAGCTTGAGAGACACCAATGATCCACTATCAGCTGTAACAGGCTCACGAACAGGGGGCATTAATGTAATTGATTTAGGCAACCTCAATTCCTGCGCTTTTATAGCCACGCAGGATCTGGGTAGAACTTATGAAGATGGTTCTTTTGAAGTATTGGGCAGATTTGACAATTCGGACATTAGGGGCTGTAATTTGTTAATACAGTAACAAATTCTTTAGCCCCTGGAAAGGTACAATTGCTATTCTGCGATGATCAAAAAGTAGTTCTTTTTACCTTTTTGTACAATAATAAATTGATGGTTAATTAAATCGGCATCCGTATAGTTATCTCCAATAGCTGTTATTTTAACCTTATTGACACTAAGTCCGCCTCCCTGAACTGTTTTCTTAACTTCCCCCTTGGAAGGAAACACATTCGTTTTTTCCGCTAAAAGCGTAGCAGTATCTACTCCCTGACTGAGTTCATTTTTAGAAATACGAAATTGGGGAACACCTTCAAATATTTCCAATACACTTTTTGCATCCAGCGTATGAAGAAACTCAAGCGACCCATTTCCAAATAAAAAATCAGATGTTTTTATTGCCGTTTCCAGTGCTGATGCAGAATGTGTTCTTACAGTGATGTCCTCGGCCAATGCCTTTTGCAGAATTCTAAGATGAGGAGCCTCGTTGTGCGACAACTCTAAAGCTTCGATTTCTTCTTTGCCTTTTAAAGTGAAAATTCTGATCCATTTTTTGGTGTCGTCATCGCTGGCATTTAACCAAAACTGGTAGTATTTGTATGGGGAAGTTTTTTCTGGATTTAACCAGATGGCGCCACTTTCAGTTTTACCAAATTTAGTTCCATCCGCTTTTTTGATCAGTTGGGTGGTTAGCCCAAAAGCTCTTCCGGCATCTTTTCGTCTAATTAGCTCTGTTCCGGTTACGATATTCCCCCATTGGTCTGAACCCCCCATCTGGATGATACAGTTGTGGTGTTTCCACAAATAATAAAAATCGTACCCCTGAATAAGCTGGTAACTGAACTCCGTGAACGACATTCCGGTATCCCCTTCAAGACGCTTTTTAACGCTGTCTTTCGCCATCATGTAGTTAACCGTAATGTGCTTTCCTACGTCCCTGATAAAATCAAGGAAATTAAAATTCTTGAACCAATCTATATTGTTAACCATGACTGCACCGTTACCTTCGTCTGTAAAGTTGAGGAACTTAGCCAGCTGCACTTTCATACCAGCCAGATTATGCTGCACCATTTCTTCAGTTTGGAGGTTACGCTCGTCTGATTTCCCTGAAGGATCACCAACCATGCCTGTTGCACCACCAACTAAAGCGTATGGCTTGTGACCGGCCCGCTGAAAGTGAATTAAAGTCATGATTTGGGTTAAATGACCAACATGAAGCGAGTCTGCCGTAGGGTCAAATCCTATATATCCAGCACACATTCCTGCATTTAATTTCTCCTCTGTTTCAGGCATGGCATCGTGCAGCATGCCTCTCCACTTCAACTCTTCAATAAAATTGGTCATTTTTGTATCCTTTTGCGGCAAATATAGGAAAAGCTGTGTTATCCTGTAATTCGTCCAATTCAAAAAACCTTCGCCGCAAATAAAATTCCTTACTTTTAAACATGAACTTCCTTTCCCATTATTATTTTGAGCGCAATAACGCAGATGCAAATATGATCATTGGTGTTGTTATGCCTGATTTTGTAAAAAATGCCGACAAAGGAATTAATCTTTATCCAGCAAAAGTACCGCATCTTTTTATAGAGGATGATCAGCAGTTTAGCATTTACAAAGGTTGGGGCCGTCACATTAAGGTAGATGCGCTTTTCCACTCTTCTGATTTCTTTATTTACCAAACACAGCAATTAAAGCAATTATTGCTCCCAATGATGGACAACACTGTAGTGAAGCCCTTTTTCCTGGCCCACATTGGTCTTGAATTGATATTAGATCATTTATTGATTATAAATGGAAAGGTAGATGTAGGTTTATTCTATGATGCGTTAGCTGATTCAGATAAGGTGGCAGTAGAAAAGTTTTTGAGGAGCTGTAAGCTAGAAAATACTACTTCATTTTTTAGCTTCCTAAATGGCTTTATTTCTAACAGATACTTGTTTAGCTACCAAAAGATCGACAACATCTCCTACGCATTAAACAGAATTTGCATGCGCATCTGGGACAACCCTTTTACAGAAACACAACTGGCATTATTAACTGCACAACTAATGGTATTCGCCAAAAATATCAGTTCAGATTATTTATCAATTTTTGACGAAATAGAGCATCAGTTAAAATAGGCTTATTTGTATCTTCGTTCCATGTCACTATTTGATATAAAAGACAAAATGGATGGTTTGGTTATGGAACTTAACCAGCATACCTACAATTATTATGTGTTGGCCATGCCAACAATTGCCGATTATGAGTTCGATAAGAGGCTGGAGGAGTTACATCAGCTGGAGCTGGAATATCCTGATCTGGCCGATCCCAATTCTCCTACTCAAAAAGTTGGCGGCGAAATCACCAAGTCATTCGTTACCATTGATCACCGGTGGCCTATGCTCTCCTTGGGAAATACCTATAATGAGCAAGACCTAAGGGATTTTGATGATCGCGTTAGAAAAACGATAGGAGACAATTTTGAATATGTGTGTGAGCTTAAGTTTGATGGCTTATCTATTAGTCTGACCTATGAAAACAACAAGCTTATTAGAGCCGTTACACGCGGTGATGGCAACAAAGGAGATGATGTAACGACAAATGTTAAAACCTTAAATAAGATTCCACATCGTCTTAAAGCAGAGGATGCACCTCCTGTTTTTGAGATTAGAGGTGAAATTTTTATGCACCGGGCTGCTTTTAACAGGTTGAACAGGGAGCGGGAAGAGCTTGGCGAGATTCAATACGCCAACCCAAGAAATTTTGCCGCTGGTACAATTAAGATGCAGGATTCTGGCGAAGTTGCTAAAAGGCCGCTAGATTGTTTTTTATATTCCTTAAATACCGACAAAAATTACTTCAAAACACACTGGGATAGCTTGCAAGCACTTAAAGAATGGGGTTTTAAAATATCTGACGACACCAAGCTTGTTAATGGAATTGAAGATGTTTTGGCATTTATCGAACATTGGAGCAATGAAAGATTTAAGCTTAGCTATGATATAGATGGCATTGTGATTAAAGTAAATAGTTTTGCACAACAGCAGGAACTGGGCTTTACAACAAAATCTCCAAGGTGGGCTATTTCTTACAAGTTCAAAGCTCAGGAGGTAGAAACGGTATTGGAACGCGTTACCTACCAGGTTGGTAGAACAGGTGCTGTTACTCCAGTCGCCAACTTAAAACCGGTACAGCTTGCTGGTACTACCGTAAAAAGGGCTACGCTGCACAATGCCAATGAAATTGAAAGATTGGATTTACACGAGGGGGATAGTGTGTTTGTAGAAAAAGGAGGTGAGATTATCCCTAAAATAATAAATGTAAATCTTGATAAGAGAATTATTGGAGCAGAAAGGATTATATATCCCGTTGATTGTCCGGAATGCGGCACCCACCTGATCAGAAAAGAGGGAGAAGTGGCTTTTTATTGCCCAAATGACGAGAATTGTCCGCCACAGATAGTTGGTAAAATCCAGCATTTTATTGGCAGAAAGGCAATGAATATTGATGGACTAGGCGATGAGACCATCGAAGCTTTTTATCAAAAAGGATTGGTTAAGCACATTAGCGACCTTTATCTTTTAAAAGATAAAGCAGCGGAATTAAAAACCCTTGACAGGTTTGGTGAGCGTTCTATAGATAATCTCTTATCTGGCATTGAACAATCAAAGCAGATCCCTTTTGAAAAAGTTTTATTTGGATTAGGCATCAGGTACGTTGGCGAAACCGTAGCAAAAAAACTTGCATTTGGCACAAAGAACATCGATACCTTGATGGTTGCCGGTATTGAGGAGCTTACTATGATAGATGAGATTGGACAGCGAATAGCAGAAAGTATCACTGAATACTTTTCTAATCCCGAGCATGTTGAGCAAATTAGTCGACTAAAAGCCTTCGGTTTGCAATTTCAGGTACAAGAAAATGAAATAGCACTGCAAAGTGAGAAATTAACTGGAAAAACATTTGTAATTTCGGGCGTTTTTGAAAATTACAGTAGAGAGGAGTTGAAGGATTTGATAGAGAGTAACGGAGGTAAAATATTGAGTGGCATTTCTGCTAAACTTAATTACCTTTTGGCTGGTGAGAATATGGGGCCATCTAAACTTGATAAGGCTAAAAAACTAAATGTACCTCTGATATCGGAGGATGATTTATTTGAGATGTTGAAATAATAAAGTAAAATGAACAAATTTCATGGAACAGGTGTAGCACTGGTTACACCATTTAAGGCAGATGGATCGGTAGATTTTGACGGGTTAAAAAACCTGATCAACTACCAGATTGACGGAAATGTAGAATACCTGGTATCTTTAGGTACCACTGGTGAAGCATCAACCCTTAACAAGGACGAAAAGAAGAAGATTTGGGAATTTACTGCTGAGGTTAACAATGGCCGTTTGCCTCTTATTGCTGGTATTGGCGGAAATGACACTGCTTCGGTAGCTAATTCATTGAAAAATTTTAAGATTGAAGGTTACGATGCTATTCTTTCGGCAAGCCCTTATTACAACAAACCAACGCAGCAGGGTATATACGAACATTATAAAGCTTTAAGTGAATCAAGCGAACTTCCAATTTTGCTATATAATGTTCCTGGAAGAACGGCGAGTAATATTTCAGCAGAAACTACTTGTAAACTGGCGTCTGACTGCAAAAATATATTTGGAATAAAGGAGGCTTCTGGCAATTTTGATCAGTTTAACCAGATCATGCGCGACAAGCCAAAAGACTTTTTATTAATATCTGGTGATGATCCAGTTGCTTTACCGATGATCTCTCTAGGAGCAGTTGGCGTAATATCTGTGGTGGGAAATGCGCTACCAAAACAACTATCAGATATGATTAGACTAGCACTTAAAGGAGACTATAAGGCAGCATTGCCGCTGCATCTTTCCTTAATTGAATTTACCCGTTTGATGTTTGCAGAGGGCAATCCTGCAGGTGCTAAAGCATCACTAAAATATTTTGATGTTTGTGAAGATCATGTAAGACTTCCACTAGTAAAAGTATCTGATGCACTTAGAGAAGCTATCGTTTCTGAATCTAAAAAGCTTAGCGCATAGCAAGAAAGCACTTAAAAAGCAAAGCGCCTTGAATTATTTTCAAGGCGCTTTGCTTTTTTTATTCCATTGCTTTTATTCCATTGCAAACTGGTTATCTTTATAATAACCCTTCTTGAGTTTATCGGATACCTCACTAAATGCATCCAATGTTCTCTGTACATCGTCAAGTGTATGCATGGCCGTAGGAATTAACCGCAACTCGATTAGTCCCTTAGGAATCACCGGGTATACCACTATAGAACAGAATATACCGTAATTCTCACGCAGATCCATCGTAAGCGCCGTGGCTTCTAATAACTCTCCCTTTAGGAAAACGGGTGTAACCATCGTATTAGTAACACCAATATCGAAACCGCGTTCCTTTAGTCCATTTTGCAGCGTTGTTGCAATATTCCACAGTCGCTCTCTTAATTCAGGACTGTTTTTTAATAATTCTAATCTTTTCAACAAGCCGACAACCATTGGCATAGGCAAAGCTTTAGCGAAAGTTTGAGACCTCATATTATAACGGAAAAAGTTGGTGATCTCCACAGAAGAAGCCACAAAACCGCCTATTCCTGCCATAGATTTTGCAAAAGTTCCAAAATAGACATCAATTCCATCTATACAATTCTGCTCTTCATGTGTACCAGCCCCTGTCGGACCCATAGTACCAAATCCATGTGCATCATCAATTAAAATACGGAAATTAAAATCTTTTTTAAGGTCAACTAGCTCTTTAAGCTTACCCTGTGCACCAGACATACCAAAAACACCTTCAGTTATTAAAAGTATGCCACCACCTGTTTTTTCTACAAGCTTTGTAGCACGCTCAAGTTGCTTTCTTGCACCATCAATGTCGTTATGCTGGTAAACAAAACGTTTACCCATGTGTAAACGCAAACCATCAATAATACAAGCATGCGATTCTGCATCATAAACGATAACATCATTCCTATCTACCAGGGCATCGATAATAGATACCATACCTTGATAACCAAAGTTTAACAGGAAAGCATCAGGTTTTCCTACAAATGCTGCAAGTTCCTGTTCAAGTTGCTCATGGTATTTAGAATTGCCCGACATCATACGTGCACCCATAGGGTATGCCATACCGAAATCTGCAGCACCTTGTGCATCTGCTTTACGAACCTCCGGATGGTTTGCTAAGCCGAGATAATTATTCAGACTCCAAACCAAGTGTTCTTTACCACGAAAATTCATATGTGGAGCAATCTCTCCCTCCAATTTCGGAAATGAGAAGTATCCATGTGACCATTTATGGTGCTGCCCTATCGGGCCCATATGGTTCGCTATCTTTTCAAAAATATCCAATGCTATAATATTAAGTTGTTATTCCGCAAATTTAAGGTTATTATAATGGATATCCAATAAATGCAAAAAAGCCTTAACAAATTGCTAAGGCTCTTATTATAATTGTAGTTATTAATTAATCAACATTATCATGAAGGAAGGAATTATTAGGTCGAATCTCAGTTGTTCCGTCTTCATCGCTACTCAGCGTAAATCTAGATACTTGCGATTCTGAAGAATGCTGCACCTGTTGCAAATTCATTTGCTTACGTTTATAGGCTGGTTCATTCTCTAGTTCTTGCAATCCATTGTTTGTCCTTAGCTTCATACTGAGATCCTTTAATCTCAGTATACGTTCTTTAGACTTTTTAAGCTGATCTTCTATTGATTCATCATTTTTATCATCATCCTCCCCTACTTCAGGAAGAGTTTCTTTTTCCGGTTCAAAATCATTATTAAATACTTCAGCCGGTGTTTCAAAAACAAAATTAGTTTCAGCAAGCTTAATTTCAAATTCAAACCCTGATTCATTCTGAGCTTCTAACTCTGAAGATTCTTCTTCAACAAAAGAGTGCTTAACAAAAGTATTTTCCGGCTCTTCAACTACCCGGTTCTTTCCTGCGTTAAATAAATCACCAAAAAGATCGGATTGTTTTATTTCCTCTTTAAGTTTCATTACGGGCTCCAAGCTGTGAACAACTTCTTCCTTAGGGGCCATGAAAGAATTAACCGGTTCTACTGGTCTAACAAGCGGAGCCTCTTCAGGGGTAAGTAAAGAAATTTTCTTGACGTTCTTTTTGTCTTCTTCTCGCTGCTCCTTGGTTTGAAAACCAGTAGCAATGATGGTAACCGAAAGCTTATCTTCCAAATTTTCATCAATGCAATTCCCCCAGATTAAATCTGCAGACAGACCAGCTTTTTCTTGAATATAATCAGTAATGATCGTAACTTCGTCCATTGTAACCTCACGTAGTCCTGAACTGATATTCAATAGGATATATCTTGCTCCCTCAATCTCATTATCTTTTAACAAAGGCGATGCCAATGCGCCCTCCACAGCATTCAAAGCACGGTTCTCACCATCACAAGCAAAACTTCCCATGATAGATACACCGCTTTCTTTCATAACGGTGCGAACATCCTTGAAATCCACGTTGATGTAACCAGGAACAGTAATGATTTCCGCAATTCCTTTGGCAGCCGTCGTCAATATGTCATCCGCTTGTGCAAATGCAGAACCTAAAGTTAGGTTTCCAAATATCTCCCTTAACCTATCATTAGAAATGACAAGATAGGAATCTACGTATTTTTTCAGTTCATCCAATCCGTCATTTGCCTGCATTTTACGTCTTTTACCTTCAAATGCAAAAGGAGTTGTTATTATGGCTACCGTTAAAATATCCATTTCCTTTGCTGCCTTTGCGATAATAGGACTAGCTCCTGTACCTGTACCACCACCCATTCCGGCAGTGATAAACAACATTTTTGTTGTACTACCCAGCATTTGTTTTATATCGTCAATATTCTCTATTGCCGAGTTCTTGCCCACTTCTGGAATCGATCCTGCACCCATTCCTTCTGTCAGGCTTGCACCCAATTGAACTTTATTTGGGATAGGACTAAACTCCAGTGCCTGGGCATCCGTATTACAGATTATAAAGTCTACACCTGTAATACCCTGACGGTACATATGGTTTACCGCATTACCACCACCGCCACCAACACCAATAACTTTGATGATGGATGACTTATCTTTTAACATTTCGAACTGCATATCTTTATGAATCAGTTATTTAAAAATTTGTTTTACCTGTTCATCTACCTATGTAATATTAACACTTTTTTAACATGCGTTTTCCACAAGTGTGAACAATGTGGAAAAATCGTGTTTTGTTGAAAAGTATTACGGCTTAATGTAATCTTCATCACTAACACTCATGTCATCCTTGATAAAATCCTTGGTTTTTGCCAGTAATTTATCGAACAATCCACCGCCAGCGCGCTTAATTTTTTCTTTGTCTTTAGGCTTTTCAACAAAAACTCCAGGTTGCTTCATTTCTTCAATCAACTCTTCTGCCTTTTGGATTCCTTTAATTAATAGTCCAATACTAGTAGCATACATTGGGCTTTTCAAATCATCATAAACTGCCTTTGGCATATCCTCATATTTAGATAGGTGCTCATTTGGATAACCTACCCGGCAATCCAGTCCGGTCACATATTCTACCAATTGGGAAAGGTGCTTTAACAATGCTCCACCTCCAGTGATCACTACACCACCAATTAATTTCTTCTCATAACCAGAAGATTTTATTTCGTAATATACATGCTCAATTATTTCTTCCATACGGGCCTGGATTACATAAGCAAGGTTTTTTACTGAAATCTCTTTTGGCTCTCTGCCCCTTAAACCAGGCACACAAATTATCTCATTCTCTTTATTTTCTTCAGCCAATGCAGATCCAAATCGCGTTTTAAGTAGCTCAGCCTGATTCCTCATCACAGAACATCCTTCCCTAATGTCCTCAGTAACGCTATTTCCGCCAAATGGTATTACTGCTGTATGGCGAATGATTCCTTCATGGAAGATCGCAATATCAGTAGTACCACCACCTATATCTACTAAGGCAATACCAGCTTCTTTTTCTTCATCACTCAACACTGATTCTGAAGAAGCCAATGGCTCCAATATCAACTCCTGAGTTTGCAACCCGGCATTGGTTACACATCTCATAATATTTTTTACAGCTGTAACTTGTCCGGATATAATATGGAAATTAGCTTCCAGCCTTACACCTGCCATTCCTATTGGGTCTTTTATACCTGGCTCATTATCAATAGTAAATTCTTGTGGTAACACGTGGATTATTTCTTCACCGGGTGGCATCACCAGTTTAAACATATCATCAATCAATTTATCGATATCCTTTTTTCCTATCTCGTTATTTAATTCTCGTCTAGTAAGAATACCTCTATGCTGTAAACTTTTAATGTGCTGCCCGGCAATACCTACATTAACAACACGGATCTCAACATTAGATTGTCCGCTTGCTAATTCTACGGCTTGTGAAATGCCCTGTACAGTTTTTTGAATATTGGAAACCACGCCTCTGGTTACTCCGGCAGACTCAGCCTTGCCAATGCCCAAAACTTCGATTTTTCCATGTTGCGTTCTCCTGCCAACGATTACGCAAATTTTGGTTGTACCAATATCCAAGCCTACTACTATTGGAGATTGAACGGATAATTTTTCTTTGCCCATAACAATATTGATTTGTTGAGTGTATATTTATTTGTTTTTCCTGGTATTTGCTTTATTCTTTTCTTTTACTGTTTTCTCTTCCTTCTTAATATCATCAAGTATTAATGATTCTACATCCGGAGATTCAGCGCGTATGGTATCAGTACTCAATTTTAGTACTTCAGCAGCTACCGCTGTTGAATCCACTTTGTTCTTTTCACAAACAATTTGGTTCGTATATTTTATGTTGATAGTTTTATAAGTATCCCACCCTACCTTCGGCATAGCTTGCTTATAAAAAGCAAGCAAATTTTTCATTTTAACATCTAAGGAGTCTGCTGTACCTAAAATGATTCTTTGGATTCCAACACGAGGTACAAGTTCGATATCATTCTTATCGTTGACATAAAGCTGTTCAATTTGAGAATCCCAAACAGTATCAGACTTGATGTACAATGCCGTCTTATATAAGTCGGCAGCAAGCTTCGTAATTAACGTATCAACTTTTCCACTAAAATGCTCCATTATTCTTCCATTTGCCACTAATACATTTGCAGTAAAGTTACCGGAAACAGGCATCTTAAGTCCGTTCCGATCAATATAGTAATCTTGATCATTCGAATTGATCACTCTTAAGATCGGCTGACGTTGTTGAATTTCTATCTGTATTATACCGTCCATGTCTGCATATACAGTTGCACGTGCGATATAAGGATTGGCTTTAATGCTTTTTTCGATTGCTTGAAAATTAATTTGCTCTAGTTTTCTTCCGATTAACTTACCCTGACTCTGATTTAATATTGCATCAACCTCTTCTCGCTCTATAAAATTATCTGCGCCAGGAATAAGTATTTTTATATTTGTGCACGTAATTGATTGTTGTTTTACGCTTACGAAACTCATCAGTACAACCAATCCGCTCAGACAAATTACCCAGGCAAATCCCTTTAACAACGCTCCCCAATTAATCCTTTTAAACATGATCTAAGAGGTTTTTAAGTGGCTTAATAAGTGTATCAATATCTCCAGCACCTACCGTTACCAATAGCTCAGGTTTAGTCTCTTTAACAATTCTCAATACGTCTTCCTTATCAGAAATCACTTTATTTTCAAGACGAATCTTATCCAATAAATATTTAGCATCTATTCCTGCAATTGGCTTTTCACGGGCCGGATAAATTTCCAGCAACAACAGCTGATCAACTGTACTTAAAACTTCAGCAAAGCCGTCCGCAAAATCTCTTGTTCGGGTATATAAATGCGGCTGAAATACGGCAGTTAACTTTTTATCGGGGTACAACTCTCTAAGGGCACTAAAACAGGCTTTTAGTTCTTCAGGGTGATGCGCATAGTCGTCTATATAAATTACCTCTGGCTTGTTTACAACGTATTCAAACCTCCGTTTTACTCCCTTAAAACTTGAAATAGCTATCTTAATTTTTTCTAGCTCAACACCAGCTTTAATTGAAGCTGCAATAGCTGCTGTAGCATTCTCAATATTATGTCTGCCCGGCAGCGATAATTCAATTCCTTCAATTCGATTTTCAGCATCGCTGTAATCAAAAGTGAAGTGGCCATCCTTAACACGTATATTGGTGGCACTAATACCTTCACCATTTTCAATACCATAAGTTTCCCCAATTGAAATTGGCAAACCCGATTTAACAAACAATGAACCGTTGGACTTAAGCTGCCCGGCAAATAGCCTGAAAGAATCTTGGAGTTGACTTGCATTACCGTAAACATCAAGGTGATCCGCGTCCATTGAAGTAATAACCGCAATATCCGGATGAAGCGTTAAAAATGATCTATCATATTCATCAGCCTCAACAACCACAACATCATTATCACCTAAAATGAAGTTACTATTAAAGTTTGTTGCTATTCCACCTAAAAAAGCTGTACACCCAAATCCGCTATCATGAAGAATATGTGCAATTATTGACGATGTTGTAGTCTTCCCGTGAGTACCGGCAACTGCAATGCAAAACTGCCCTCTACTGATAATACCTAAGACTTCAGAACGCTTTTTTAACTTAAAATTTTTATCTAAAAAATAGTTCAGTATTAAAGAGTCTTTCGGGATAGCTGGCGTATAAACTATAAGCAACTGCTGATCTTCAGGGTTTAAATTAGCAGGCAAAGAAGAAATTTCATCATTGTAGGTAATTAACATTCCTTCCTGCTCCAAGGTTTCAGTAAGTGCTGTTCTGGTTTTGTCATATCCAAAAACTACAGATCCTCTGTTTAAAAAATACCTCGCAATGGCACTCATGCCGATGCCTCCAATGCCGACGAAATATAATCTTGTTATATTATTCAATTCCGTCATTTGGTATTCCTCCCTTCTGCTAAATTCAAAACTTCGAGAGCAATTATATCATCCGCATCAGGTAATCCCATTTTACCAATATTCTCCGCTAATGAGCTCATACGAGGTTCATCTTTTAGTATAGCTAAAGCTTCTTTAACCAATGTATCCTCAGCAGATCTGTCATTAATTAATAAAGCAGCACCATGCTTAACTAATGCCATTGCATTCTTTGTTTGATGATCTTCTGCTACATTTGGTGAAGGGACAAGTATGACAGGCTTCTTGATCAGGCACAACTCAGCGATAGTACCAGCTCCAGCCCTTGAAATAATCAAATCTGCAGCGGCATAAGCCATATCCATTTTGTTTAAAAATTCTAGAATCCTAACATTTGGATGAAAGTCAATACCTAATCTTTCAATAATCCCTTTATAATAAAACTTCCCAGTTTGCCAAATAATTTGAACATCCTCTTTTAAAATTTCAAGCAGGTGCTTTTCAATACTTTTATTCAACGTTCCGGCACCTAAACTACCACCAGTAACTAATATCGTTTTCTTTAATGGATCAAGTTTTAACAGCTCTGCTCCCTGGTGGTGTTTATTGATAATATTAACCACATCTTTTCTAACAGGATTGCCCGTTTTCATTAAATTATAGGGAGGAAAAAATCGATCCATATCATCAAAAGCAACGCATATTTTAGCTGCTTTCTTTCCTAACCATTTATTGGTTATGCCTGCATAAGAATTTTGCTCTTGTATTAAGTAAGGTATATTTTTTAATGATGCGGCAAAAAGGATCGGGCCTGAAGCGTAACCTCCAACTCCAACAACCACATCTGGTTTAAAATCTCTAATGAGCTTTAACGCCATCCGAATGCTGTCAAATATCTTAAAGGGCAAACCTAAATTCTTTATTATAGAGCCGCGCTGAATGCCAGCGATATTCAGTCCAACTATTTTATATCCCGCTGCAGGAACCTTTTCCATTTCCATACGACCGGTAGCACCAACAAACAAAATCTCACAGTCGGGCCTCAAACGTCTAAGCGCATTTGCTATGGAAATTGCAGGAAAAATATGTCCGCCTGTTCCGCCTCCTGAGATGATGATTCTTGTAGTTCCCATTATTTTATGCCATGGCAGGTATCTCTCCTACAATTATTTTTTTACTTCCGTACTCTTCAACATCCTTGCTTACACTCAAAATAATTCCAAATGCAATACTTGTAAATATTAACGATGTACCGCCCATGCTTACTAAAGGCAGAGGGACACCAGTTACCGGACCCAATCCAACCGCGACAGCCATATTTGCAAAAGCCTGTATAGTTAGGCTAAAACTGAGTCCTGCCGCCAACAGGGCGCCGAATGCCTTAGGAGCTTTTGTGACTATCCTTACACATCGATATAACAACACTATATATAATAACACCACAACCATAGCACCCAGGGTGCCATACTCTTCAACAATAATTGCAAAAATAAAATCTGAGTATGGGTGGGGAAGAAAGTTGCGTTCTGTACTATTACCCGGCCCCTTACCAAATACGCCTCCCGTTGCTAATGCGATTTTTGAATGGTTTGCCTGGAAATTCTTATCAGAAGTTTGCCGCTCAGGGTGCACAAATGCTTCAATCCTGGAGTTCCAGGTAGCGGCACGTTCAGTTGTTAAAAACAAGATCAACATCATAAAAAACCCAGCCACACAAACAATAGATATTTGTTTGATACTCACCCGCCCTACAATAAGCAAAAGGATACTCACTCCAAAAAGCATTAATCCTGTAGACAAATTGGCTTTAGCGATTAAACCAAAAACAATTACCACAGAGCCCATAATTGGGAGGAAGGAATTTTTCACATCCTTAATGTTTTCTTGCTTCTTAGTTAGCATTCTAGCTAAAAATGTAATTAAAGATAATTTGGCAAGATCTGATGTTTGAAAAGTCAATCCGATAACTGGCACCTGAACCCACCTTGCTGCCCCATTGATCTGTCCCGTAAATAGTGTATAAATTAATAAAGGTATAGTGATCAGCATTAAAATTTTAGAAATACCAGCATAGTACCTGTAGTCCAATAAATGAGCCACATAAATCATTACCACACCCATAACCACGAAAATCACGTGTTTGTATAATAAATACTTTTCTACAGTTACCCCCTTATTATAGGCAATTGTTCCCGTTGCACTGTACACAGTGAGTATAGAGATCATAGACAAAAGGATAATGATCAGCCAAATCCAGCGGTCACCTTTTGTTTTATCGAGAATCGTATTTAATGCTATCATAATTTATAACTCTTTAACAGCAGACTTAAACTGGTTACCCCGGTCTTCATAATTCTTAAAAAGGTCGAAACTTGCGCAAGCTGGCGACAGCAATACCGTATCTCCTTTTTTGGCAAGATGATAAGCAACCTGAACAGCTTCATTTGCAGAAAATGTATTTACTATAATTTCCACATCATCTTCAAAAGCTTCGTGAATACGCTTATTATCTTTACCCAAACACACAATTGCCTTCACTTTTTTATGAACCATGTCCTTCAACATCCCATAATCATTTCCTTTATCTACGCCACCCATAATTAGAATAACCCCGGCATTAACGCTTTCTAATGCATACCAGGTTGAATTCACATTGGTTGCCTTCGAGTCATTAATATAATTAACACCAGATATCTTGGCCACGTGTTCCAGTCTGTGCTCAATATTCTTGAAATCGCCCATACTTTCGCGTATGGTAGCATTTCTAATATCTAAAACCTTTGCCACTATGCCCGAAGCCATAGAGTTGTAGATATTGTGTTTTCCCTGCAGGGCTAACTCTGTAATAGACATGGTTAATTGATCGTTTAGATTTGTATTAATATGTAGGATATCGTTTTCCAGGAATGCCCCGAATTCAACTTTTTTATGAATAGAGAAAGAATATGCCTTCGCATTAATTCTTAATTTTTTCATAATCTTTATCGTTTCTTCATCATCAGCGGAATAAATAAATACATCATCAGGTTGCTGATTTCTGGTGATCCTCATTTTGGAAGCAGCATAATTGCCTAGTTTATAATCGTACCTATCCAAATGGTCTGGTGTGATATTTAGAAGAACTGCGATATCTGCTTTAAATTCATGCATATCGTCAAGCATAAAACTGGAGAGTTCCAGCACATACCAATCAAAATCAGCCGTGGCTACCAGTGCAGCGAAGCTATTACCGATGTTTCCAGCAAGACCAACATTTAAGCCACCATTCTTTAGTATATGATAGGTAAGCATGGTGGTAGTCGTCTTACCGTTAGAGCCTGTTATGCAAACGGTTTTAGCATTAGTATATCGTTTTGCAAACTCGATCTCAGATATTACCGGAATTTGCTTGCGTTTTATTTCTTTAATAATTTTAACAGTATCAGGTATACCCGGACTTTTTATTACCTCTGTTGCAGACAATATCTTGTCTTCACTATGTTGCTGTTCTTCAAATTCAATATTTAATTCCCGTAGTTTTTCCCGGTATTGATCTGGAATTATTCCAAAATCTGAAACAAAAACATCAAAACCCTGCTTTTGCGCCAACATTGCTGCACCCACACCACTTTCACCGGCCCCCAAAACAACAATCCTTCCTTTTTCCATTACCGTAATTTTAAAGTGATAATAGTAATGATCGCCAGGAGTATTCCGATAATCCAGAACCTGGTAACAATTTTCGCTTCATGGAAACCTTTTTTCTGATAGTGATGATGTAATGGCGCCATTAAGAACACCCGCTTACCTTCACCAGTCCGTTTCTTGGTATATTTAAAATAACTCACTTGAATGATGACCGACAAACTTTCTATTAGAAATATTCCACACAGAATTGGGATCAATAGTTCTTTTCTGATCATGATTGCAAACACAGCGATAATGCCACCAATAGCTAAACTGCCTGTATCTCCCATAAAAACCTGAGCAGGATAAGAGTTATACCAAAGAAAACCCACGCAAGCGCCTACGAAAGCTCCGGAGAAAATCATCAACTCACCAGAATTGGGGATGTACATAATATTCAGGTATTCAGCAATTCTCGTATTACCAGAAACGTATGCCAACAAGCCAAGCGTTATCCCTATAATGGCTGAGGTTCCAGTGGCCAAACCATCTATACCATCTGTAAGATTTGCGCCATTTGATACGGCAGTAACTATGATAATCACAAAAAGCATGAAAACAAAAACCGCATATTTTTCATAGCCGGGCCCTAAAAACTTTAGCACCTTAGCATAGTTAAATTCATTATTCTTGTAGAACGGAACATTAGTTATCGTCGACTTTACATCCTGACTGTAGTAATAAGTACCCTCAGGTTCTAACTTTCTAAGTACCATTGGTGCGTCAGAAGAAGCTTTCATTAAGTTGCTGTCTACAGTTTGCCTCACGACAATCGTTGGACTTGAATACATAGTCCAACCAATAATGATCGCCAAACCAACCTGACCAACTACCTTAAACCTTCCCGCTAATCCTTCCTTATTTTTCTTAAATACTTTGATGTAATCATCTACAAAGCCAATCACACCCATCCAAATCGTGGTTACAATCATCAGGATCACATAAATGTTACTGAGATTTGCCAGCAATAATGTAGGCACCAAAATCCCCAACAATATCATGATGCCACCCATTGTAGGCGTACCCTGCTTCTGCATCTGCCCTTCTAAGCCGAGATTTCTAACTGGCTCACCCACCTGCATCGTATGTAGGTAGTTAATAATTCGCCTACCAAAAACGGTAGTGATCACTAAAGAGATAATAATTGCCAAAGAAGTTCTGAAGGTGATGTACTGAAACAACCTTAATCCCGGAAATTCATAATTATGATTCAGATACTCGAATAAATAATATAGCATTAGTTGATTAAGTTAAATTGTTCTAATAAAATCTCCTTATCATCGAAATGATGCCTAACCCCATTTACTTCCTGGTATTTCTCGTGCCCCTTTCCTGCTATAATAATAATGTCGCCAGGTTTAGCCAAGTGGCATGCTGTCTTTATTGCTTCTTTCCTGTCTATAATACTTAGCGTCTTTCTTTTATTTGTTGGCGATACACCCTCTTCCATTTCCTTCACAATAACGGCAGGATCTTCGGTCCTTGGATTGTCTGAAGTCAATATTACCTTATCACTCCAATCACATGCTACCTGAGCCATAATTGGCCGCTTAGTTCTATCTCTATCACCACCACAACCGATAACTGTAATTACTTGCTCTGTGCCTTTTCTAATGTTCTGGATAGTACTCAATACATTCTGCACAGCATCTGGTGTATGCGCATAGTCAACAATACCAATAAGACCACTTTTAGAAGTCATATACTCAAAACGCCCTTCCGCTCCTTCCAACCTACTTAAGGTAGTTAAAACAGTAAGTTGTTCCTGATCGAGCAACATTGCGGTACCATAAACAGCCAATAAATTGTAGGCATTAAACGATCCAACCAGTTTAAAGAAAACTTCAATTCCATCAACATCCAGATGAAGACCATTGAAGCTATTTTCAACTACGGTAGCTTTGAAATCAGCGAGTTGTTTAAGGGCGTAAGTCTTTTTATGTGCCTTTGTATTTTGCAACATCACCATTCCGTTCTTATCGTCTGCGTTGGTTAACGCAAAAGCAGATTTAGGCAACATATTAAAAAAACCACGTTTGGCTTTTATGTAATTATCAAAAGTGAGATGGAAATCAAGATGGTCATGTGTAATGTTTGAAAACACGCCCCCCGTAAAGGATATACCCGCTATACGGTGCTGCACAATAGCATGAGAACTCACCTCCATAAAACAATAGCCACAACCTTGCTCCATCATTTTAAACAATAAATCATTTAATGCTAATGGATTGGGTGTAGTATGAGTAGCCACAATTATTTCGTCGTTGATTTGATTTTGAACTGTTGAAATCAAACCAACTTTATAGCCTAGCTCCATGAACAGCTTGAATAGTAAAGTAGCAATGGTAGTTTTTCCGTTTGTACCAGTAATTCCCACCAGCTTAATCTGTTTAGATGGGTTGTGGTAAAAATTTGATGCCATTATACCAAGCGCAACACTGCTATCAGCTACTTCTACATAGGTAACATCAGCATCCTTTTTCTCAGGAATGGTCTCACAAATAATTACAATAGCACCTGCTGCTATGGTTGACTCAATATAGGTATGCCCGTCAGATAAAGTTCCTTTAATTGCAAAAAATATAGATCCTGAAACAATATTTCGTGAATCAAATTCCAATGAGTTAACTTCCCTGTTAGTTGCACCAACAAGGTTTATAATGGATACACCATATAATATTTCCTGCAGTTGCATCCTATTGTAGTTCAATTTGTAACAGTAAACCTTTACCTATTTTGCTACCTGCAGCAATTGATTGGGCAATAACTTTTCCACTTCCCTTAACTCTTGTTTTTAGACCGGCGTTACCTGTTAGGTAAAGCGCATCTTTTAAACCCATTCCTTTTATGTCAGGCATTAAACCCTTTACAGCATTGAATTCTTCATATACAATCCCATTACTGGTATCTACTTTATTAAAATCTTTAGACTTAGCAGCATAAAGGGTTTTTATGCCAAAAGCATTGTAGACTTTTTTAACCGGCTTACTCGGACCAGACTTACTTTCAGGATTAACTGTATTACCTACAAATTTATCAGGAATATTATTGTACATCTGCACGTCGCTGGCGTATATCCGGTCTGCTATTTCTTTAAACACCGGACCAGCAACTGCGGCCCCATAGTATCCGTGCTTAGGGCCGTTAATAGCCACCATTATGGCATACTTTGGCTTATCGGCAGGAAAATACCCACAAAAGGAGGCCTGATAGCTCTTTTTTGCCTTATAGCCATTATTGTCATCAGCCACCTGCGCAGTACCGGTTTTACCAGCAACTCGATATAGCTGAGATCCCATCTGCTTACCAGTACCCTCAGTAACAACGCCTTCCAGCATAGCCTGCAATTTTTTTACAGTTTCGGGAGAGCAAACTTGCTCACTAATTACCCTTGCCTTAAACTGCTCAATAGGGTTCCCTAACCTTCTGATCTCCTTCACAAAAATTGGCGCGATGTATTTACCATTATTTGCGATGGCATTATAAAAAGCAAGCATTTGCAATGGTGTAATTAGCATTTCATAACCATAGGCCATTTGTGGCAGCGTCATGTTCTTATTCCAACTTTTGAAACTCGGATTCTTGATCACAGGTCGGGTTTCACCCGGAATCTGCAGGCCAAGCCTTTCATTCATATGAATTCTATAAAAATGATCAGTAAACTGAGAAGGGTTGTTCTGATAATGCTGATTCACAAGCTTAGCAACAGCCGTATTGGCTGATTCTTCAAATGCTTTTTTGACCGTCACAGTACCAATACCTCCGTGAGAATCTTTGATGATATGGCCGGGAATCTTGTAAAAACCATCGCCGGTTGCAACAAGCGTATTGGTATCGACTTTCTTATCTTCCAACAGCGCCATATATGACGCAAGTTTAAAGGTAGAACCAGGATCCTGACTACCACCAATGGCATAATTAAATTGCTCTGTATACACTCCTTCACTAACACGTGTATAATTTGCAACAGCCCTTACTTCACCAGTACTTACCTCCATTAAAATAACTGTACCATGATCAGCATCACTTACCTTAAGTTGTTTCTCCAAAGCATTCTGGGCAAGATCCTGCATATTAATATCGATAGTTGAAATAATATCCGCACCTTCTTTTGGAGCCACCTCAGCTTCATCATTTATAGGCATCCAAACACCCCCGGCAATCCTTTGCATTAATCTTTTACCAGATTCGCCATTGATGTATTCACCATACGCACCTTCCAAACCAACCCCATTACTTACATTCTCGTTCTTGTAACCGATAGTTCTTGCTGCAAGAAACTTAAATGGCTTAATCCTTTTATTTTGCTGAATAGCGATTAAACCCCCAGTATACTTACCAATATTATATAATGGGAAAGTTCTTATTTGTTTAAGTTCCTGATACCCCACCTTACGTTTGATTAACAAATACCGCTCTTCATCCCTCCTTGCGGCGCGCAAATAACGGGAATACTCTTTGGCTGTTTTATCTTTAAAGAAATCGGACAATGCCATACCCAAAGAATCCACCTTACTGTAGAAAACCGTACTATCTTTAATACCACCTGCCCTCATATCCATGCGAAGCTCATATTCAGGTATTGAAGTGGCTAAAAGACTTCCATCAACTGAATAGATATTCCCCCTTGCAGCGTCAACCTTGACGTACTTTGTAGAGAGACTATCGGCCATGGCACGCCACTTATGTCCCTCTACAAATTGTACATCGCCTAACCTGATCAGTACTGCAACGGCAAACAGTACAATCAGACCAAAAGACAGGTAAACCCTTAATAATATGTTAGCTCTAATATTCATTATTGCTGATTACAATTTTCTTTGGAGGTTCCGTTAACTCTTTAATACCCAGTGTATCTACTTTTCTAGCAACTTCAGTTAGTTTACTCTTAAACATGAGGTCTGCTTTTAGCGATTTATATTCCCAGCTCAATTCTTTAACCTCTTTACTTAGCTTATCAATATCCCTAATGTTCTTTACTGCCATGTGGCTATTGGCGATGTATAGCATACACAGCACGGCAATAAAAATTAAAAAGGGCATCATTTCAGTAGCAGTTTCTTTAGTTACTAAGTCCTCATTAAAAAATTTAGTGAAAAAATTATCCTTTTCCGGCTCTCTTTTCTTCACCTTAACCTCAATATCTTCCAATTGAGATTCTTCCTCTAGCTCTTCTCTGAATCGGTTATTCATAACTTTTCTCCAATTCTAAGTTTAGCACTTCTTGACCGGCTATTACGCTGCAACTCCTCCTCGTCAGCAATCATCGCCTTACGAGTAATCACTTTAAAAGGCTTTTGCTCATTGCCAAAAAAGTCTTTTTCTACTTCTCCCCTGAATTTACCTTTAGCCAAAAAGCTTTTTACGGGCCTATCTTCTAGAGAATGATAAGACATGACCACTAATCTTCCGCCAACATTTAAAACGTCAGCAACTTGCGTTAAAAAATCCTCCAATACCTCAATTTCTCCGTTTACTTCAATCCTGAGTGCCTGAAAAACCTGAGCCAGATATTTATTTTCCTTCCCTTTCGGAATGTGTGCAGCAACAGCCTTTTTAAAATCAGAAAGTGTTTCAATTGGCTTATCAACCCTACCAGTAACCACTGCTTTTGCAAGGGACCTGGCATTCTTCACCTCACCATATATGCCAAAAATGCGATGCAACTGCTCCTCTGAATAAGTATTTAAAACCACAGCAGCAGTTAATTTTCGTTGCTTGTCCATCCGCATATCGAGCGACGATTCAAACCTGGTCGAAAACCCGCGTTCCGGTTCATTAAACTGGTGAGAAGAAACGCCAAGATCAGCAATGATACCATCTACTGTCCTAAAACCCAACAGACGTAGGTTATTTTTTAGAAATGCAAAATTTTGATCTACGAAATGAAACCGGGGATCATCAATTTTATTACGCTGAGCATCCGGATCCTGATCAAATGCGATGAGCACTCCATCCTTATTGAGATTTTTCAAAATTTCACGAGAATGTCCACCACCGCCAAAAGTAACGTCAACATATACACCATCAGGTTTAATGTTTAATCCAGTGATGCATTCCTCCAATAAAACAGGCACATGGTAGTTATTTTCCATCATCCCTCCTGTTCTTACTTCCCATTACCTCTTCTGCAAGAATTGCGAAATCAGCTGGAGCTTTATCAAAAATAGCTTCGTATGCTTTTTTAGACCAAACTTCTATCTTATCAAACTGGCAAGCCAGTACAATCTCAGCGTTTGGCTCAATACCTACAGACTGCATCAAAGAGTTGGGTAAATTTACCCTTCCTGTAGCATCCATAGACAAGTCTGTGGCACCACGGGTAAAATAACGAATAAACTCTCTGTTCTTTTCTTCGTACCGATTCAGTTTGTGGAGATCTTCCACAACATCTTCCCATACTTTTTTTGGATAGATAACCAGGTGTTTTTCAAAACCGCGGTTGATAACCAAACCCTCTTTATCCACATTAGGAAGCTGCTTAATTAGCTTCGAGGGCACCATAAGGCGGCCTTTCGCATCTAATTTACAATCAAACTCTCCTAACAACTGAACCATTTTCTAATGTGCGCTTTTATGTAGTGTAAAAATAGATATCTCTACCACTTTTTACCACATCCTACCACAAAAAGTTTTCCACATATTTAATTCCTACCACTTTCCGCTATATCAGCCATTTCAGGCCCTAAAATACCGTGGTAAAAAAACAGGCGTCTCAGATAAATGAAACGCCTGCCCTTAAAAATAGTTCTTTATACTAGTCGTTAATTGCCTTAACACCAGGCAATTCCTTTCCTTCCATATATTCCAGTAATGCACCACCACCTGTTGATACATAGCTTACCTTGTCTTCTAAATTAAATTTAGCAATAGCAGCGGCAGAATCTCCACCACCTATTAAAGAGAAGGCATTATTGTCCTCTGTAGCGGCCACTACTGCATCAGCAATAGCACGTGTTCCCTGTTCAAAATTTGCCATTTCAAACACACCCATCGGACCATTCCACAACAAGGTTTTAGATTCCTTAATCACTTTAGAGAAAAGCTCGATTGACTTCGGACCAATATCAAGACCCATCCAATCTGCCGGAATTTTACCAGTATCTACAAATTTCTTTTCAGCGTCATTGTCAAACTTATCAGCAATCACAGTATCCAAAGGAAGCAATAAATTAACACCCTTAGCCTTTGTTTTATCAAGCAGCTCCAGACAAAGCGCCATTCTATCCGCTTCCAATAAAGAAGTACCAATCTCACCACCTTGGGCTTTTGCGAAAGTGTAAGCCATACCACCACCAATGATCAGGTTATCTACTTTATCCAATAAGCTTTCGATCAATAAGATTTTATCAGAAACCTTTGCACCACCCATAATAGCAGTAAAAGGCTTCTCGGCACCATGATTTACTTTCTCTGCATTTTTCAACTCTTCAGCCATTAAATAGCCAAAATATTTATCATTAGGGAAAAACTCAGCAACAATAGCTGTAGAGGCATGCGCACGGTGTGCAGTACCAAAAGCGTCATTTACATACACATTTCCCAGTTTTGCAAGCTTTTCAGCAAAGGCCTTATCACCTTGTTCCTCTTCCTTATAAAAACGAAGATTTTCCAATAAAAGCACCTCACCTGCAGCAAGTTGAGCAGCTGCAGCTTCTGCTACTTCACCAATACAATCCGCAGCAAACTTCACCTCCAGATTTAACATTGCAGAAAGATCTGCCAGAATGTGTTTCAAAGAATACTTATCTTCCGGTCCGCCTTTAGGTCTGCCAAGGTGAGACATCAGAATTACAGACCCTCCATCTTTTAGAATTTTGTTGATGGTTGGCAATGCTGCACGCATTCTCTTATCATCTGTAATTTTAAACTCCTTATCCAGGGGTACATTAAAGTCTACCCTAATCAGGGCTTTTTTACCGTTGAAATTATACTGGTCTACTGTTTTCATCTTTTAATTTAAATTTCTGGATCCTTATGTGTTATTGATTTAATCGTTTGATCATGTTAAAATGTGGCCCAATACCGGATACTTCAAATTCATCAGATATAATTTCGAAGCCCAGCTTATGGTAAAACCCAATGGCAACTTTGCGGGCGTTGCACCAAATATAAGAAGCATTAGCAGATGTAAGTGTTTCTACCGCAAAATTTATCAATTCTGCACCATAGCCTTTTCCTGCAAAATCAGGATCAGTTGCCATTCCCCTCAATCTAATTCCCTCGGTTCCCTGCTTTGGCTCATCCTCAGGAAAAAATGTGGCAACCGAAATCAGCTGTTCATCTACATAACAACCTAAATGAAAACCATTTTCCACCTCATCATTGGGGAAAATGCATTGTTGCGGATCCAGCCCATTTCTGAGCACTTTGCTCCTTAGCGGCAGTACCTGATTAGCCGTAATATACTTAACCATTGTTAGTTTCAATTTTTATAACCAAATCAGCCAAACGGGCAGAATAGCCTGATTCATTATCATACCAACCAACAACCTTTACCATGTCACCCACTATAGAAGTTAGCAGTGCGTCAAAGATACAAGAATGCGGATTATCTAAAATATCGACGGAAACTATTGGCTCCTCCGTATATTCCAAAATATCACTCATCTCATTGTCTGCTGCCTTTTTAAAAGCAGCATTGATGGCAGCGATAGAGGTAGGAGATTTAAGCAAGCAGGTAAAATCAGTAAGGGAACCATTTAATACCGGCACCCGAATTCCTGCACCGCCTAACATATCTTCCAAATGAGGAAAAATGCGGGTTATGGCCTTAGCTGCACCAGTAGTAGTAGGAATGATCGAAGCAGAAGCAGCCCTTGCCCTGCGGAGGTCTTTGTGCGGTGCATCATGCAAATTTTGATCACCCGTCATGGAATGGACCGTAGTGATATAACCTTCCAGAATACCCCAATTGTCGTCCAGGATTTTCACCATTGGCGCCACGTTATTGGTGGTACAAGAAGCATTAGAAAGAATAGGAGATTTCAAATCAACCAGATCATCATTTACGCCCAAAACAACAATTGGCACATCCTTATCCGGTGAAGGAGCCGAAATAATCACTTGCTTTGCTCCTGCTTTAAGGTGCAATTCGGCAGCGGCTTTGGTAATAAACTTCCCTGTAGCTTCTATTACCAAATCTATATCAAGTTCTTTCCAGGGGAGCAGTTCAGGACTGGCATAGGCAGAAACCTTAATGTGCTTACCATTGACAATTAGAATATCATTTTCAAAACTAACCGCACCTTTAAAACCACGATGTACGGTATCATATTTGAACAGGTGAGCAAGAGTAGCGGGATCACCAAGATCATTAATGGCCACCACATTGATATTTCTTGCAATAGCAGTGCGTAAAAATATGCGGCCAATACGGCCAAATCCATTAATTGCAACATTCATTGTTAATAATATTTGAGGAGGTAAAAGTACCGATAATATCAGGTTTTTGCGCAGAGAATGGATGGGGAAATTTAGCTCATTTAAGATTAAATGTATCCTTAAAAATCACATCTAAAAGGCTATATTGGTCTGACAAAAATTTACCTCTAAAGTAACTCAGCAAAAAATTTCCAATTAAGCAAAATAAAATAACAATAAATATTAAAAAGGCATTACCCAATCTTTGAAAGCACATGACAAAACAGCAAGTACAAATCGTAAAAGTAATTAAAATGAAAACTACCTGTGAATCCCGGAAGCCGACATCTTTCAAACGGTGGTGGATATGATTGCGATCTCCTTTTAGTAAAGACTTACCGTGTAAATATCTAATCAACAAAATTCTTGTAGAATCAAACACGGGAACTACCATCAAAGTAACAACTAAAGCGATAGGCGATAAGAAGATATTTTTAGATGTCACTTTATTAATCTCTATAAACTTCAGGCTTAGCACTATGGAAACCAATCCAACTAGCATTGCGCCCGAGTCCCCCATAAAAATCTTCCGGTTTATCAAATTAAACCTTAAAAATCCTAATAGCGCACCTGAGGTAACAAATCCGATCAGGGCAAAATCTTCGATACCAAACCCAAATAGTAGCGAAGACAAAAAGACATTTACAACAATACCAACAACAGCTGCTAATCCATCTACACCATCTATAAGATTGAAGGAATTAATGATAAATAGGATCAAAAAAAACACTAATATAGAATCGAGAGGTTGGCTAAATTGGCCAATGTACACTATCGAAAATAAAGGTATGGATCTATATTCTTCAGAGAATATTAGAATACCTACAGCTAATGACTGCATCATAAATTTCTCTATCGGCCTTGCTCCTCCAAGAAGATCATCTTTAAGTCCGAGCATAAACAAAATAAAACTAGCATTAAGAATTCCATATAATGATGTATTAAAATTACTTGAACACAAAAGAACAACTACATTTATTGTTATAAACATCCCGACACCTCCTAGCCTAGATATATAAACTTCGTGGTCTTTCCTGTATCTATCAACTATATCGAATAAGCTAAATTTTTTTGAAATCTTAATAATAAAGGATATCAGAATGGAATTCAAAAACATTGCTACAATAGCGAGATATAATAAGTAGATCATATGAGTTGATGGATTTTACGTAATTTTTTAAACAATAATACAACTATGGGGAAGTTAAGACCCATAGCTTTTATTATCACATAATCCTGCTTTATCAAATTTATTCTCTTAATATAAGAGCCATTACTTATACCCCCTTGCCTCATGTGCACAAGGATTTTATTGAGAAAAAATGGTCTGACTTCATACTTTAGAAAAATCCGCAATATAAATTCGTAATCAGCGGCAACTTCAAATTCTGACGAATAGACACCACATTGATTGAATACACTTCTTTTTAAGTATAACGTAGGATGAGGAGGCATCCAACCATATCTTAATTTTCTAACATTAAAAATACCCGATTTCCATTTACGACAAATGGTTTTACTGTCACCCCGCTTAACATAATTTAAACCACCGTAAACAGCATCATAGCCATTTACGAAACATGAAACAATAGCCGAAATAACTTCCTCATTAGCAAAGAAATCGTCAGCATTTAAAATACCTACAATATCGCCTTTGGCTATAGAAATTGCCTTGTTTATTGCCGGATAAAGTAAAAGATTAGGTTCACTGAGCAAATTCATATTTGCTGTGAAATTTTTTTTAATTATTGGCACTGTACTATCGCAGGATCCTCCATCAATAAGGATATGTTCCAAAAGAGGATAATTTTGTGAGCGTACAGACTTAAGGCAACTCTCAATATAGTCCCCGCAATTTAAAACTGGAGTTATAATACTAACAATCATAATAATTAATATATTTGCGTTTCAATATTAATGAATTTTTTATTAAATGATCAAATTACTTTAAATTATATTTTTGACCTCTATTGGAAAATTTTTAATGCTTTATCAAAATTTTAGTTTAGTTACCTAACTCACTGAAAAGGAATAAAAATAAATTGAATCAAAATTAATTTGTTAACAGACTACACATAATGTTTACTAATAAGACTACACCCAAAATAAATTATATAAATCTTATCCAAATCATCATCAGCAGATGGTATTGGCTTTTAACGGCGGCGCTTATCGGAGTGGTTGCTTGCTTTATATATTTACAATTTGCTGCATTCAGCTACTGTACAACAGCGACCCTAAAATTTGAAGAAAAAAAATCTGAAATAGCAGAACTTATATCAGCCAAATCGTTTTACGATAGAACAGACAAAGTAGAATCAGAAAAAAACATACTACTTTCTAAAAAAATCATTCTAGCAGCAATTAACGAATTAAATTATCATGTAGCCTACTTTAAGAAAAATCAATTCAGGGATGAAAATATTTACCCAAAACAACCACTGCAAATCAAATTCATAAAACGAAGCGCAACAGCAGTTCCAGAACATATTTTTATATATCAGCCTATTGATAAGAACACGTTTTATCTTTCCGTACAATCCGAAGGGGCTGTTTTCAAAAGGCATTTTAAATATGATCAGTATATATCTTGGAAGGGTTCAACTTTTTCGATAAAAAAGCCAGGTAAAGAAATTACAAATAGTTCAGTCCGTTTTAAATTAGTTGACAAAAATGAACTGATTAGAAAAATCAATAACGCTTTGAAAACAGAAAATAGTCAGAATACCAATACTCTGACGATTAAATTCTCAAATTCAAATGCGACCTTTTGTGTAGATTTTCTTAATGCGCTAATGGTATCATATATAGATTTCGACAGGAAACAAAGAGAAACATCACTAAATCAAACTTCGAAATTCATCACCAAGATGCTTATAGATATCAATGCAACAGCTACAAAATCTTCACTTTCCATCCAAAATTTTAATAAGCAAAATGAAATATATAATCTACCTGCACAACAAGTTCAAAGTTTATCCAAATTAGACGCCTTAAAAGATAAAAAGAACGATCTTGAAATTCAAAGGCAACTAATAATATACAATCTTAAAAAAATAGATTTCAAAGGAGAAACCAATAAACTTACTTTCGATTTACGCGGTATTTCAGACCCTCAAATTTCACAACTAGTCTCTAAATATCAGCAACTTATACTTTATAGGAATGAAAAACTCAATCTGTATACTCCTTTGTCAGAAGTCATAGTTTTTCAAAATTCCCAAATACAAAGTTTAGCTTATGCAATTCGAAATAGCCTTCTAGAGTATATTAAAACGAACGAACAGAATGCTGCTATCGTTTCACAATTAATAGATAGCATAAAAAACCAATTGCAGAATATATCAGAAAAGGAAACTAAATCTTTGTCTTTGCAATCTGGTTATGAGGTCGATCAGAAAGTTTACAGGTACTTATCGGAAAAAAAGCTTGAAGCTTTAGTCGCAAAAGCTGCGGTAGTTCCCATTGCTATGGTTTTAGATGAAGCATCTAATCCCGCTGAACTAATTTCCCCCACACCTGCAAAGACCTATTCACTATTTATCACATTTGGATTGGCAATTGGAATAACCTGCGTACTTATCATCAATGTCTATAGCCCATTTATTTATGGAGTTCAGGATATTGAAATGCACACATCAGTTCCCATAATTGGTACAGTAAGAAAATACTATATCTCATTGAAAGAAGAGAAGACATATTTAGCTCTACAAAAATCACCTCGCTCGTTATTTGCTGAATCGATTCGCTTTTTAAGAGGTAATCTCGCGCTCCATTTCGAAAAAAAGGTAAAAACCATTTGCATTACTTCAGAAACATCTGGTGAAGGGAAATCATTCATAGCATTAAATTTAGCATACTCATTTACACTTGTACAAAAAAGAGTAGTTATCGTTATCGCAGATTTGCGAAAAATATCAACAAGCCTACCTGAAATGGCTAATTATGAAAATGGTTTAAGCACTTACTTATCAACAAAATGTGGTATAGACTCCATATGCAAAACCACATCTATAAATAATTTGGACATTATCCCCTCTGGTCCTATTCCTTCAAATCCCTCAGAGTTAATTGCGAGCCATAGAATGATTGATCTTATCAACCAATTAAAAAATAAATACGATTATATCATTATTGATTCCGCACCTGTGGGGCTAGTCACAGATATTAATCCAATAATTAAAATCGCAGATGTAAGCCTATTTGTATTGCGAAGCGGAGTTTCAAAATCTCAATACGCAAGGACCGCTGAGAAAATTAAAACAGACCTTCAAATCTCGTCGATAGCTATTGTGTTAAATGATTTTAAGCCAGATAAATTTAGAATGAACTATTATGATCACGGTAAATCATATGCCACCTATCCGAACAGTTATTATTATCCTGAGCAAATAAAACAGTCTTCTAAAGCGTGAAATCGAAACTAAATCACAAAAAAAGGATACTCCTCCTTACATTAGACAGTTTCAACAATAATGGTGGAATCCAAACCGTCTGCAGGAATTTATCCTATACCCTTCAATCATTGTCTGAAAAATTACAAAATTTTGATTTCAAGATGAAATCCTTATACGATTATTCATCTGATGATAAATATATAGACTCAGACCGTTTCAAAGGCTTCAATGGAAATTCAATAAAATTTGCATGGAATTGCTTCCGCAATGTAGATAGTTCAGACATGCTAATTTTAAGTCACATCAACCTGCTGCCTGTGGCCATATTCTTGAAAATCTTCAAATTGAAAATAACCATTGTACTAATAGCTCATGGAACTGAAATATGGCGCCCGCTTAGCTGGTGGAAAACTAAATTTATAAAAATATGGGTAGTAATCTGGTCAGTAAGCCATCATACAAAAAAAGAAATCTCGAAAAAACATAATCTAGACGCCAGAAGAATTCATGTTTTGCACAATTGCCTTAATCCATTTCTTGCACTACCTAAGAGTTTTGAGAAACCTAAGAAGCTATTAGAAAGATACCACTTAACAAAAAGCCAGAAAATTATCCTAACGATTTCAAGAATTACAAAACACGAACACGATAAGGGCTACGAAAATATTTTAAAACTACTCCCGTGTCTCCTATCTAAATTTCCAGATTTACATTATATAATCTGTGGGAAAATAGATAACGATGAGATTAAACGTTTGATTGGAATTATCGAACTACTAAATTTAAAAGATCATGTAACTATTACTGGCTTTATTCCAAATGAAGAATTAAGCATACACTATTCGCTTTGTGATGCTTTTATTATGCCAAGTAAAAAAGAAGGTTTCGGTCTAGTTTTTATAGAGGCTGCAGCCTGCGGATGCAACGTGATTGCAGGTAATAAAGACGGCAGCATTGAGGCTATTATGTATGGCAAACTTGGAATAGCAGTAGATCCAGACAATCCTATAAAGCTGGAAAAAGCTATTCGCCATACTTTAAAAAATCAATCATCAGCTTCATCCTATAAAAGACAACAGCTTTGCGTAAATAATTTCCATCAAAGCAGATATCAACAAAAAGTTCTAAAGCTATTAAAATGATTAACAAAGAATGGAAAATTGACTCAAAAGCATCCTATAAGAGGCTTAGATTGAAGAATGTACTTTCCTACCGATACTTACTTAAACAGCTGATTTACAGAGATTTTATTGCGTCATATCAACAGACAATATTAGGTCCGGCTTGGTTCATAATTCATCCAATAATAACCACAGCAGTATTCACCTTCGTTTTTGGGAATATAATAAAAATCCATACGGATGGAATACCTAAGCCCCTTTTCTATTTTACAGGTTTAGCAATTTGGACTTATTTTTCAGAATGTACCATTAGGATATCTTCGGTTTTTAAAGACAATATTGAAACATTTGGAAAAGTATATTTTCCAAGAATACTTGTTCCATTAGCCATAACGATTTCAATGTCTTTGAGGCTACTAATTCAATTGCTTTTGATATCCGTATTACTAATCTTTATCAATTTCATCAGCAAAGATCCCACTCATCGGTGGTCCATATTTCTTTTACTTCCTGCATTTGTAATTGCCACATTTCAGGGAATGGGTATTGGGCTAATTATGGCATCCATGACTATTAAATACAGAGACTTGAATTTTATGATCACATTCGGTCTGCAGTTAATGATGTATGCAACCACATTGGTTTTCCCATTATCTGCTGTACCTAAAAATCTACAAACCTTTGTACAGATCAACCCAATGACAATGGCAATCGAAACTTTCAGATTTGCTTTGCTTAAAAATGGAAATTTCAATGCTATTTCCCTATTGTTTAGTATAGCTTTAAGTGCGTTGCTATTTGTAGTTGGGCTAGTTGCATTTAATCGTGCTGAAAGAACATTTATCGATAAAATCTAGGAAAACAAATGATAAAAGCAGAAAATATATCAAAAGTATATCATATCACCAAAAGCAAACTTAAAAATAATACCACAGAATTTTGGGCTTTAAAGAATGTTTCATTCCAAATTAATCAGGGCGAAAAAGTAGCATTATCAGGACGAAACGGTGCTGGTAAAAGCACACTCCTAAAAATTATAAGCAAAATAACCGCACCAACAACCGGAACAATTACCGGAAAAGGAAGAATAATTAGCATGCTGGAAATAGGCACAGGATTTCATCGAGATCTTTCCGGAATGCAAAACATTTACCTAAATGGTGCAATGCACGGCATGTCAAAGCAGGAGATCAAAAAGCAACTTGACTCCATCATTTTCTTTGCTGAAGCGCAGCGACAAATTAATATACCAGTAAAATATTATTCTTCAGGAGAATATATGCGACTTGCCTTCTCAGTTGCTGCTAATTTACCTTCCGAAATCCTCATAATTGACGAAGTATTAGCTGTGGGAGATAGTGACTTTCAAAAAAAATGCACTAAAAAATTACAGGAAATAAATCTCCACGATGGCAGGACAATTTTATCAGTTAACCACAATTTCAATTCCATAAACATGACTTACGACAAAGAAATTAAACTTGATAAAGGAATGCTAGTATGAAACTTAATCATCCTGCTTTTCTTTTCATCTCATTCCCTTGGCTATTATCTATTCTTCTTGCGGATTTCCCAGTTCTTTCATATTTTATCGCATGGATAGGTTCATTCTTTATTTTTTATGTCACACTATTTTCACCAGTATCAGTATATAATGTTTTTAAAAATGAAAAAAGCAGTTATATGCGTCCAATTTTTATTGTACAGCTAGTTTTTGCAGGATTTATGTGCTGCACTTCTATTTTTTATTTTATTTCACATATTGAAGACGATGTGATGGTTATTGCCTCTTGTCAACGACTAGCTTTATTAGGGCATACATCACTGGCTTCAGGAATCATGATTGCCATTAAAGAAAACAAATCCAAAGGTCACTTTCATCCACAAAATCTTTCCCTAGTATTGGTAAAACTATGCCTAGTTACTCTAATCGTAGCAATATTTCTAGACTATCTTCCTAGTCTAATACAATTTAAATATCCACTTTTAGTGCTTTCCGCAACTTGTGGGTCTTATCTACTCATTCATGGCCTATATCAAAGGTCATTCAAATATGGAATATTTGGCACAGTAATATACCTTGTGAATTTTGTAAACGCTACACTAACAGGTTTCAAAGAAGGGATCATAGTTCAACTGATCACATTAATTTTTATCGCATTGCCGATGTATAAAAAAACCGTTTTTATATTGGGATTACCTTGTATTTTTTTAATGATATACATTTTGCCCACCTATACAATTATAGTCAGAGAACAATCATGGATAAAAGGAAAAGCAAAAGAAAGTGCACGGGAACAAGCTTATGAAACATTTTTTAACGAAAATAGTGAACACATTATCGATCAGAATAATTGGAAGTTTTTAACCGATAGATTCAGTGAGATAGGAATGTTTAGCATATATGTTTCTCATGTACCTAAATCACATGACTTCTACGGTCTTGAAATCATATACGATGCTTGTCTGGCCGTCATTCCAAGAATATTTTGGGACGAAAAGCCATCAACGGAAGTGCTTTCTATGCAGCGTGTTTATGATTCAGGAATTGCTAAAAAATCTTCGCCAATATCAGCAAAAACTCGCCCTGTTGTAGATGGTTATCTAATGTATGGTAACCTCGGAATATTTATCTCTATGCTTTTGTATGGAATAATCACACAAAGCATTTGCAATAAAGCTGAATCTCTTTTTGGTGGTTATGAAATGGGTTGTATAATTATCTTTAACAGCCTCTTCCAGCAGCTATGGCGAGGCAATAATTTCGAATTTCTAATAAATAATATTGTTTATGCTTATCTCCTTATGATCGTTATTTACAAAATCATGAGGATTACAAATTGTATTTCTTCACACCAAATTCATGATTATACACATAATTCCGGCTTATAAACCTGCTTATATTTATGGCGGACCAACAATTTCTGTTGCTGCACTTTGTGAAGGACTGGTATATGCCAATCAAGATCTTGTGGTGTTTACAACAACAGCTAATGGAATAAAAGAAATTGATGTTCCACCCGGGATTCCATTGTTGGTAGATAGCGTTGAAGTGTACTATTTTCGAAGATCGATAAAAGGACAAACTCATTTTTCTTTTCAACTATTAAAAAAACTCTTTTACGACATAAACAAGAAAGATACAGTCGTACATATTCATTCCTGGTGGAATGCCACCGCAATTCTTTCTTGTTTTCTATCAATAATCAAGGGCAGAAAAGTTATTTTATCCCCTAGGGGAATGATCACCCCTTATTCATTCAAAAATCGTCACTTTCCTATAAAATGGTTGTTTCATAAAATCATCGGCAAAATTCTAATTGACTATTGCAAAATACATGTAACTACAGAAAAAGAAAAAAAGGATGTGTTAAAAATTCAGTTACATAATGACATAACAGTCATTGGAAACCTAATTGATAACTTGCCAATAGCTTTAAAAAAGGAGAAAAACCCAATTAAGCAAAACGGTATGATAAAGCTCTTCTTCCTATCCAGAATAGAAGAGAAAAAAGGAATTGAGTTGCTATTTCTCGCATTGAGTGAGCTCAATATCCCATGGCGATTAACCTTGTGTGGATCCGGAAATGAAGATTACCTTAATAAGCTTAAAGATATTTCAAAAAACCTTAAAATAGACACCCGGATAACCTGGAGCGGCTTTATTGAAAGAACTGAAAAATACAGAAATTTTCAGCAGCACGATCTACTGGTACTATTTTCAAAAAATGAAAATTTTGCAAATGTAGTTATAGAAAGCCTTAACGCAGGAATCCCTGTGTGTATATCAAAAGAAGTTGGTTTGGCTAATTTCATTATCAAAAACGATCTTGGATGGGTTGCAGACTTAACCAAAGAATCAATTAAAATCGAGTTAACATCTGCATATTACGGCTACAATAAAAGAAAATTCATCACTCAAAATGCACCATTGATTATCCAACAGCATTTTCACGCCGACGTATTAATACCAAAGTATATAGATCTATACCGACTCTAATGAACATCCACTTTTCAATCATCATTCTAACGTTAAATGAGGAAATTCACTTGCCCAGGCTATTAAACTCATTAGAAGGTCTAGATGCTAAAATATTTATACTCGATTCTGGAAGCACGGACAGCACAATGAATATTTGCCATTCAATGAACCTACAAACTCTAACCCATGCATTTACAGATCATCCAAGTCAGTGGCATTACGCACTAAATAATTTTAAAATTGAAACTCCATGGATTATCGCCTTGGATGCAGATCAGACCCTATCAATAGAACTCTATACGCACTTAATTAATTTTTCAGATAGTCACTTCAAAAATGTGGATGGTATCTATTTCAATCGTAAAAATTATTTTAAAGGTCAGTGGATTAAACATGGAGGATATTTCCCAAAATATCTTCTTAAAATGTTCCGTACTAGCATTGGGTATTCAGATCTATCAGAAAGCTTTGATCACCGTTTCCAAGTTCCAGGAAATACATTGGTCTGGAAAAAAGGATATTTAATAGAAGAAAATCTGAAAGAGAACCAAGTTAAATTTTGGATCCATAAACATAATATTTACAGCGACCTTGCCGCAAAAGGACATATAAAAATAAATAGTATCCAAGCTAATATCTCCAAATATTCGCTTTTCGATTCACCAAATCAAAAGAACGCATGGTTAAAATCTATTTGGCATTTGTTACCCCTATACCTCCGCCCCTTCTTATACTTTACCTACAGATTGATAGTACTCAGAGGTATACTTGATGGCAAGAATGGAATCATATTTCATTTTCTGCAGGCATTTTGGTTCAGACTTATAGTTGACATCAAAATTGATGAATTAAAAAAATTAGAAAAAACCAAATGAAAGAGACATCAGATACCTTGCGATTTGTAATAAAACTCCTAATGTTCTTTATAATTTTTCAATGTTTTATCATCGCGTTTATTGGCTTTAGTACACCAGGGGGTATATACATCTATTGGTTAGATGAGCAATTAAACTTCATCAGATTATGGCGTAAACTCTTAATTGGTTGCACAGCTTCTATCCTTAAATTGGCAGGCTATACCATAACGCAACATTCAAAAGGGTTAACAGTAAAAGGTTATGCGGGTTTTAATATCGTTTATTCTTGTCTTGGCTATGGAGTAACAAACGCCCTTCTTGCATTTATCTTTGCTTTTCCAAAATCCAAACACGCCAAATATTACCCACTTATCATGGGTGCCATTTATGTGCAAATTCTAAACATAATCAGATTGTGTCTTATTGCGGTTTATTACAAACCCGAATTTAGGATTCTTGGATTAGGTTATCATGATATTTTTAATCTCTTCTTATATGGTTTTACAATTTTCGGTGCCTGCTTATGGATAAAACATACATCAACAAATTAGCCCCGCCCATCCTACAACTTAGAAAGAATTTCAACAAACAAGACTTTGAACCCGGAGCATCCTTATTCAAGAATTCTTGTTGGTATCTCGTCAGCTCAATTGTATTTACTTCAAGACTTGTACCTTTCAGTAATATCCTCGTAATTCTATTGCGAATTTTCGGCGCAAAAATAGGTAATGAGGTAAGAATTAAACCAGGAATATACATTAAATATCCCTGGAAGATCACAATTGGTGATTTCTCATGGCTTGCAGACTGCTATATTGAAAATCTGGATCAAGTTACTATTGGAAAAAATGTTTGTATATCGCAAAAAGCGATGATCCTTACTGGAAACCATGACTATAAATCCGAGAATTTTGACTTAATCACCAGACCCATTATACTGGAGGATGGCGTTTGGATCGGAGCAAATACAACGATATGTCCAGGTATAACGGCGGGTTCTCATTCAATAATACTTGTCGGATCTGTTCTAACAAAGAACACCATTCCTTATCACATTTATCGGGGAAACCCGGCAACACAAATACGCACTCGTGTCATGACGACGTCAGCTTAAAATTATTATAATATCCCATACAATAATACTATCAAATAAGCGTCTTATTGATGAGAGCGTTAATTTAGATGGGGCGGTGAAGGGTCGGTATGGCCAATCACCGCTTTCTTTTTTAATTTCCTTTCTACAATTCCTTCATCAAAGTCTGTGCTGTTTCGAGTTGCTTCTTCAAAAGAGGCAGATACCGGTTTGCAAAGGCTTTTATGTCTAAATCTTTTGATCTGACAGCTCCTTCAAATAGCCTGATGCTATTTTGATAATCATCAATAATCATATTTAAATACTCCACATCTGTCGCCGGTATAGGCCCCGCTGTTTTAGCAGTAGATAAAACAATATTTTTGTCAGCAGCCAGCTTACTCAGTTCCACCTTAGCTTTGCTTTGCTCATCAACCAGCACCAAAGCATAATCTTTAACTTTTTTATTTCCGTTTTTAGCCTTTATAGACATACTGATGCTAATTGCCAGCAGTTCGCTCGCTGCAGCCTTGTTAATAAAATCTACATTTTTTAAAGAATCCAACCTAATTTGTGCCGAAGGATTGGGCGCAGCTAATTTTGCAATGGCACTATTTGCAATGGCAGTCGCATTTTCTGAAGAGCCTGCACGTTGCGGATTACCTGATGGGATTCCTATGGTTAATGCATCACCAGTGGCATTGATCACACCTTGACTTGGATTGGTAGTATTTGGCTTAAGGGTTGTGATTTTTGTTTTCCTGGAGGCAGAACATGCATATAGAAAACAGGTGGCGGTTATTATAGCAATTAGCGGCAAACGTTTCATGGCAAAATGTTTAGATGTACGTAATTATTAAACTGTAATGGCGATCATAATGTTTTGAAAACCCGGTACAAATAACAAACACCAAAAAAGCGGCAAAACTTAATCTGCCGCTTTTACTCCCTCACTAATCTCCCGCTATTAATTACTTTGTTAAGTTCATGGCAACTGCTGTTGTCATTGCGTTTTCTGTTTCGAATTTGATTGGTCTAACACTTGCAAAATTATCAAAGTTTACATTTTGCATCTTGTCTGCAAGTATGGTGCTCTGGTGTGCAATACCATTCATTTTCAACACCGCATTGTCCTTTACTTCTGTATAAAAACTGCTGGTTACTGCGCTGATCTTCGCTGTAGCACTTTGGTTTAAAAACAACTGAAGATACTTCACATCAAACTTATTGCTGGTTACCACTAAGGCATTGCCATAAGCTTCCACTCTTTGCAAATCCTTAACAGTAATGTTGATGGTTACCTGTGATGATTCCATAGAATTGATATAAAGCGTTTGGCCCTGGCGCTGCACTGAAGTTCTTTCTCCATTAAAATTTTCAGTACCATTTATGCTTTCCTTATCGCCCTGGGTTAAAACGATTTTTACGTTTCCGCTAACCCAGATCTTGTTGAAGCCTAATGCTGGGGTAACTGCCGAAAAGCTAACTTTTGTTGATGCTTTAACAGGTTCTGCAGCAAACGTTGTAAATGCTGAACTTGTGAATGCTACTGCTGTTAATGCTACTGCGAATACTGTTTGTGTAAGGTTTTTCATGTCTTTATAATTTTAAGATTTTCTTTGTTTTTTGTAATTAAGACAGGGTTAACCCCCAAACGTTTCAGCACATTTTACCGTATTATACCACCATCAGACAACAGACGACCAACGCCTGTAATATCTCGACCAACGGGAAAGATTTTTTTATTAAAATTATTGCGAAAACAACAAACCCAATTAAACTTGGGTAATTGGTCAATCAGATCCGGTTAGGAGAAAAACAAGAAATATAAAACTTTTTCACCCCCAAATACAATAAATAAGATATACCATCGTATATATAGGTGAGAGCGTTAATTTAGATGAACGGGGAAAGATCGGTATGATCGTTCCCCGTTTTCTTTTATCCAGTTTCCTACAAACAACTGTTTTCATACCTAGCCTATAAAACGCTACCTGAATGAAAAATCCTGTAATGGCATAAGTAAACTTAATTCTACGATTCATATGGATACATAGGTAATCGCCTTGTAGCGTAAACTTTGGGAATGGTTATTGCAATTGACCTATTGAAAATAAATCACTAAACACAAAAATTATGAAAAAGATATTCTTAACGCTCCTTTTGGCAATCGGATTAATCTCATTTAAATCATCCGCACAAATTAATTTAAACGTAAATATAGGATCACAGCCGCTATGGGGGCCTGTTGGTTATGATCATGTAGACTATTATTACCTACCCGACGTAGAGAGTTATTATAATGTGCCTAAAAAACAATTTGTTTACCTCAACAACGGGAATTGGATATTCTCTCCAACCTTACCTACCAGGTACAGGGGTTATGACTTATATAATGGTTATAAGGTAGTTATGAATACACCAACACCTTACCGCTATTTTAATAAACATAAAGTAGAATACATAACTTATAAAGGGAAACATGGCCAGCCTATCATCAGAAATAGCAACGATGCCAAGTACTATGTAGTGAAAGGCAATTCAAAACATGTTAAAAAGATTAAGTTTAAAGCCAACGGTGAAGCCAACAGGGATCATCAAGACAAAGACCACAATGACAATGATCATGGTGATCGTCGTGAGAATGGCAATGGCCATGATAAAGGTAAAGAGCACGGTAAAGGTAAAGGCAAGGACTAATAGTATTTCATTAAAATTGCAGCCATGCGCTGTCCTATTGCTCCCGTAATAGGACAGCGCTTTTTTATATACCAATATTTTTTACCGGTAATTACTGCATTTTATTGATATTTGAATAATTTAATGATATGGATAATCTCTCAAAAGCAGCAGCAACAACCGAACTTATATATACTACAGTACTAAATTTTGCTTTGCAGCAAAACCACGTCCCTATAGTTAAATCGCTAAAAATTCTAAATTCATCTGGTAAGGACATACAAAATATTACTGTTGAAATATCCACAGAACCAGAGTTTACCTTAGCCTGGAAACAAACCATACAATTTTTAAAGAAGGGCGAGCGCTTTGAATTTGGCTCCATTCCTATATGTATACTATCAAAATACCTGGCAGAACTTACGGAACGCCAAACTGCCAACATCAGCATAAAACTATCTTTTGACGGGCAAGAAATACTGGAACATTATCCTATTGAAATACTGGCCTTTGATCAATGGAGCGGCGTTACCCTTTTACCAGAAATGCTTTCGGCATTCATTACGCCTAACCATCCTGATATTTCTAAAATTATAAGAAATGCAGCTGTGGTACTGGAAAGATGGACAGGCAGCCCCTCTTTTGATGAGTACCAGAGCAGAAATCCTGATCGGGTTAGAAAACAAATGGCGGCCATCTTTGAGGCCATTGCAGATATGCAGCTAATATACTGTTCTGTACCGGCTAGTTTTGAAGAAACCGGACAACGGATCCGTATGGCTGATGGTATTTTTTCTAACAGACTGGCCAATTGTCTGGATCTCTCCTTGTTGTATGCTGCCTGCCTCGAGGCCGTTGGCATAAGGCCCATAGTAGTTATTGTAAAGGGCCATGCTTTTTGTGGCGCCTGGTTAATAGAAGAAACTTTTGCTGATGCTGTTAACGATGATCCTTCTTTAATTACCAAAAGAATGGCTGAGGGTATTAGTGAAATAGTAGTTGTGGAAGCCACCTGCATGAACGCCGGAATGCACAGCTCTTTCGATCATGCGGTTGAATCTGCTATGCAGAAAATGAACGATATAGAAAATTTTATCTTGTTTGTTGATGTGAAACGATCTCGTTATGGTGGCGTAAGGCCATTGCCGCTACGTACACTTACCTCCAGTGGCTGGGAAATTGAAGAAGAAATACGCACCGTTCGAAATCAAGAGGCTCCTGAAAATATTTATGTTGGAAAGAAATTGGCGTATACGGATAAAATCGATGTCTCCAAGCAATCCCTTTGGGAGCGTAAATTGTTAGACCTCACTTTAAGAAACAGCCTGCTTAATCTGCGGGTAACCAAAAGCGTAATCCAATTCATAACCATTGATGCCAGCAAGCTGGAAGATGTGCTCTCAACTGGCAAGGAGTTTCAAATGCTGCCAAAGCCGTCCGACTGGGATAACCCTCTTCGAGATGCGGCTATTTATAAGAAAATTAACAATTCAGATCCCATCTCAGATCTGGTTAAACATGAGCTCCAGCACAACAAAATACGTACTTTCTTAACTGAGCAAGAGTTGGGGTATAGCCTTACCAACATTTACAGGTCTTCACGAACTTCCATGGAAGAGAATGGAGCCAATACGCTTTATATCGGCTTAGGGATGCTCAAGTGGTATGAAACACCGGCTAGTGAAAGACCTCGCTATGCGCCCCTATTGCTTATTCCTATAGAAATTGTTCGCAAGTCGGCCCTCAAAGGCTATATCATCAAAAGCCGCGAGGAAGAGACCATCATGAACGTTACCCTGTTGGAAATGCTGCGACAGGATTTCGGTCTTAATATAGGTGGTTTAGAATCTCTGCCTAAAGACGAAAGCGGTGTAGATGTTAAAAGGATTTTTAATACCATCCGTCAGCTCATTATGGGCAAATCACGTTGGGATGTAGAAGAACAGGCCATCCTCGGTAACTTCTCCTTTAGTAAGTTCATTTTATGGAATGATATCCATAACAATTCTGATAAACTTTGTCGCAATAAAGTAGTAGCCAGCCTGGTTTCGGGCAAGCTAGAATGGGACGTAGAAGATCAAGACAGCAGTAATGCCATATTAGATAAAAACCTTCATCCCGCAAGCTTAGCATTGCCCATTAGTGCAGATTCTTCACAGTTGCAGGCTATTATCAGCTCATCGCAAAACAAAAGCTTTGTACTGCATGGTCCGCCGGGAACGGGTAAATCACAAACCATCACCAATATTATTGCCAATGCCTTATATCATGGTAAAACGGTATTGTTTGTAGCTGCTAAAAAGGCAGCATTGGAAGTGGTGGAAAGCCGATTGGAAGCCATAGGCATTGGCGCCTTTTGCCTGGAATTGCATTCCAATAAATCCAAAAAATCTGAGGTATTGCAGCAATTAAAAGCGGCTACAGAGACTCAACTCAAGGCTTCAACTCTAAAAGTTTTAGATGAGGCAGGGCGGCTGTTAGACCTTCGTACAGAACTTAACCAATATGTAGAAGTACTCCATAAAAAGCAGCCTTTTGGCTATTCACTGTTTGAACTATTCAGCAAGTACGGACAAATTAAGAACGCCAATGGCAATGTTCGCTTTCCCGCAGCAAAGCTGGAAAACTTAGCTCAACAACAGTTAATTGCATGGGGAGATCTGGCAGAAGAAATGCAGGCAACGGCACAGGTTAGTGGTAACGCCCATGGGCACCCGCTCAAAGCCATCGCGGTAAGCAACTTTAGTCAGCAGTTAAAACAAGACAGCAGTACGCTTTCCCAAAAACTCATCCAGCTCCTTCTGCAAATTAAAACCAGTGCAGCGCAGGCAGCAGAAATACTAAATATCGATATCACCTTGGTTAGTCGCAATCAGTACGATGCCCTATACCAAATCGCTGGCAAAATGCTCAGACTTCCAGATACTCCTGATTCGCTTTTACGGGCACACCCTTTTGAGAGAACGCTGGTCAAAATCATTGTCATAGCAAAACACGGAATTAAAAGAGATACACTCAGAACGGAATTGCAACAATTTTTCGAAGACAGCGTATTTAGCATAACCGCAGGGCAAATGCTAACTGAGTGGAACATGGCTTCAGAGAAATGGTTTATCCCCAAATGGCTCACACAAAATAAGATAGCTAAAGAATTAACCGCACACAGCATTGGCATTAAAATTAATAAAGATCAGGTACCCATCCTATTAACCAAAATTATCGCATTACAAAAAGAGCAGTCATTTATAGATAAGGCCAAATACTTACCAACTGCATTGGGCTTCTTATGGAATGACGGTTCAGCAGAATGGGCTACCGTCTTAAATGTATGCACCTCGCTCATCGAAATTAACAACAATGTGAGCGATCTTTTAGACGTACCAGACAGTAGCAATTGGCGCATAGCGATGGCAGAGCAATTTACAGAAGGCAGTAACCTTTTTGTAAGCGCTAACACTATTGCCCTGCAAACCTATTGCGAGCAGAGTGATGAATTACAAAAAACAGAACTGGAGCTAAACAAGTTATTACAAGTAGACGGGCAACTTTTAACCCAGCCGGACGACAATTGGATTACCAATCTAACAACAGAAGTTCAAGGTTGGATAAATCATCTGGATGAATTGAAAAACTGGATCAGCTGGATTCTGGTAAAAGAAAAGGCAAACGAGGCTGGGCTGCAACCCTTGGTACAGGCATATGAAGACGGTATTATAGAAGGCAATAAACTCCATGCAGAATACCTGAAAAGCTTTTACCGATCTGCGGCAGAATACATCATAGAGGGAGATCCGAGTCTAAACGCATTTAATGGCAGCCTGTTCCAGGAAAAGATCCGCAAGTTCCGTCAAATCAGTAAACAGTTCGAGCAGCTCACCCGTCAGGAATTATATGCCAAACTCGCCTCAAAAGTTCCTTCATTCTCACAAGAAGCTTCTCAAAGTTCAGAAATCGGCTTCTTACAGCGGAATATCCGCAACAATGGTCGTGCTACTTCCATTCGCAAAATTTTTGATGGCATACCTAATCTCCTGCATCGCTTAACACCCTGCATGCTAATGAGTCCGATCTCAGTAGCGCAATACTTCGACGCGAGTACAGAGAAATTTGATCTTGTTATCTTTGACGAGGCATCCCAAATGCCTACCTGCGAGGCCGTAGGTGCCATCGCAAGAGCAACCAATGTGATTATCGTGGGTGATCCCAAACAAATGCCACCTACCAACTTCTTTGCAGTTAACAATGTAGATGAAGAAAACATAGAGAAAGAAGATTTGGAGAGCATCCTGGACGATTGCCTTGCCCTATCCATGCCTTCACAACACCTCCTTTGGCACTATAGAAGCAAGCATGAAAGCTTAATCGCCTTCAGCAATGCCAAATACTACGATAATAAACTGCTCACATTCCCTTCCATGGACGACATTAGTTCCAAAGTACAATTTGTAGCAGTAAAGGGACATTACGATAAGGGCAAAACACGTCAAAACAAATTCGAAGCAGATGCCATTGTAAAGGAGATTGTGCGCAGACTTTCAGACCCCATTCTGGCCAAAAAAAGCATCGGAATTGTTACCTTCAGTTCCGTACAGCAAAGCCTGATAGAAGATAAGCTTACCACAATATTTAGTTTGCGACCAGACCTGGAAAAAATTGCCCTGGAAACCGAAGAGCCGATCTTTATCAAGAATCTGGAAAATGTGCAAGGCGATGAGCGCGACATCATACTGTTCTCCATTGGTTACGGACCCGATGAAAAAGGACATGTGAGCCTAAATTTTGGCCCTATAAATAGAGAAGGTGGCTGGAGGCGATTAAACGTTGCAGTATCTAGAGCAAGGTATGAAATGCTGGTATTCTCTACCCTCAAATCAGACCAGATAGATTTAAACCGATCACAGTCTGAAGGTATGGCAGGTCTAAAAGCATTCCTTGCCTATGCGGAAAAAGGTAAAATAGCATTGCCGGGCAGAACAGCTAATACAGCAGAATGGGAGCCTGAATTTGAGAACCTCATTGCCGAAGAGATCAGGAAACACGGCCACGTAGTACATACCCAAATCGGCTGCTCAACCTACAAAATAGACCTTGCCGTGGTTAACCCAGAGAACCCGAACGAATACATTTTAGGGATATTGTCTGATGGCAAAGGCTATGAAGCTGCCAAAACCTCGAAAGACAGAGAAATTATACAAGTAGATGTATTAAACGCATTGGGTTGGAACATCCACAAAATATGGAGTACGGAGTGGTGGGAAAAACCAGAAGCAGTAATTGCAGGGATACTCAGCGCAATAGAGCAATCCAAACAAAAACAGTTTGAGGTTACCCACCCAGAGCCAACTACAACACCTTTGGAAAATAGTGCTATAACAGATACTCCAATATCAAATTTGCTGGATGGAGTTCGCATCACGAATGCCCTAAATTACGAAATCACTGAACTGAAATATGCCCAAAACAGAACGCGAGATCATTTCCTAGATCCTAGAAACCTGGGAAAAGTTAAAACACAGCTGCTTAATATTATCAAGTCGGAAGCACCGATCAGTAAAAACCTGCTCTTCAAGCGGATAACAAGTGCATGGCGAACCCGTCTGATGGGCGATGTAAGTAAATACCTGGAAGATATATTAGCGACCATGCGCTTACAACAAACGGAGAGCTTTGGCCGTACATTTTATTGGAAAGCCGGACAGGAAAGCACAACCTACAAGCAATATAGAACAACAACTGTAGAAGCTCACAAACGAGCTATAGAAGACCTATCAACTGAAGAAATTGCAAATGGAGTACACGAAATACTGAGAAACCAGATTAGCCTACCAAAACATGACCTGATTAAAGAAACAGCAAAGCTTTTTGGTTATTCTAAACTTGGACCAATTGTAGAAAGCTGCATCAATCACGGCATAGAATTGGCAATTGGCAGAGGCTATGCAAAACTGGATGACGATAGGATTAGGTATTTAGATTGAGATATTCCAGTATTCAATAGCACATGAATGATTAGAGTGGCTCTTGCAGTATACTTCGTACTTTCAAGCTACAAGTCAACTTATAGTGCGCCTTGTCGTTCCGATGATAAGGCATATTCTTTTAATGCTTTATGATGTTGAATTTATACTGATAGTTCAACATCACATAACGTTTCAGAATCTGTTGTTCATTGGTAATCTGAGCATTGAGGTTGCCATAACGACTAACGGATATATTTTGGTTCAGCAAATCATAAACAGACAACTTAATTTGTCCGCGATCTTTCTTCTGCGTAAGGACAGAAAGTGCGATATTCAGGATATGTGAGCTCTTTGGAAAACCCGGGGCAATTTGTGAGTTGAACCTAAAATAATAGTTCGGCTCTAATACAATTCTTTTGGGAAGTCTAAAAGTTCCGGTAGTCCCAAAATAATGCGTTAAGTTGACTATGTTCGTAAAATTCGGACTGTTGTAATCCACTTCACGACGGTTAAAACTATAGTAAGCGTTCACCATCACAATGGATTTGTAATTCACACTAAAATTGGGATTTAAGTTAAAGGATGCTGAATTTTGTCGTGCTTCAGCGCTATTCAGAAAAACATTATAATCCTGCAAATATCCGCCCACACCAATACCTAAACCAAGCTGCCAGTCCTTTATTTTCCTAAACTGCTTACTCACATAAAAGTTGGCACTTGCCTCACCACTCGCACCGCTATTCACTACAGTGGCCCTGGTAAAACCATTCGTATCAATTACTGAACGTTGTACAAAGCTTTTGTCATGAAAGGTTTTACTTATATTACCACCTATGCTTAGCATGCTGGGATTAATGTATTTATAAAAATTACCTCTTAAGTTTCTTGTCCTTATTGCCCTCAGTTCTGGATTACCTACAAAGGTATTCTGTGGAGAAGTTTGTCGCTCCAGCGGCTGCATTTGATATAAAGCGGGCAAATCTATCCACTCCATATACTGCAGAGAAAATCCATTGTAATCTACTGATAAAGAAGGAAGCCAAACCGCAAAACGCTGCCTCAAATCACTAACAGCTGCATTAAACTTGTTATTTACATCCTGAATTTCCAGATCTATGGCTACTCTAAGCCTAAGTTTACTGGTAATTTGATAATTCAACAAAGGTTTTATGTTCTGGAAAAAACCAGTCCGCTCAAAGTCATTACTTTGATTGCTTAGCAATTGGTCGTACGCATTAGTCCCGGTATTCTTATCGTAGGTAAACAGTGGTTCTGCCCAATAATAATACCTGCTGTTGGTAAAAAATTCTGCAGTAAGCTTTTTCGTAAGCGGCAGATTATAGATAATACTCAAGCCCGTCCACCTCGTTTTACTACCGGAATTGACGTACCGATCGAACAGCGAAGAAGGGATATCCGGAGAAAAAGAATTCAGCTTACTAAAATTATAGCTGTCGTTACCACCACCATTCCAGTTTAATATGTTATCAATTGTTATGGACCTGCCCTTCTTAAAGCGGTGGTAATAATTCAGATTATGAGAAAAATCGTCGCTGTATGACTTATTCCTTGTAGTCCCTTCGGTTTCACTTAATCTGGGCACTTGAGAATTTGACTGGTTTAATAAGCTCGACTGGCTATACCTGCCCGGAGAGAACAAAAGGTTAGGCCGATAGCGTACGGTGGTATTGGTATCAGGCTTCCATTCAATTAATCCTCCGATACTATGACTGGTGGAATTAGTGCGGGACTGACCCGTTCGCAGTGAAGTGATGACATTGTTAGTTAGCGACTGCTCAGTCAAATTTCTAGTCTCGTTGGTCTTTATCGTATTGCCATAAAAATAAGCCAGATTTAGCTTAAGCACTTTACCGTAATCATTGTTTAGATTTATTCCGCCAGATTTAACATTGGTCAAACCACCAGATTGATTCCCACCGAAATTCCCATTATCTAACTGGCCTGAACCGGACCTGTTGAGGCCGCCCATACTATACAACTCATCCTCACTAAAGCCTGTGCTATTGAGGTTATTTGCATTGCCCATTACACTAACTTGTAGGGTGTCTCTAAAATTGCTTACAATTCCACTAGCAGCATACCGGTCTCTGGTCCCTATCCCACCAGAAAACCTCCCTATGGTACTTTTCTTTACCGCACTCTTTAGTTTCAGGTTAATGACGTTCTGCAGGTCGATCTCATTAACTTTCTTATCCGGATCGTTTTCCCTATCCAGGTACACCTGAATCTTATCAATCAATTCTGCATCCAGATTTTTGAGGGCAATAGCCTGATTGGTTCCAAAGAATTCCTTTCCATCAATCAATATCCGACTGGTGCTGCGGCCATTTACCAATACATCTCCATTTTGATTTACCTGTACCCCGGGCAGCAAGCGCAATAGTTCCTCTACCGCAGCATTAGGGCGGGTTTTAAAAGCTTCGGCATTAAACTCTATGGTATCTTTTTTCACTGTAACTGGCGATCGCTCACCATTTATAACAATTTCATCCAAGCTTCTGCCATTGAGGCGAACAGTACCAAAATCCAGCAGACCTGGCTTTAAAGTAATTTCCTGACGGAAGGTATTGTAACCAACATAAGTGACAATGAGCTTTAACGATCTGGATGTAGGTAACCTGGAGAGCATAAAGGTACCATCATCTTTGGTCACGGTATAGGAAATTAAGGAGGTGTCTATAGCATTAACCACCGCCACCGTAGAGAAACCCAAAGGCTTTTTGCTGAGCGAATCAGTAATTACACCCTTGATGGAGGCCGAATTTTGAGCAAAAGTAACAGCGGATGTGGTGATGGAAAGCAATAGCAGGAGGAAAAAGTTCTTCATTAGAGCGTTGGAAATTTATCTGGTTATTAATTCGCCGTTAAATTAAAGCTTTTCCATATAAGTTCAACCACCCCAAATGTTAAATTTTTAGATATGTGTTAGCATCAAGATGCTTCTGCTATTCAGAAGTGCTTTGTCATTGCGATAGCGCTTTGTAATTGCGATAGCGCTTTGTCATTCAGAGCCGCTTTGTCATTCAGAGCGGCTTTGTCATTCAGAGCGAAGCGAAGAATCCAGATTCCTCGTATCCTCGGAATGACAATGGATCCTCGGAAGGACAATGGTATCCTCGGAAGGACAAAGCACTATTAGAACCACAAAGTACTCAATCATAAATTACTCCTTTGGCTTTATTATACCGTCCTCATCAACATCATCTATAGGTCCGAAGTCTGCCTTCTTTTCTTCAGGCAAGGATTCATCATAATACAAACCTTTAGGATTTGGACCATACTGGTTATTTCCTATAACTCCATCAGCAAAAAGCATCCAAAAACTGTAAAAAGGAATAAACTGCCACGAACCGCTTTTTCCTATATCATGACATCTTTTTGCACCTTGAGCCAAAATAAACCAGAATAATGGAAGCTCTAAAACTAAAAATAAAACTGGCGATGTTGCTAATGAAATCTTAGTGAAATGTACAGCAATATAAACACAAGCATATATGAGGCAGCTTAAGCCATATTCCAACCTGCAGATTCTACCTTCTGAATAAAAAGGATTTCTAAACATAAGGATGCGTTAATTTATTTGTAAACTACAACTGCGCTAATCTTCTTTCACATACCACTCATCATAAATGGCAACCTGCCCATTTGAATCTATAAGTGAGCCGAATGTATGGAGTTTATCGCTTTCAATTTTTAACTTGAACTTTACCTTCATGCTATTATAATCCTTATACGAGGCGAAATTAGTGAGCTCCTCATATTCTCCATTTTTTAACGTAAAAATTCCACCTGCGCAGGATACTACAATTTTTTGGTTACCTGCCTCAGGCATCACTTGTTCACGTATTACGACAACCATGCCCGGCGTAAAGAGCTTACGTACGGTCCTGGAGGTACTGTCCGCAGAGAACAAACTTCCATCTGGATTGGTCACTTTCTGAGACACCATTTTCCAGTTTCCTGTAAGCAGTTTGCTTTGTACGGGAACGTCCACTTTGATAAACCACTCATCATAGGTGTCTGCATCCCCATGAGCACCGCTGAGGGTGCCAACAGTATGTATTTTACCATTTTCCATAGTAAGCGTAAACTTCACCCTCATATCCTTATAATCTTTGTAGGATGCGAATTCAGTGAATTCCTGATAGTCGTTGCCTTTTAAAGAGTAATGACCGCCGGCACAGGAAACCACGATTTTTTGGTTATCATATTGAGGAACTTTACGCTCACTTATGTTAACAAACATGGTTGGTGTGTAAATTTTCACAGAATTTAGTGCGGCACTGTCTGATGTAGTGACCCCACCGTCAGAATTGATCACTTTTTGAGCTACCAGTTTCCAGGTTCCTTCAATATTAATATTTTGTGCGTTGCTATTTAAAGAAATAAATGCCATCATGGTGACAGCAAAAGCGATAAATTTAGATTTCATACTTATATTTAGTTTCTCTAATATAAGTATTTTAATGAAAGGAGGATGTGGCAACTTTTAGTCAGATTTACTGCGGTTGTACTACCAATGCTTTAAGAGCCACTTTGTCATTTACAACCTCTTTGTCATTCACAATCGCCTTGTCATTCAGAGCGCAGCGAAGAATCCAGATTCCTCGTATTCTCGGAATGACAAGGCGATTGTGAATGACAAAGTTACCCTCAGCGCTACCTTCTGAACAAAAAGGATTCTTAAACATACCGTTGCTTTAATTTATACTACCAGTGCTTTTGTGAAATCCACTTTAACAATCATTTTTACAAAGAATATTACTATGGCCAATAAAACAGTACATTGGTATAACGAATATACACATTATGAAAACACGCTCTTTAATTACGCTCATAAGCATTTTAGCTATCACGGCTTCAGCACAATCACCAAAAAAAGTTTTAAAGAAACTTGGCGGTGAACCAATTTGCTTTGTAGACAGCGTAAATGTAGACCATGAAGGTTTACAACAATACGATATCAAGGGTATAGCAAGTATAAATATTTTAGGTAAAAAGGAAGCCATAGCACTTGCAGGGGAGCCTGGAAAAGACGGCGTTATTTTTTTCGAAACAATACCTTTCGCGAGGAAGAGATTCGAGCGTTATTTTAAAAGCAAATCACCAGAATACGAAAAATTGATTACCAATTTGGCTGGAGATACCGCTTCAGTTCAATACATTTTAAACGACAAGGTGTTAACATCCAGTTACGAGGGCGATTTGGCAACAATCGACGATAAAGTATTTAAGGCAATAACCCTGCTAACCAAAGCGGACTTGAACAGTAAATATGGGATTACCAATAAAGAATATGGGGTGTTGATAAAGTCAGGTGTGCCAGATGACCTTTACCACGGAAAAAAGAAGTTCTAATCAGCGGTTGGAATAAATTACCTAGGAAAGGAGCATTTTAATTCAAAGTTTTTTGGGGGCAGGCATTATTATGAGTTTATGGATCAGGATTGAGCACTCTAATTGTCTATTTTATCAAATATTTAAGCGTGGAGTAGAGCTTCAAACCGAAATTTAAAGCATTCTCTTATATTCCTCCATGGCCAGGCTTTTTTTCTTGTCGGTAGTGGGGAACTTCAGCCCGAGACTATCAAGGCTCTGCTGCACAATATTTGCAATAACCAATCTGGCAAACCATTTGTTATCTGCCGGAACGATATACCACGGACAATCCTTTGTGCTCGTGGCAGCAATAGCTTGCTGATAGGCCTTTTGGTAGTCATCCCAACGCTCGCGTTCCTTTAAGTCTCCAGCAGCAAATTTCCAGTTTTTAGTCTCGTCGTTTATCCGATCCAAAAAGCGCTGCTTTTGCTCGTCTTTAGACAAGTGCAAAAATATCTTAACCACTTTCATACCGTTCCTGGAAATATGCTTTTCAAAATCGCGAATACTTTCATAACGGGTCTCCCAAAAAGAATTTTCCTCGCCGGTTTTAATTTCTGCATGCTCATTCATCAGGAATTCCGGATGCACTTTACTTACCAGGACGTTTTCATAATGAGAACGGTTGTGTATCCCAATCTTTCCACGGGCAGGAAGCGCCGCATAATGGCGCCATAGAAAATCATGAGCATACTCAGTTGATGTTGGTGCTTTAAAGCTGTGTACCTCACAGCCCTGAGGATTGACACCTGTAAACACATGCTCAATTGCACTGTCCTTACCCGCAGCATCCATAGCCTGGAAGATTACCAGCAATGCTTTACTGGAAGATGCATAGAGTTTCTGCTGACTAACATTAAGCTGCTGTTTCAGTTCTTCCAAATCGGCCAGCCCCTGCTCCTTCTCTAGTTTACCTTCGTACGTTGTTCCATAACTGGAAAGCTTAATTTTCTTTCCAGGTTTGGCCAGGAAATCTTCTATAGTTATTTTCATCGGCTAAAATATAAGCTACCAACAAAGGCCAGATGGAAAAAGTTTTACCGGGTTACCTTTCTCGAAAAAACGTATCAACAAACAACCAATTATACGCTAATCTTATGATTAAATCTCAAACTGCGATTCTTGTCGCTATTGTAGCCTTCACGCTGTCGTTTCAAAAAACAGATGCCCAATCTATTGACAGTGTAAAAGCCAAGGCTGAATACGGCTTCAAAAATGAAGAAGTCAAAATATTAGCTGAACTCGATCGTATCGATTACTATAAAGTGAGCTTCCAAAAGAAACAACTCAAAGGAAATCCGTACTTATTATTTACTACAAAAGAATACCTCAAAGGCAAAATTGTAAAAAGTGAGGAATTGATCCCTGCTGAAGTCGCAAAGCAATATTACAAGTTCAAAAACATCGACTCTAGTACAACTATATCGTTAACAACCAAGCCAAAAGGAGATAGTGTAACTTTCCTCTACGGCATTCTAAACCAAAGAATTCCAAGAACATACAAACGATTAGCAGATGATCGCTATAGTTTGCGCGACGGGTTGGTTACTAACGAGGCGTTTAAGAGCATTCCCGTAAATACTACGCTTCCAATATTTGCTTATTCATTGCCATATGAAGATCCTAAGCAACCTGGCTACCTTTTCTACTGCGCCATCACTGCCAATGGCGTGCCCCCTGAGAAATGGTGGGATACCTACAAGATCCCGCATTACATAATTGTTGAAATAAAAATCGTGACGGAATAAACAGGACGGCAATCATTATGCAAACTACAACTGCGCTAATCTTCTTTCACATACCACTCATCATAGATGGAGACCAGACCATTTGAATCTATAAGTGAGCCGAATGTATGGAGTTTATCGCTTTCAATCTTTAAATTGAACTTTGCCTTCATGCTATTATAATCCTTATACGAGGCAAAATTAATGAGCTCCTCATATTCTCCATTTTTTAACGTAAAACTTCCACCTGCGCAGGATACTACAATTTTTTGGTTACCTGCCTCAGGCATCACTTGTTCACGTATTACGACAACCATGCCCGGCGTGAAGAGCTTACGTACGGTCCTGGAGGTACTGTCCGCAGAGAACAAACTTCCATCTGGATTGGTCACTTTCTGAGACACCATTTTCCAGTTTCCTGTAAGCAGTTTGCTTTGTACGGGAACGTCAACTTTGATAAACCACTGATCATAGGTGGTCGCATTCCCATCAGCACCGCTGAGGGTGCCAACAGTATGCATTTTACCATTTTCTATAGTAAGCGTAAACTTAACCCTCATATCCTTATAATCTTTGTAGGATGCGAATTCAGTGAACTCCTGATAGTCGTTGCCTTTTAAAGAGTAATGACCGCCGGCACAGGAAATCACGATTTTTTGGTTATCATACTGGGGAATTTTACGTTCACTCACGTTAACATACATGGTTGGCGTGTAAATTATCACAGTATTTAGTGCAGCACTGTCTGATGTAGTTACCCCACCATCAGAATTGATCACTTTTTGAGCTACCAGTTTCCAGGTTCCTTCAATATTAATATTTTGTGCGTTGCTATTTAAAGAAATAAATGCCATCATGGTGACAGCAAAAGCGATAATTTTAAATTTCATTCTTACATTTAGTTTCTCTAATATAAGTATTTTAATGAAAAGAGGATGGGGCAACTTTTCGTCAGATTTACCCCGATTGTACTACCAGTTCTTTTGTGAAATCCAGCTTGACAAAATTATTTAAACTGTGTGGCGGAATAGTGAAAATGCAACTACTCCCATCAGCTTTAATAACTGGCAATCACATTCATTTTTACAAAGCATATTACTGTTAGCAAGAACATAGTATATTGGTACAACGAATATACACACTATAAAAACACGCTAGCAGCAGTTAATAAATATTTCATATCTAAAGAAAAATGAGTCGCAACAGGCGACTCATTGAGAGAATTAAAAGTAGGAAAAAAATCTCTTGTTTAATATTTTTAAGAGAAGAATTCGGATTCCTCGTAACCTCGGAATGACAAAAAGGCCGATTGACAAAAAGCCTTATTAATTAAGTCCTGTTGCTTTCTTTACACTTTCCCTATCCAGCATATCCATTCTGTTGATGGCATTGGTCTTCACTTTCCCATCTGCATCCAACACAACATAAGTAGGGAATCCGCCTTCGGCGTTAAAAGCCTTTTTTAGCTGACTAATGATCTTCTCATTGACAAAAATATGTGTGCCGGGAATTTGCAATTCTGCTACCTTATTTTTCCAGGTATCTATTGTAGAACCGCCACTGGTACACAAATAAACATATTCAATAGCTAAGTCCTTATTTTGCTCATGTAAAGTTTTACTGGAAGGCAAATCAGATAAACATGGCCCGCACCAAGTTGCCCAAAAGTCTATAATGATGGCTTTTTTAGCAAATGAAGATTTTAGCTTTACAATAAAGTCATCTACATTACTTACCGTGTCCAAATGATAAAGCTCAGCACCAAAAGGTAGTTTTACCATAGGTTTTGCAAATGCAGTGCTAGTTATGGTCTTAGCCAGGGATAACAGACTATCTGTCCTTTTTCGCATCTGTTGCATGCTGGCCAACTCAACTGTTGCAATGTTTTTGCACCATGCTGTGGTGAGACTATTGATGATGACAGGGTAAGATGTTGCATACTGGTCTCTATACATCTCCAGGAAATGTAGCTTTAGGATATCAGATTTTTTTGCAGCATACAACTTGTCTGATGCATTCAAATAATCCAACAGGCTTTTAGAATTCTTATTCGTTGCTGAGCGTAAGGTGTAGGAATTTAGGTATCTGTAAAATAATGAGCCATCATTACTTGTAAAGTAGGGCTGATGATTACTGATCTCCGTAAAAAGTTTAGCAGGCATCTCCTGACCGGAGTAAAGGAGACATAACTCACCATAAAAATCAGATCGCATCTCATTGTTAACTGCCCATTTATAGTTCGGATATTCCTTGCAGAATTGCTCATCTTGTAGGATAAGTTCTTTTAGGATAGAGTCGGTCTTGACAGTCAAAACACCACCAGAATATTGCTTCTTGTCTGCTCTCAGTTTTCTCAACTTGTCAAACAAATCCTCTTTTTCTTTTTTCTGGAACAACACCCTCTTGTTCATCACCGTATTGAGCTGGCCATCAATACCGGAATAAGTTACGCCATCGCCAATCATGTAAGCCCCACCATTAGGAACTTGCTTTGTGTCTATGGTTACTGTTAGTCCCTCGTTTACATAGATGCTTGCATAGAGGTAGTCGCCAGCGCTTAACCAAATTTGCTGATAGGGTAAGTTTTGCTCCAAAGTAATTACAGCGCGACCATTGGCATCAGTTTCCGCATATTTCTTAACCTGAAAACCAATACCAAGCTGTACAAGGCTATAACTTATGGTTATTTTTTTGCCAGGGTCTGGAAGGTTTTGAAGCTGAACAACGAGCTTTGCAGGCTGGCGACTCATCAGGTAGGCGTCCATTTTTTTATCTTCCATGGTTAATGAAGATTTAGTTTGCGCGTTCAGTTGGCTGCAAGAAATTAGCAGCAAGAGTATTAATAGCTTTTTCATATGTATTTATTTTTTAATGGTGTGCAATGCTTTCAATACACTTTCCTTCTTGCCCCTGGAAATAGGGAACCGTGTATCATCATTTAGGAGGAGGTATCCCCCATCTTCTTTGACTAGACTCTTAATAAATTTTATATTGATTAAGTGAGACTGATGGCAGCGGATGAATTCATAATCCTGAAGCAATTCTTCATATTCGAATATGGGTTTAGAGACCAGGATGCTTTTCCCATCTGTAAGAAAAAACTGCGTGTAAGCATTTGATGATTCGCAACGGATAATTTCATCGGTGTGCACAAAGCGAATTTCTTTAGTAGAGGCCAATGCCAATTTATGGTCCTTTTTAGCATCCTTGTCTCTAATGAGATCCATTAGGTTTTCGAGCTGGTAATTTTGCTTCTTTTGTTTAAGTTTTACTTCTACTTTAGCTATCGCGGTCTTTAACTCCTCTGGATTGATGGGTTTTAATAAGTAATCTATGGCAGAAAATTTTACGGCTTGTATACCATATTGATCGTAAGCGGTAACAAAAATCACCTCAAATTGGTAATGTGGCAATGCTTTAAGCAGATCAAAGCCATTCCTATCCGGCATTTGAATGTCCAGAAACAACAAATCTGGCTGAGTGGCTGCAATGGTATTCAAGCCATCTTCTACATTAGTAGCTTTACCCACAATGTCAACCGGTAAACCTTGCTTTTTAAGCAAGCCCACAATATTATCAATGTTGTTTTTCTCGTCGTCTATTATTACTGCCCTGATCATATCAACCAATCTTTAAAATGAACTGTTACTTGTGTTTTTTCTGCTACCCGGCTTACAGAGAATTGAATTTGCTGTTCGTTTAACGTTTGGTTCAATAACTTGATCCTTTCTTTGGTCAATTGCAACCCAAACCCATCAGAGTGGATCTGCTCATCAAAGCCCTTACCATTGTCCGTTACGTGTACCGCCATATCGTTACCCGCCTGTTCAAATAACACGCTAAGCATACCCTTTTCCTGAAGTGAAGAGATCCCATGCTTTACTGCATTTTCAACCAGTGGTTGTAAAAACAGGCTCGGTATTTCAATTGCATGTGTATCAATCTTGATGTCTGCACTGATGTGGTAATTAAATCCGAAACGTAACTTTTCCAGTTTTAAATAGTTCTCCAGTATTTTAGTTTCACTGGCGATGCTCACAAATTCATTGTTGCTGGCTTTTAGTGAATCCCTCATGAGGCTACTAAACTCAATCAGATATTTGGAGGCGTTTTCTGAATCATTTTTTGTAATCAGGCCTTGAATAGAACTGAGCGCATTGAATACAAAATGAGGGTTAAATTGGGAGCGGATGGACTTAAGCTCAGTCTGCACCATTTGTTTCAAGGTGCTTTGAGCTTTAAGCCTGGCCGCCTGCTTTCTGGACCTCCATAAAAGGACTACAAAACCAACGGCCAGCAAACCAAGAATGCTTAGCCCTATCTTAGCCCAAAGTGTTTGGTACCAGGCCGCTTTTATGGTAAATACATATTTGCATACATTCAATCTTTGTACGCTATAGCGGATTTGAAGCTCGTATTTGCCAGGCGCTAAATTTTTAAGCCAAACTAAATTCAAATCAAAGTCGTTAACTGCCCATTGGGTGCTGTCCCTGCCATGCATTAATCGGTATTCAATAATCCGCTTGGAGATTACAATATCATCCAGATAGAAGATCAGGTTATTCTCCTCGTGACTAAAGTTCCTTTTAAGTTTCAATAATGTGGAATCTGTGCTCCAGTCTGTAGCAGTCTCGCCAACTGAACTCCTTCGCCATTGTTTTTTAAAAACGGCCAAAAAATCAGGTAGTTGAGCAAAGGTAAATACGCCTACTACTTTAGGTTTCCATTTTAGCCAATAGGCCGTCATAGAGGTATTTAGGCTATCAGGAAAGTTAGTGTCCCTAACCTCAAAGGTGAGGGCCGTACCGTATGCCCCTTTAAAAAGCCCCAGGTATGCAGTAACATCATCAATTTTAGTAGAATCTGCAATTTTGGTCATCAAATATGCCTTGGCAAATATTTTTGGATGGGTCCAAGGCAATACCACTTTCTTATTGTTTTCCAGTACCCGAAATTGATATTGATTTGCGTTCTCTGCATTGATTCCATTTACTGTGATAATAATCCCTGCAGAATCCAAAATCGGTATGGCGTAGGCGCCAGAATAGCTATTTAAAGGCATTGATATGGCTTCATTTGGCTTGGGCATGCGAAGAAGCTTGAGTTCTGGTATTTTTGCCAATACATGTTCAGGGGTAACTGCCAGCCAGTTGGAGAAGAAAGCCGTCATGGTATGGCTTTTTTGCTTAAACAGGTTGCCCGATTTGGTATGAAAGGTGAAGGAAAAATACTTCCTGATGGAATCACCGTGACTATCATTGACTATCACAGGGTGGATATGATCCAGGTCCATCTCCAACTTCTGTGCTACACAGGTGTGGAAGATAAAGAAAAGTAACAGCGTGATCGTGCTTCGCATATAGTAAGTTGGAATCATTTACATCAAAGTAAAGCCTTTCCAGCTTAGCTAGTATACGGAGATTTGAATTTGGCAGGTACTAGTTTGAATTGGTAACTTCTTGAAGCATTATCCAAACTGGCGCATGATCACTGGAATGCTCCCATCCCCGCACGTCCTTATCTACCTGAGCATCTTTTAACAAGGGCAGCATCCTGTCGTTCAACAAGAAATGGTCTAACCTTAAGCCTGCATCACGACCATAGGCATTACGCATGTAATCCCAAAAGGTATACACCTGCGCTTTAGGATAAAGCTCCCGGAAAGCATCCGTCCAGCCTTGCTTTAATAAAGCGCGCCACAGCTTCCTGGCTTCTGGTCGGAATAGGGCATTTTCAATATACTTTTCTGGTTTATAGGTATCGAGTTCGGTGGAAATAATGTTATAATCTCCAATCAGTGCGACAGGCATTCCGAATTCATTTAATCGCTTTGCGTGTTTGGTTAACCTTTTAATCCAGTTTAGTTTATAATCGAACTTCGGACTAGGGTATGGATTGCCGTTTGGAAGGTAAATGCAACCGATTACTACACCATTGATGAAGGCTTCTAGGTAGCGACTGTGAAGATCTTCCGGATCGCCATCAAGATTGCGCCGTGTTTCTTTAATCTCTCCATATCGGGAAAGAATAGCTACACCATTCCAACTTTTTTGACCCTGCCAAATGGAATGGTAGCCTGCTTTAAGTAAAGCAAGTTGAGGGAAGTCTTTGTCCTGAGCTTTTAGTTCCTGTAAGCAAACCACATCGGGCTTAGCCTCAGCAAGCCAGCGCAGCAAGTTTTCCAGGCGGGCATTGATTCCATTGATGTTGTAACTGGCGATCTTCATCCTTGACAACAGTTTGAGGGGATTTATTGTTTAAGGTCTTTTATATGAGTTGGATACAGCGTTGTGCTATTTCTGGGTCTTTTCGGCCTTTAAGGGGTATGTTCTGGGTGAATACACCGAGCCAACACCCATCAAACACCCAGAACACACCCATTAAACACCGATTTTTACGCATTCTATATCGAAGAAAACCTGTTTTGCTTGTTTTTGTTGACCCAATAGGCGAAAAAGGATATTCCTCTACCCTAGCGGGTATAAAATAATTTACCGGACTAAATTTCTTACCTTAGGTGTCCCATGATTAATAGTTTTAGAGTTACCTTTTCTTTATTTGCAGCTTTCCTTCTGGGATGTTGTAATTTGTGTGCCCAGACGGCAAATTCTGGCGCAAAAAGACCAATGATCCTTGGCGTTTATGCAGGAAATGAATCTGCCAGCGTTAAGTCGTTTGAATCCTGGCTTGGCCGTCCTGTGCAGGCGGTACTGGGCTATACCAGTGGCGGCAAATCAGGAGACTGGAATAGGCCCGACCCTGGTTGGCAGATCACCATGAAGGAGTTTTTAGGCGGTAGCGGAAGGCGCGTATTGTGGTCTATTCCAATGGCACCTGATGACGGAGGGGCTGCGGCAAATCGTGAGATCGCCACAGGCAAACATAACGAGTTGTATAAAACATGGGCAGCAAAAATCCTGCTCTCGCGGGCTGGGGACAAGGATCCAATTTATGTAAGAACAAGCTGGGAACTGGGCGGAGAATGGTTTCCATGGACTAAGGCAGCAGTAGAGGATCCCAAGGCATACCAGGAGGCTTTCGCGCAGTTCGCTTTAAGTTTTCACCAGGTATCCGGCCGCTTTAAAATGGTTTGGGACTTTACCTCAGACAGAGGTCCGGTAGAGCAGTGGTACCCGGGCAATGAGGCGGTTGATGTGATTTCCCAGGACATTTACTGGAGCCCGGAGTTTTCAGGAGAGTCCGCTGAGGGGGCGCTGGAATGGGCGAGAAATCGTTCCCGTGGCCTGGACTGGATGGTAGATTTTGCGGGCAAGCATAAAAAACCGATGGCCATTTCTGAATGGGGAGCGCCGGGTGCAGATTCAGTGAAACTGGATGGCGCAAAATTTATCCGTTTATTCACCCAGTGGTTGAATACCCACAATATTGTGTATTCAACGTATTGGGATGGAACTGAAGGCTCTGGTTATAATGGCAGGGTTTCAGATAATAAGCCGCAGGCAACGGCCGATGAGTTGAAAAAATTCTACACTACAGCAGTAAAATAAGTGCAGTAAAAGCTAAGCTTCAACCGGTTGTGAAGGATCCGCAGGTATTTGCCGCACTAACCCTTCGGCGTACCTAATGTCCATTTCTTTAGCAAATCGGTAAATTTTGGTTTAAAACCTTTCGGAAGTAAACCCTCATAGCCCAAATAATTAAATGCGGAAACCCTTACTTTCCAATTTTCATGATATAGGTTTTCGCATAGCCTTTCAATCAAAAGATCCTTCCCTGCTATTAAAGGATTACGACTGTAATATGTTAGGTTTTCTATTGCAGCTAATTTTATAGCTAGGTTTTCTGAATCCAGTTCAGGCTTTAGCCTATCAACAACCTTTTGACCGAATTGCTTATTCTCTAACTCAACATAAGCAAAGCCGCCAAGAAGTGAAAGATAAGGCTTTGGCTTATCGGACTTCTTCGCTTCTGCGATGAGGGTTTCAAGAAGTTCTATAAAGAAGGGCTCCCACTGCGCGCCATCCTTCGCCAGAGCCTGTATAACAAAGTCTAAAGGCATAATCTTCCAGTCAAACCAAAACTCCTTTAAATCGACTATAAATTGCTGTGGGTTTTCATTGGCATAATTACGAAGCTCCTCCAATATGTATTGCTGGGCATTTTCTTTAAGCTTATAGTAGTTTTTAAAGTGACTGTGGAACTGTTCTAATAATTGGTTCATAAAAGGTTACTGCATGCTAAAATCTATTACCCAGATTAAAGTAGGTTCTCAAATATAGTTAAAATGGAAAAATTAGTCTGTCCGGAAATTGGTAACTTGCTACATTGATTAACATAAGCTATGAAGTCTGGAATTAAAAAATCGATTGGAATTACAATTGCAGTTGGTGTATTGCTAGCTGGTTATGCTTTCAGGCCTACCAAAAATATAGCCGCAGCAACTATTGAAAAAGCACCAAACATCGTACTCATTATGGCAGATGACATGGGATATGCTGATATTGGTTGTTATGGGGGCGAAATAGCAACCCCTAATTTGGATAAGCTTGCCGCCGGTGGGATCAGGTTTAGACAATTTTATAACGGCGCAAGGTGCTGTCCTACCCGAGCCTCTTTATTGACCGGACTGTATCCACATCAGGCAGGAATTGGTCACATGACCAATGATCCAGAAGACAGCACTGCTTTCCAGTATAACTTGCCAGGTTATCAGGGATCACTTAATAATAAATGTGTTACCATTGCAGAAGTATTGAAATCCAAAGGTTATCAAACGCTGATGTCAGGTAAATGGCATGTGGGTTTTCACGACCGTCAAAAATGGCCGCTTCAGCGGGGCTTTGATAAATTTTATGGGATACTGGGAGGGGCGACAAATTATTTTAACCCTACTGGATTGAGGGGGCTTAGTTTAATGAATGAACGTGTACAGCCAGAGGGTAAGGATTTCTACCTCACCGATGCGCTAACGGATCACGCAATCCAGTTCATGGAAGAAAATCGCCAACAGGCAAAAGCTCCATTCTTTTTGTACCTGGCTTATACCAGTCCCCACTGGCCTTTAAATGCTTTGCAGGAAGATGTAAAGAAATATCGTGGAAAATACAAAAGCGGATGGAACGCCCTTAGAAAGGAGCGCTACTACAGAATGATGAAAATGGGTGTACTTAAACAAAGCGCAGGCCTTTCTGCTGACGATGCTGCCGACTGGGACAAGCTGAGTCTGGAAAAGCAAGATGAAATGGATTTTAGAATGGCACTATATGCTGCGCAAATCGACAGGATGGATCAGAATATAGGCAGGGTTGTCAAGGCGCTCACCGAGTCGGGGGAAATCGACAACACGTTAATTCTATTCCTTTCTGACAATGGCGCTTGCGCAGAGGGTGGCGATCTTGGAGCTGGATTAAAGGAAAACTTGGGTACCAAAAAAGGCTATATGCTCAGTTATGGGCAATCCTGGGCAAACGTATCCAATACGCCGTTTAAAAAATATAAACACTGGGTTAATGAAGGTGGCATCAGTACTCCGTTAATTGTGCATTGGCCTAAAATGATTCCAAAAGCCACCCAAGGTAAATTTACAGATCAATATGGATTCCTTCCTGATATAATGGCCACAGTAATTGCAGTTTCAGGTGCTAAATACCCTTCTGTTTATAAAGGGCAGCAAATGCCATCAATGGAAGGGGAAAGTTTAATGCCTATCCTACTGGGAAAAGAGCAGCCAGTACATCAAAAACCAATATTCTGGGAACATGAAGGCAATTCGGCCGTTAGGGTGGGGAACTTGAAACTGGTGTGTGAATACCAGCCCGGCAAACAAAAAAAATGGGAACTTTACAATTTGGACAAAGATCGGTCTGAGCTGAATGATCTTTCGGCTTCTATGCCGAATCAAGTAACCAAAATGGCTATAATGTATGATCAGTGGGCATTAAGGGCTGGGGTGGTTCCCTTCGATGAAATCAGAAAAATCATTGCTAAACGGAATAAACACTAAGGAATGAAATTGGCTATGAAAAATAATCGCATTGGTTTTGCACTCATCATCTTAGCGGCATCGCTGTTGTCTATGAATAAAGCGAAAGATAATCCAGTAGACAAGAGCCGTCCAAATATTATATTTATTCTGGCTGATGACCTGTCCATGTTGGATATTGCCCCCTACGGAAGCACCCAAGTACATACACCAAATATGGCACGCCTGGCAAATGAAGGGGTATGTCTGGATAATATGTTCAATATGGTTCCGGTTTGTTCTCCAACAAGGCAATCCATCCTTACCGGAATTGCGCCAGTAAGAAGCGGTGCATACCCCAACCATACGATGATTTACGACGGGATCAAAACATTACCAGTTTACCTACAACAACTGGGCTACCGGACAGCTATAATTGGCAAAAAACACTATGCCCCTGAAAAAGCTTATCCATTTGATTTCCTGGGTGGCAGGGAACATGACAATGGCGAAGGCAGAGATGTAGATCTAAGTAAAGCTGAAGACTATATCCAAAAATCAGCAGGCAAGCCTTTCTTTTTGATGTTTACCAGCAACCAACCGCATGAGCCATGGACTCGCGGCAACCAACAAGCCTATCATCCAGATAAGATTACACTCCGGCCAAACATGATTGATACCAAACTTACCCGTAAACGAATGGCGAACTACTTTGCGGAAATTACTTATCTGGATAGCTTGATTGGAGTATGTTTGGATATGGTGGAACGATCTGGCCAAAAGGACAATACCATCATCATGTTCGCAACAGAACAGGGTAACTCCTTTCCTTTTTCCAAATGGACGCTATATGACCAGGGGCTGCATTCAGGATTTATTGTAAAATGGCCGGGTAAAGTACAACCAAATACGCGCAATAAGGCGATGCTTGCTTATATAGACATCACCCCTACGTTAATTGATATCGCAGGCGGAGATCCTGGTAAGATAAACACAGGTTCTAAAGATGCTTTAGGCAATATGGGATTTGACGGGCAAAGTTTTAAAAAGGTACTTACCGACCGGGTGGAACATGCTAGGGATTATGTATTTGCAGAACAAACAACGCGTGGCATCATCCAGGGTAGTGATGCCTATGCCAGTCGTTCTGCCAGAAATTCGAAGTTTCTTTATATACAAAACCTCAATTACGAAAACAAATTTTCAAATACAGTAACCCATTCTCAACTTTTCAGGCAATGGCTTGAAACAGATCCGGCACGTGCTTCATTTTACGAGAAAAGACCGCAGGAAGAACTTTATGATTTGATCAAGGACCCATACAATTTAAAAAACCTTGCCGGGGATCTTCAGTATGCAGCTATAAAAAAGGAATTGCAGACCAAGCTCAAAGATTTCATGCATCAGCAGGGAGACAAAGGAATTCAGACCGAAATGGAGGCATTAAGCAGGCAACAAAAGGGAGCGGAACAATAAGAGAGGTGATGCAGAGAATTTCATCGATAATGATTCATTCTCTTTTATCAATTAATAATGGACTGGGGATTAACTGGAGAAGCCATAGGAAGAGATTAGGGGTGAGTCCGCCCTGAGTGCGCAGTGAGTCCGCGGTGAGTCCGCCTTTTTTCAGTAAAAATGCGGACTCACGGCGCATCCGGTGCTGACGGACTGCGCAGGCATTCAAACTACAACCCGACTGCAAACCAACTGATACCCTACTTTGATAGCAATTCCATTACTCGTTTTGTCCGCTATGGTGATAAATCATACCCGAGGCATAAAGGTAGTGAAGCTAGTTGGTTTAAAATAATTTACCGGGCTGAATTGCTTACCTTAGGTGTGCTATGCTTAATAACTCTAAACTTACCCTTTCTTTATTTGCAGCTTTCCTTCTGGGGAGTAGTAATTTGTGTGCCCAGAGGGCAAATTCTGGCGCAAAAAGACCAATGATCCTTGGCGTGTATGCAGGAAATGAATCTGCCAGCGTTAAGGCGTTTGAATCTTGGCTCGGCCGTCCTGTGCAGGCGGTACTGGGGTATACCAGCGGCGGCAAATCAGGTGACTGGAATGCGCCTGACCCAGGCTGGCAAATCAACATGAAGGAGTTTTTAGGCGGTAGCGGAAGGCGGGTGTTGTGGTCTATCCCAATGGCGCCTGATGACGGTGGGGCTGCGGCGAATCGTGAGATTTCCACAGGCAAACATAACGAGTTGTATAAAACCTGGGCAGCAAAAATCCTGCTCTCGCGAGCTGCGGACAAGGATCCAATTTACGTAAGAACAAGCTGGGAACTGGGCGGAGAATGGTTTCCATGGACTAAGGCAGCAGTAGAAGATCCCAAGGCATACCGGGAGGCTTTCTCGCAGTTCGCTTTAAGTTTTCACCAGGTATCCGACCGCTTTAAAATGGTTTGGGACTTTACTTCAGACAGAGGTCCGGTAGAGCAGTGGTACCCTGGCAATGAGGCGGTTGATGTGATTTCCCAAGACATTTACTGGAGCCGGGAGTTTTCAGGAGATTCCGCTGAAGGGGCGCTGCAATGGGCAAGAAACCGTTCGCGTGGCCTGGACTGGATGGTAGGTTTTGCGGGCAATCATAAAAAACCGATGGCCATTTCTGAATGGGGAGCGCCGGGTGCGGATTCGGTAAAACTGGACGGTGCAAAATTTATCGGTTTATTCACCCAGTGGATGAATACCCACAATATCGTGTATTCAACGTATTGGGATGGAACTGAAGGCTCTGGTTATAATGGCAGGATTTCAGATAATAAGCCTCAGGCAACGGCCGCTGCATTGAAAAAATTCTACACTACAGCAGTAAAATAAGTGCAATAAAAGCTGGCTGTGATGGTCACCATCTATTAATACGACCAGCATCACGACTATCTATTTTGCCCGAAATGGTAAATTGATTTGGCGCTTGCTTTTTAAATTTATAGGTCTTAGCATCCTGACCCTTAGCAGCGAACGAAAGTAGAAAAGCGATCAGTAATAAATATTGCAATATCTGTTTCATGGAGGGGAAATTTATTATTGTTTAATAATTACAACTATCTTCTGCCAACAGCCGCGCGAGATGCTGCGGAGTTTATGTTGTCATTATACTTTTCGATCTCTGGCCGTAACATTTGAACAAACTTAGCTAAACTGGTTGCCATGTTCCTTTTATAGCTTTCTTCTTTATTCATCAGTTCAAGTGCGTTGACTTTGAAGCCATCAGTAACTGGAGGCAGAAGATCGTGCGCGTGTACAATGGTGCTCAATAGCACTCCCTTCTCTCCAATAAACATATAATTTGCTTCTCCTGCATCGTAAACTCTGTAAAAAATGAGCAATTTATCCGTCAATATCTTGCTTTTGTTAGCATTATAAAAAGTATTTAGTGATGAATTGGGAATTGCAATTGGCTTATAAGTGTTACAGATATCAAACATTTGAACATATGTTTTTCCGTTGGCGAACCAGATTAAATACCTTGTATCACCATTACTGCATCCTCCATTATTATACTGGCCCATTTGCAGTAATTCCTTGTATACAATTAAATCTTTAACACCATATTCCTTTAGAAAAGCTATTTTGTCATCTAGTTTTTCACCCCTGCTTCCGTAGATCATGCTCCAATACTGCTGAGCCAAGCTGCTTAAGTCGGGGCGTTTATCCCACAGGGTACCTGCTAAATTCCCCGCACTGTGTAAGGTACTTATCCAATCATTTTGATCAACCTTTTCTTTATCGTTAAGCACTAAATCTATTGCCTTTTTATAATAATCAAATGCATCGATTAGTTTGTTTTGCTTTTTTAGCGAATCGGCAATTTGAACAAGATTTTTAAAATCTTGTGCCTTGGTATATACTGAACTGAACAGCATAAGCGCCAGGAGCATTGTTAATTTAATTTTCATATTTGGTTAAATATTTAGGTACATGAAGATAGGAAGATAAACGGAAAGTAACAGTATGTAACATGCAATTGATTTAAACGTCTTATATTCAAGCAACCAAATAGCACACCTATGAATAAAACGCTTTCTCCAATCGGCTTCAGATTTTTATTTCTGCTCTGCATTACTTTTATCTTTTTGTATAACAATGAAAGTTTTACTTTTCTAGCACCTCTTTTTAGATTTACTTACGACTGGCAGTCGGCTTTGGTCATTTGGTTTGGAAACCATATTTTGCACTTATCCCATCCAATAGAAATTCAGGCCAATGGCAGCGGAGACACTACTTATTCCTATGTACTCTTGTTGATCATATTTATCTTTTCCTTTATCGGAACAGTAGTTTGGTCGGCCTTAGATTATAAGCGATCTGCTTATCCTAAACTTCATTACTGGCTCATCACTATCATCCGCTTTTATGTTGGCTTTATGTTGGTGCACTACGGACTGGCAAAGCTAAATAATGGACAGTTCCCTGGCCCTTCGCCTATTGGCATGAATGCTACTTACGGCGACTCCTCTCCTATGGGTCTCGCCTGGCGATTTTTAGGATATTCTGAAGGCTATAAAACGTTTATGTTCGTTGCCGAAATGATGGGTGTACTGCTCTTTTTTAGAAGAACTGCTACTATTGGGGCAATGTTATGTTTGATGACTAGCCTGAATATTATGGCGATTAACTACTTTTTTGATGTTCCGGTAAAGATCCTTTCTACCGCATTGGTATTTCTGTGTTTGGTTATCCTGTCTCCTAACCTAATTCGTTTGTTTAGGTTGTTTTTTATGGGCGAAACTGTTCAGCTTAATGAGCTCCAGCCTCCGGCTTTTAGAAAGAAGTGGAAAACGATAACGCTCATTTCATTAAAATACCTTGCAATCACCATTTGTGCCGTTATCCCAGTTATTAGTACTGCTTATACATCCATCACGAAGCAACCAGAGGCTAAAGAGGCGTTATATGGGGCTTATGAAATTAGATCTATAGAATGGCCAGCTAGTGCACCAGCTCCGGATAGTACCTATCTAAGCCATAAATGGTACCGAATAATATTAGACCGTTACGACCGGGCTCTTATTAAGTTTGGCAACGAGCAACTTATCTACTGTAAGGCGCAAATAGAAACTGATAAGAAAACCCTAAAGCTATCTTTTAATGATGAGCCTGGGGTAAGATATACGCTTACTTATTGGTCGCCCATGCCCAATACACTGGAATTAAAAGGTGAACTATTTGGGAAACCGGTTACCATCAATCTTGAGAAAATAGATTATGAATTAACGAAACAAGGTTTTAGGTGGATCAACGAATTTCCAAGTAATAAATAGCGCTTGCTATGGCTTAATAGATTCAATAGCTTGACCTTCTTTGCCGTTATGCCTGCTATTTTTTAAGACAATTACGATGATTACAAGGACTATTGATATTGCGGCTAAAACGTATTTCAACTTATTCATTTGTATTTTTATGTGCTTCGTTTATGGATCAAATTTAAGTTTTCATATCTTTAGTCACCAAATTTTTATTGTATGAAATCCAAATTAGTTATTTTATTGCTACTTGCAGCAAGCACCTTAACCAGTTTTAAACCATTTGCTGAGCAAACCATATTGGATGGAGTTTGGGAGTTAAAGGAATTTAATTATGGTGGGAACAAAGGATCAAATCCCAGTCCGCGGAATGTTAAAGTATTTGAAAACGGCAATTTTACTTTCTACCTCGTTACTGAGAAGGGATCCCGAAAAACAACTGAGGGTAAATTTAAAGTAGTGAATGAAAGTCTATACACTGAAACCATAGTGAAGGCTGTAAACACCCCCATGATTGGCAAAACCTATTCCATTGGCTTTATAATTAAAGATAATATTCTTACCATGAGCGGGACATACGATTCCCCTGATGGCAAAGTCAATTATTCTGAAGTTTGGGTAAAGTACAACCAAGATATCCTGGCTTCTCTATAAGAAATTGTTGTCTTAATTTAACTTTCTGGGATTTTGCTTTACCCATTCTAACAATCCTTTAAATTGTTCCTGATGACTGCCTACCCAGGTCTTGGTCTCTTCAGGATTAGAACTGAAACTTACCAGCTTTGTGGCAACAGGAACAAAATCTGTACTGGACAAGGCATAAAAATAATCTGCATAAAACTTCCAGAAAAAATCTTTATCCTTCTTCTTCTCAGATATTTGACCAACCATTTTAAATATTAAACTCAATTGTCCTTCAAGTTTATCTTTTTCTGTTACACCTGGAATTGCTCCGGCACCATTTAACGCAAGGGCTATAGCAAGATTAGCGGTATTTAGATCTGTATCTTTTGAACTAGGATCAAAGGTGATTGTATTGACCCCATCCTTTACAGAATTGCCCGAATGAAGGAGCTCTTGTAGCTCTTTAAATGCCTGCCCCGATCTTCCAGTTGCAGGCTCCAGCATTAGAAAATTGTAGTAAGCCAGCACCGCTTTAATATTGTTTCCCGGTTCAGCTTTAGCAACTACTGCATACAACCTATGACTGCTGGCATGGCCGGGATCCAAGCTTAATGATTTTTCCAATTGCGTCATCGCCTCCTTATTTTTATTCACTTTAGCATATGTTAAAGCAAGATTATAATAGAGGCGTTGGTAGGATGGGTTTGTCTTGATCCCCAAATTAAAATATTCAATGGCTTTATCTGTCTCTTTTTGATCATCGTAAATACTTCCAAGCATATCATAAGCGGAGGCTTGAACAGCGCTTTTTTTCTTAACAAGCTCTAGCAAATAAGGAATAGCTTCTTTGCTGGAATTTGTAGCAAACAAAGTAAAGGCCAGTTCATAATTGGCATTGGCATTATCTGGCTCCAGTTTTAATGCTTCCTTATACTTCGCTATTGCTTCAGGATATTTTTTCTCATCGTGGAGTTTAACCCCTTCTTCAACCAGCAAACGAGCAGGAGATTTTTCCTGTGCCATTGCAGCAGTGGAAATAAAGAGTAATAGGATAAGCGCTAACTGTTTCATGTCTATAGATTTGGTTAGCTAAAAATAGCAAATTAGATGATTGAATTCAATCAATTATAAAGAAGTTCTTCTTTTAGCTTCTTTTGCATAAGGGATATCTTTCAATTTGGGATCCAGATGTGATAAAGCAGCTTTATAATATGTTTTCTGTTCCTTTAGATTTGGTGCTGTAGCGATCAAATAAGCGCTTACTGCAGATGATCTATGACTATTAATAAAATTTTGTGTTGCTTTGAACTGTTCGTTTTCATGGAAATTTTTACTGAGTCCTTCATATTCGCGCATGATTTTTCCGTAGTTGAGTTCATCATTTTTAGCCATTAATGCTTTGCCAATCAAATCTAAACTATCCAACTTTCTTCGGTAAGCAAAAGTGATCTTTTCCTTTAAATCCAATATCTGATGCAACTCTTTCGTATTGAGAGAAGATGTGGCAACAGCCAAAGGATATGGATGTTGATTAGCAGTAGTTGGGGCATACACCGTTGCATAATTGGTAACTGGGCTGGATAATGTGTAATCATTTCCTGCTTCAAGATAAAGTCTCACATTGGAAGTCAAGGAATCTGGCGTAGCAAGAAAGCTTCCGTTTTTTGTTTTGGTAGCAAGGAAATTGGGGTCTGGCCAGCTTACAATCAAATCGTAAACTCCTTCTGGAATCCCATCCACATTAATATCAAACTTACTATCAGCTATTGATGTACCCGCAACCTGATGAGCGTGATCATCTGGCCAAAGTGTAACCACTGCGCCATCTGGCAAATTCAAATTTCCCGAAACTTCGTAGCTACCCTCTTGCTTACATCCCTGTACTACTAACAAACACATTAGAGCAATGGCTCCCAAATAATTTTTCATCGTTTATATTGATCACTCAAATATAACTGCTTTTAAGATTTGTTCAGCAATTGATGTAAAGATGGTGGCTAGTTAATTTTAATTTACCTTTTTAAATAGCTGTTGCTTTTGTTCGTTTTGCAATAAAAGCTTGTCCTTTGTCTGATTCAAAATCTGATACTCCACAGTTCCGACAGGTCTGTAACGGTTCTTGGTTTGCATTTTCATGTTCACTTTTAAGTCGCTTATTTTCCGCGTTAACCTATTTATTGGAATGGTAACTGTTTCAAATGCTACGACCGCAATACTGATGGCTTTGGCGGGTGTAGCATTGTAAACCATCGCTGTAACGTTACCCTGATTGTCTGTCTGCATCCCAGAAATTGGTCTACCTACACTATCTGTAAATGTAACCGTAGCCGCATTAGGAACAGAATCTGCCAGCACCTTAATGGTTACCACTCCCGAATATTCATTACTAAACTTATCAGCAGCAGTTAATTGATAGGAAGAAGAGTCTTTGTTAACAGCTTTTATGTATTGTAGAACAAGCTTATTGTTAATAATACTGTATGTTCCCTCTCCAAATAAATTGTAGCCATCTATTATAGATTGCTCTTTGAATTTAGCACCATTGAAAATGAGTTTAGTGACGGATACTTTTGCATCAAAAACATAGGTGCCATTTAAGGTTTGAGATTTACCCGACAAAGCCATTAATGCCAGCATAATTAATATGCAATTAGATAATATATGTCTGTTACTTAATGCCATTTTGATGAGCCAAGATAAGTATAATATGATATTAAAGTTTCATGAACTCCTGTTTGTAAACAGATGGCCTTTTGAGCATGATTTCTTTAAATTGCCTGTTAAAATTGGAGAGGGTATTGAAGCCGCATTGGTAACTGATATTGGAAACAGGGAGATCAGTTTCTGTGAGTAGCTTACACGCATGCTTGATCCGCAGCTCGGCAATGAACCTGGAAAACGTCTTATTATTGCGTACGGTAAAATACCTGCTGAAGGAAGTGGGCGTCATAAAAAGCATTGCAGCCAAATCTGTTAACACGATCTTTTTACGGAAATTTTGCAGGGAATACTCATATACCTTATTCATCCTGTCGGTTTCGTTTTCATTAAACGGTCCGGCGTATGTAGTATGGGAAATATAATGATACTCTTTAGACTTAGACAAGGAGAGCAGAATATTGAGCAGTTGGATAACGCTCTCTAATCCGCCAAGTTTCAGTAACTCTTTCATCATTCGGATAATGCGTTCTTTTTCCGGGCCGTAAAATTCCAGTCCGCGTGCACTACGCTTAAATAGCTTTTTAAGCTGTGCCATCTCTTCTTTTTCCATCATATCGTGCCCAAGGAAATTATCTTTAAGATAAATCACTACTCCTTGTATACACAGCTGACCGTCCTTTTTGAAGTATGCCTCATCGCTTCGCCAAAGATGCGGAAGATCAGAACCTGTAAAAACTAGCTCTCCGGGTCCAAAAGCCTTTATACTATCTCCTATAAATCGGGTACCCGTACCCTTAAGTACGACAAAAAGCTGATACTCAGAATGTGAATGCCATACTGGATCAAAATGTTTCTCATCTAGTTCCTTAACCACAAACATTTGGCTTTGCGGAATCTCTGATTTGTGAACAGCAACTTTCATACACTATATAATTGCATTTGAATACCTAAAATTACCAAAATAAATGATAGAATACAGTCGGTATTAGATAAAAAAGTAAAAGGTTTTACGCGTTGAATTACAGAAATTAGATTCACTTAAATTCTAACCAAATTATCTTAAACATGAGAAAGTACCTGGCCATTATTGTCATCATTTTTGCAGCCGCTATTAATTTTAAGGGCAGCTTTGTTATTGACAACAAACCACGCCGACTGGAAATATTACTGCTTGGACACAAAAGTGAACATCACAATTCTGAAAAATTTGCAGAGATCGTGTCTCAAGATTTCTTCAAGAACGGGATCAATATCTCTTATACTACAGATCCTAACGATTTAAATGCAGGCAATCTTGCCAAGTATGACGGGTTGATAATCTATGCAAATCATGATACCATTACTGCGCCCCAGGAGAAAGCATTGCTGGATTATGTGAAAAGCGGAAAAGCCTTTATTCCTGTTCACTGCGCTTCATTCTGTTTTCAGAACTCGCCGGAGTACATCAATATGGTTGGGGGACAGTTTAAGGAACATAAGACAGATACCTTTATTGAAACAATAGTAGATGCCAAGCATCCGATAATGAAAGGCCTCACTCCCTTTACTACCTGGGATGAGACTTATGTACATACCAAGCTAGCAAAAGACATTCACGTGCTTACAGAAAGAGTAGAAGGCACACACCATGAAGCTTACACCTGGGTAAAGAATTATGGTAAAGGAAAGGTGTTTTACACTGCTTATGGCCATGATGAACGTACCTGGAAGAACCCTGGCTTTTTAAAGTTATTACAAAATGGCCTGCTTTGGGCAGTGAATGACGCTGCAAAAAAAGAATGGGAAAAGCTTGACAAACCAACAGCTTCCTATTCTGACGCCAAGCTTCCAAACTACGAAAAAAGAGAAGGTGGTTTCCAGTTACAGGCTCCGCTTAGTCCGAAGGAGTCACAATTGCTAATCCAGGTACCTGTAGACTTTAAAATGCAATTGTTTGCAGCTGAGCCTGATATTGAAAAGCCTATAGCCATGGCATGGGATGAGCGCGGAAGGTTATGGATTGTGGAAACAATAGATTATCCGAACACGGTTAGAGATGTAAAGGGTGAGGGCTTGGACCGTATAAAAATATGCGAGGATACAAATGGCGATGGTAAGGCCGATAAGTTTACCGTTTTTGCCGATAAGCTTAACATTCCTACTAGCATTGTATTTGCAAATGGGGGCGTAATCATTGCGCAGGCACCAGACTTTATTTTTTTAAAAGATACTGATGGAGACGATAAAGCAGATATTAGGGAGAAAATAATAACAGGCTGGGGTACATTTGATACCCATGCTGGTCCGTCTAATTTAAAATATGGGATGGACAATAAAATATGGGGAACTGTTGGCTATTCTGGATACAACGGTAAAGTTGGAGATCAGGATGTTAAGTTTAGTCAGGGTGTTTATCATTTTGATCTGAACGGCAAGAACCTGGAATACCTTGGTGGAACCAGCAACAATACCTGGGGACTTGGATTCTCTGAAAACAATGACGTCTTTTTATCTACTGCCAATAATACCCATAGTGCATTTCTAGGGATACCGAGCACCTATTTGGCTAAAATAAATGAACCTGCCAATAAGTCTATTGATAAAATAGATGGACATTATGCCATGCACGTTGTAACGAAGAACCTGCGCCAGGTAGATGTATTTAACGGTTTTACTGCAGCGGCAGGTCACAACCTTTATACAGCGAGGAATTTTCCTAAAGCATATTGGAACAGAATTGCATTTGTAAACGAACCGACTGGCAGAGTAGTACACCAAGCCATATTAGAGCCCAACGGATCTGGATTTACTGAACAAGATGGATGGAATTTAGTGGCTAGTGCAGATGAATGGTTTGGCCCTGTACAAACAGATGTTGGTCCGGATGGTGCCGTTTGGGTATTGGACTGGTATAACTTTATTATACAGCATAACCCTACTCCGCAAGGATTTGAGAACGGGAAAGGTAATGCCTATATCAACCCTTTGCGCGACAGGACACACGGCAGGATCTATAAGATCGTTTACAATAACGCCACTACAGCGAAGATTAAATCACTTGATAAGAAAGATGCAAAGTCGTTGCTTGGCGGATTGCAAAGTGATAATATGTTCTGGAGAACCACTGCACAAAGGCTTATCGTAGAATCTGGAAACAAAGCAATTGCTCCAGAACTTTATAAATTGATAAGGGATAAAAAAGTAGACGAACTGGGAATAAACCCAGCGGCAATACATTCACTTTGGACCTTACAAGGTTTGGGCATGTATGCTGACCCGGAAGCATTTGGGGTTGCAGTAGAAGCATTATCACACCCATCAGCAGGCGTAAGAAAAGCTGCACTTCAGGTATTGCCCAATAATTCCGCATCACTGGCAGCCATTAATAAAGCTGGATTATTAAACGATGCTAACTTGAATACCAGGCTTGCTGCGATCTTAAAGATTTCTGAATTGCCACCATCACCAGCTCTTACTGATGAATTAATGGCAGCAGAAAAGAACACACAAAACAGCAACGACAGGTGGATTAAAGAGGCTTTGAAAATAGCCATAGTCAGACACGTTAAGCCAGCTGTTATTAATGATAAAGCAGCTGCAACGAAAAGTGAGGAATCCAAAACACTGAAGACTGTTAAACAAGACACCAAACCAGATCAAACTATTAGAATTACGCCTATAGTAAATGCGATGAAGTTTGCGACCAAAACGTTCATAGTAAAAGCGGGTAGCACAGTGGAAATAGTATTTGACAATATTGACTTTATGCAGCACAATTTTTTAATCTTGCAAAAAGGAAGTATGGAAAAAGTAGGCGCAGCAGCAGATAAACTAGCTCAAGATCCTAAAGGTGCAGATAAACAATATGTACCGATAATGCCTGAAGTATTGTTTCATACGCCTTTAGTAAACCCGGAGGAATCTTTTAAATTAAGATTTAAGGTACCAGCATCGGTTGGAGACTACCCGTTCATTTGCTCATTCCCAGGACACTGGAGAATTATGAATGGAGTAATGAAAGTAATTAAATAACCAAAGTATAAACCTAAACAACTAACCATGTCAAATTCAAAAGTTGATATGAAACTTTTTTATGCCTGTTTCGTATCATTAGTGACCACAGCTTTTGGCTTCATCCTTCGCGCGCTGATATTGCCGCAATGGGGTGTAGACTTTAACTTAACGCAAACACAGCTTGGAGAAATTGCAGGCGTAGGCCTCTGGCCATTTGCCATTAGTATTGTCCTTTTTAGTTTGGTAATTGACAAAATAGGTTACAAAACGGCAATGATATTTGCGATAGTTTGCCATGTTGCATCTGCCTTCTTAACTATTTTTGCGACAGGTTATTGGATGCTCTATATTGGCTCTTTCATTGTAGCTATAGGTAATGGCACTGTAGAAGCAGTTGCTAACCCCGTTGTGGCTACCATGTTCCCGAAACAAAAGATTAAATGGTTAAGCATACTCCATGCAGGATGGGCTGGCGGGTTGGTACTTGGAGGAGTAATGGCACTAATGCTGGGTGTGGATACCAAGTGGGAATATAAGATTGCATTGATCCTGATCCCAACACTTATTTATGCTGTGATGAGCCTTCGTAGTAAGTTTCCGCTCAATGAACGCGTGCAGGCTGGTGTAACTTATAAAGAAATGTTGCAGGAAGTTGGTGCAGGTGGTGCATTGATCATTGTAGCACTGATTATTTTTCAGCTAGGAACAGTATTTGGATGGTCAACTGCCACTAGTGTAATCATTACCCTCTTAATAACCGGAGGTTTTGGCTTTTACACGAGGAGTTTTGGCAGGCCACTTTTCATCATACTTCTTCTGGTAATGATCCCTTTGGCAACGACGGAACTTGGAACAGATAGTTGGATTACCGACTTAATGGCTCCCGAGATGACTAAGATTGGATTACAGGCAGGATGGGTACTGGTTTATACTTCTGCAATTATGTTTGTATTACGTTTCTTTGCCGGACCATTAACACATAAAGTATCGTCGCTTGGGCTTTTATCGCTATGCTCTGGTGTTGCAGTGATTGGGTTATACATGCTATCGGCCTCAACTGGGATTATGATCCTAGTAGCTGCTACAATATACGGTTTGGCTAAATCTTTCTTCTGGCCTACAATGCTAGGGCTGGTATCTGAACAGTTTCCAAAAGGGGGAGCACTAACCCTGAACATAACTGGTGGTCTTGGAATGATAGCTGCCGGAGTGATTGGTGCTGGAGTACTGGGATTTATTCAGGATAAATCAGTAGATCAAAAGATTGCTAAATATGATGTAAACAATAATACTGCTATACATAGCACTTATGTAACCGAACAGAAAACAAGCCTTTTTGGTGAATATAAAGCCTTGAATCAGGCCAAGCTTGCCAGTGCAACGCCGGCAGATCAAACTACGGTGACAAGTATTAGAGACGGCGCTAAAAAAGAGGCATTACGCTATATTGTGATTTTCCCCTTAATTATGCTGGTAAGTTACTTACTGCTGATGTTCTATTTTAAATCCAAAGGTGGATATAAAGTAGTAATGCTGGAGCATCGAACGTCTTTAGAGCAATAAACATGGCGGCTGAAATTACTTTTGGAGTAAGCACCTGGTTATGGACTTCTCCTTTTCAAACATCAAGTATTGAAGAATTATTTCCAAAAATATCAGCAATGGGTTTTGATGCAGTAGAAATTGCTGTTGAAGATCCTGATTTGATTGACGGTGAGGCTGTGAAAAAAGGACTGGAAAAATATGGTTTAAAAGCGGTGATCTGTGGGGCATTCGGACCTACGCGCGATTTAACACATGAAGATCCTGCAGTTCATCAAAATTGCTTTAACTACATCGAGTCTTGCCTTGACTTATGTGTGCTATGGAATATTCCATTTTTTGCAGGCCCAATGTACTCTGCGGTAGGCAAAGCCAGAATGGTTAGTCCGGAACAAAGAATAAAAGAATGGCAATTGGCAGTCTCCAATTTAAGGATAGCTTGCGATATGGCACAGTCTAGAGGAATAAAACTAGCAATTGAGCCATTAAACCGTTTTGAATCTGACCTGGTCAATACTGCCGAAGATGTGGTGAGATTAGTGAAAGACATCGACCACCAGGCAGCAGGGATATTGCTGGACGGTTTTCATATGAATATTGAAGAACCAGATATTTTAGCAGCAATTAAACTTTGTGGTAGCAAGCTATTGCATGTACAGGTATCTGAAAATTACCGGGGTACCCCCGGAACAGGGCAAACCCGCTGGGAAGCTTTTAGCGAAGGGCTAAATGCCATTAATTATAAGGGAATTGTAGCTATAGAAAGCTTTACTCCTGCAAACAAAGAATTAGCAGCCGCAGTTTGTATTTGGCGCCCCTTTTCGGCTAGTCAGGATGAATTTGCAACCGATGGACTCCATTTTTTAAAATCACATTTCAAATAAAAAAACTTTTACAAAATATCATATTGACACTATGGAGCAAAAGAAGATCAACATAGCTATAACGGGACTTGGATTTGGCGCAGAATTTATTCCAATTTATCAGCACCACCCGAATGCAAATATGTATGCGATATGCCAGAGAGATGCAGAAAAACTAAATGCAATTGGTGATGCGTTTGGGATTGAAAAACGCTATACTGATTATGATGAATTGCTAAAAGATCCTGAGGTGGATGCTATACACATCAATACTCCGATACAAAACCACGCAGAGCAATCTATAAAAGCATTAAGAGCAGGAAAACACGTGGCCTGTACAGTTCCTATGGCAACTAGTGTAGAAGAATGCCGACAAATTGTAGCGGCTGTAAAAGAAACCGGACTTACTTACATGATGATGGAAACGGTTATTTACAGCAGAGAATTCTTATTTGTTAAAGAATTATACGAGAGCGGTGAGATGGGCAAGCTACAATTTCTTCGTGCATCACATCAACAAGAAATGGCTGGATGGCCTGGATATTGGGAAGGCTTACCTCCTATGCATTATGCAACACATTGTGTAGGACCAGTATTAGCGCTTTCAAAAGCTGATGCAGAATATGTTTCTTGTTTTGGATCTGGAACCATTGACGCGCCATTGATTGAAAAATACGGATCGCCATTTGCAGTTGAAAGCTGCCATATTAAATTCAAAGATTCTGACCTTGCAGCAGAAGTAACGAGATCACTTTTCAATACTGCCCGACAGTACAGGGAAAGTTTTGATGTATATGGTTCCAAGAAAACGTTTGAATGGACGCTGGTAGAACACGAAGAATCTGTGATCCACACGGGTGAAACACCGGAGAAAGTAACCATACCTGACTATGCGCATCTATTGCCAGAGGAAATCCGAAACTTTACTACTGGTGGTGTATATGATGCAAATAGCAATCAGCACCTTTCATTTATACAGGGTTCTGGTCATGGTGGTTCTCACCCTCACTTGGTGCATGAATTTCTTTCAGCATTGGTTAATAAAAGGGAACCTTTTCCAAATGCAAGACAATCTGCCAATATAACTTGTGTTGGCATACTTGCTCACGAATCTGCAATGGATGGAGGTAAAAGAATTGAACTACCAGCTTTTACATTGGCTTAACTTTTAAAATAGAATTATTCATAAAAATGGCTAAGCAGTTCATTCAGCTTAGCCATTTTATTTTATTTGCTTTCCAATAACTCCCGAATGGTTTTTAGAACAATTGGTTCGCCGGGTCGTTTCGCATCTTCACTAACTGCATCCCCATTTTTATCAAAGAGCATATACCTTGGGATTCCTGCTATAGTGTATTTTTGCAATAAAGCAGCCGACTGCTCAGCTGAAAGCAGATAATTATCACCTGCAATACGTTTGGATGTGATTAGTTTCCTCCATCTTTTTTCGTCATTAGAATTGACACATATATAGACGAAAACTACATTTTCACCAATCAGCTTTTCTCTAAGTTTCCTCGAATTGGGCATCTCGAATAAACATGGCAGACACCATGTTGCCCAAACATCAACATAAACCACTTTACCTTTATGCATTTGCAAAATACTGGCTAAAGGATCGGTATCAGAAAGTTTTACGTCATTAATAATTGTCTTGGCCGCATCTATTTTTTTCTTATTATCCTTTTCTTGAGCAGATGAAGGATTGCTTATCAATAAGATAATCAGGAAGACCCATAAACCTCTATATTTCTGTAAATATCTTTTAATCCTTTCCACGTTGCTGTTCATACTGTAGAAATAAAGTTATGTCCTTTATTACGTAAAACAAGTTTTAGCAGATTTAAATCTCATCAGAGTTGATAATCTTATTCATCATTCCTTTAAAAATAAAGGCATGGAATGGAAGTACAGCATACCAATATAGCCTTCCAGAAATTCCTACTGGACGAAAAGTAGCTGTTTGATGAAATACATTTTGATCGTCAATTCTAAATTCCAACCAAGCCTCTCCAGGAAGTTTCATTTCTGCATAAAGCAACAGACGACGCTCCTTTTTATTAGCTAAGATTACACGCCAGAAATCGATAACGCTACCTGGAAACAGCTGATTAATACTGGTACGACCACGCTGTAAACCAACGCCACCAAAGACTTTATCTAAAAACCCACGCAAGCTCCAAAGCCAGTCTGCATAATACCAACCTTTCTCGCCCCCAATTGACCAAATGTTTTCAAGTGCCGTATCTACATCTTTCACCTTAGCTTTGCGCTTATCTTTAAAACAACCCTCTTCTGGTACTTCGACAAGGTTGGAAAGTCCCTTACCGTAAACATCGGTATTCATGGCATCGCGCCAGCTGGAAATAACCTGATTTTGCGCTATCTTCCCAAAAGCTAATTGAATGGCTTCCTCATAAATAAGCGGAGTTATATTCAACCTTTCACTTAAATCATTCGGCTCTGCAACAACGTCTACTTTCATACTTTCGACCAGGTTGCTGGCTAGAGAATAAGAAGTTGAGGTAACAAAATAAAGCCAGTAAGAGGATAGTCTTGGCGTCATTACTGGAACCACAAATATTTTACGCTTTAATTTTCGTGCCTTCGCAAAACGCATCAGCATTTCTTTATAAGTGAGTACTTCTGGTCCGCCAATATCATAGCCCTTGTTGAAAGCAAACTCCTTTAACCTTACTCCGTCTAGAAATTTGAGTACGTCTCTTATTGCTATTGGCTGGCATTTGGTATTCAGCCATTTTGGAGCAATCATGACTGGAAGCTTCTCTACCAAATCTCGAATAATTTCAAAGCTAGCGCTACCGGACCCTACAATTATCCCAGCTTTGAGCGTAGTTAAACCATATTTAGATGACTGAAGCGTTTCTTCTACACGCTGCCTGGAGCTTAAATGCTTAGAAAGCTCTTTGCCATTTACAATTCCACTGAGAAAAATAACTTGCTTAACACTAGTTTTTTCTAACCTCAGCTTAAAATTCTCTGCAGTTTGTTGTTCTAGTTTAGAGAAGTCCTTTTCTCCACCAGACATTGAGTGCAAAAGATAATAGGCCACATCGATATCTTCCGGAATTCGTCCAAGAGTTGATTGTTCTAGAAAATCAACCTCAATAACTTCCAGCGGATAGTCCTTATATTTTTCTTGATCAAACCTTTGTTTCTCTCTTGCACAACAAACTACTTGATGCCCGTTTTCGAGCAAGACTGGAAGTAGTCGCTGTGCAATGTAACCCGTTGCGCCGGTCAGTAAAATTTTCATCCCTATGTTTATATTATAACAGTAAAATTGCTATTTTGATTTATTTATTCCCATTGCCAAATTAGGATTATATTAACTTTGCGGCTCTAAAAATCTTCAACTTGATCTTTACCAAACCACTAAAAAAAGAAAACCAGAGAATTGCAACTCTACTTGCCTTTGCATTAATACCCCTTTCTGGTTTCGCTACTGATATTTATATCCCTTCACTACCAACAATGGCATCAAAGCTACAGGTTGGTGAAATACAGGTTCAACTTACTTTAACTCTTTTTTTAATTAGCTACGGTGTAGCACAACTTTTTGTTGGCAGCCTGCTTGATAGCTTTGGAAGATATCGCATCAACCTTATCAGTTTGATCGTTTTTGCCCTGGCAAGTTTAGTAATAGCCAATACAGGCAACATCTACCTGATCTACTCCATGAGGATAGTTCATGGAATTACCGTTGGGGCGATTGTAGTATCCAAACGAGCCTATTTTGTGGATGTTTTTAGTGGCGATCAACTAAAAAACTACTTGAGTATGTTCTCTGTGATATGGGCAACTGCACCAATCATTGCTCCTTTTGCAGGAGGGTACTTGCAAACCTATTTTGGCTGGCAATCTAATTTTTACTTCCTGACGGGCTTTGCGGTGGTAATACTGATCTTGGAATTATTTTTTAGTGGGGAAACCATTAAACAAAAAATGGCTTTTAACATTAAGACTATTGGCTTAGTATATTCTGGTATGATTAAAACGGCTAGCTTTACTTTAGGTATAGTTATGCTAGGGCTCTCCTACTCTATGGTTATGATTTATAACATGACGGGACCCTTCATTATTGAACATCAGTTAAGCCTTAGTCCGGTAATAGCTGGTAACAGTTCATTAATTTTGGGAGTGGCTGTAATGATTGGCGGTCTTGTGGGAAAGCTAACCATTGATCAGCCATTTAATAAGAAACTTTTATTAAACCTGGCTATACAACTCACGTTTGGAATCATTATGCTGATCAGTTCAGGCTATGTTTCAACACTGTATTCTATGATATGCTTTGCATTTGTAATACACGCCACATCGGGTTATACTTTTAACAGCTTTTTTACCTTTTGCCTTAGCAGGTTCCCGACAAACGCGGGTATTGCAGGAGGCTTAACCGGAGGCATTAATTATGTAATTGTTTCTCTGCTGAGCTATAGCATCATCTATTTTATACCAGCGAAAGACGAGGCTAACTTAAGTTATAGCTACCTGGTATTAATTATCCTTTTAATTGCGACAATGTTATTATTTGTTAGGTTGATGAAGTGATCGAAATTAGCTTAAACCAAATAGAGGAAAGGTTGTTTTATACCCAAACTTAATTGTTATGAATATTGAGAACGAAGAAAACCAACAAGAAGCAGATAATAAGCTGATCTTATCAGCAGAAAATGATCCTTCCAAAGCAGAAAAACCGATTAATGAAGAAGTAGCAGGAGGTTACAACTCAGCAGATGACACCGGGAATACAGCAGACGATCTTGATTTAGAATTGAGTAACGATCCAGAAACTGACTTAGATGAAGACGATTTGGAAGCATTAAACGGTCAGGATTTAGATGAGGATGAGACCTTCTGATAATAATTGTAAATGAAATATTGGAAAATTGTATATTCAGGATTGCCTGCCCAGGCAATGGCAATTTATCCATTTATGCTTTTTAAGAATAACCACTTAAGTTCTGATGTAAGAATTATAAGGCACGAAACCATACACTTTAAACAGCAAGTAGAGCTGCTGTTTATTTTCTTTTACCTGATCTATGTATTGCATTACCTGGTGAATTTGATTAAATTACGAGACCATCATATGGCTTACCTTAATATTTGTTTTGAAAAAGAAGCCTATGAAAATGACAGCGATGCAAATTACTTTACCGTCAGAAGACCTTACGCATGGCTGATAACAAAATGATATATGTACCAGCCTCCGTACTATAGTGGTTCTTCGCCAATTTTGATGCACTCATCCCGTTACTGAAAGACATACCTTCCTTCTAAGCAACTGAAAGCCGCATCTGCCATACATCTCACGCTTTTTGTTTTTCAACCTGTTTATATTTCCCTCAACTAATCCGTTTGTCCAGTTGTACGTGATGGCATTTTTTACTGCCAGGATATCTTTTTTTAATCCGTTACAAAAGCGGTCCATTCTCTTCCGGCTCAATGATTGAACCTCTTTGATCCACAGATCTAATTGTTCGGAGCATCCTCCTTTCAAAATTTTCCTAAAGTTGATGTAAACCTTACGTAAGCTAGCTAGAAGAGGGACTTTATTTACCAGTCCATCAACAATTTCCTTTTCCTTTGAGCACTCGCCCGTGTCTTTTGAAACACCATAATCCGGATTTGTTAAAAATATTGCTAGCTTTCTTAAAGGAGGAATGTAGTTGATCCAAATGCTTGGCTTTGGATTTTTTAATGGTTGATGACATGCCCTGTTCCATTTATGCTGATAAGCAGGAAACGTTATGTTAAACCATCTGGTAAAAGAGCGCTCACAACAATTTATCCCCTTATCAATAAGCGACTTAAACATGGCCGTAGGATTGATTTCTAAATGGATCATGTGGTTGATTTCGCTCATATACTTATTGTAATTTACACGCGGTTCCCTTCCGGGCGATGGTATTGCTGATGTCAAATATTTTTTTACCGTACGCCAGTTCATTTGCGTTCTCCGGGCAATGTCAGTTAGGTTATATCCATCTTTTTTTAATTTGGCCATTAACTGAAGCTTCTCTCTTCTTTCAATCATGTATAAAGAAATATCCGGCTTACTATTAGGGCTCACGTCGCTAGGAGCATTCGCACTTACTGTACCGGACGACGTTGTGTCTACATCGGCGGAAATATTTTTGGCGACCTCCTTCAAATGGCCATATTCGATTCTGATTTCCTCATGGATAGCATCACCAAGATTCTTTACTAAGTGAAATCTATCAGCGATTTGTTTTGCTGCAGGTATTGATTTTGTAATTGCACTCGCATAAGATGTCGCTCTATCCCTAGTTACATATTTGACCTCCTGATGAGCCGAAAACCAATCTATAACTTCATTTGAATCCCTACTATCTAAAAGATCAATGGGTCGGCCAGTCTCTGCATTAACGATGATGGATCCATAGTTCATTCCTTTTCGTTTTGCCCAATCATCTATGCCCACACACAACAGATCATCATATATAGGCATATTCATAGACTTAACTAATCTAAGACAAGTGTTGTTACTGACGGGTATATGCATTAATTTAGAAAAGTAGGCGCCCTTGTTTGAAGATATCTCAATAAGGACCTGCTTTAAATAGATTGATGCCCTCTCAGTACGTCTAGAATAAGGGTTGGTGATATCGTTGCACCGTTCTGAGAATATCAACTTAAGACATTTGAGGTTTTTACAAGCGAACCGGCGTATCTTAAGTAAGATAAAGACCTTATTATCAACCATAGGCAGGTCTATTAAGGTTCTGAAATAGGATGAGCGTATGGTATGGCTGTTCTTCAAGCACATTGGACATTGAGCCCGCTTTCCTGGTCTTTGAGCAAAGAGCCGAATTATCGAATCTTCTATTTCTGACCGGTATATTTTGATCTTCCAGTCAGCATAAAATAAAGCTGCCAGATTTTGGTTGAGTGTATGTGGTAAAATCAAGGTTAAAGTATCTGTTATTCAGTACTTTAAGGTACAAAAAAATCACTTATAAAACAAGTGTACACCGAAGTAAATCCACTGAATAATAGGTATTTAACTCTGAATATTCAATTTGTGTGAATGCATCAAAATTGGCGAAGAACCACTATAGTTGCTAAAAATATGCATTAGCTTTTACTGCTGTTAAACATTAAATTACCATTGCAGAATGGAAATACCTGTTGGTTAACTTGTTGTTTTTATATAACTTTATCATAAACGGTAATATTTTGGCAGTTATTCCCTTATATCCATTAACCAAATAATTCTTAGTAATATGAAAAGACCGCTCTTCTTATTCTTGTTATCCATTATCTTACCTCTTCTAATTCAGGCTCAAAGTGGCATCACTTTCAAAGTTGAAGAATTGGAGAAGCCAAAGCAACTTTTAAAATTAAGTAGCTATAAGGATATTTATAATGAGCCCATCTTAAATGGTATCGACTTCCAAATAAGGCGCGAGTTGCTCAAAGCGAATCAAGACCCTTATCAGATCATTGCACGTAGCAAGGGGCCAGATCAATTGGTGAATTTTGGAGATCACTCCTTCTTTTCAGGCATGTATCAGGCTTATGCCAACCATAGACCATTCGTGCTTTCTCCTGATATTATGTGGTTATTAATAGAGCAAGGATTTGCCAGGCATGTCAATAATAATGCTGAAAAACTTCGTAAGTATTTTGTAACACATGAGGGGAAAACTAGCCTTGTTCTTAATAGTCAAAATATTAAACTTGATGATCCTAATGCCCCTTGGGAGGCAGAAGTATTTCCTGCATTTGCAAATCAAATTTCTGCTGCCGCAGGAAGCGAATTAACTAAAGCAATGACGTCCGATTTTACAACAAGCACTCCAACAACTCGAGCGACATCTCAGATTACTTTAATGGAAGCTGTTAAACCTTTTTTTGATTATGTAATAGTGTACTTTTCTTGCGGGATACCTGAAATTACAGTGGAAGGCACACCTGCCGATTGGCAAAAGGTTTTAGATAAGGCAAACTACCTGAAAAAATATGAGCTGGCCTGGTGGATTAACGAGATCAACCCAATACTTAAAGAATTTTTAAATGCATCTAATGGGAAGGTTGATAAAGATTTTTGGCGTAACATGTTCAAATATCATTCTATTAAACAATATGGTGCAAAAGAATTAATAGACGGCTGGATAGTTAAATTTTATCCATACTACGATAATGGAAATAGAAGTGATTTTAAAGGCTTTAACAGCACACGTTTTTTACCTAGCGAAATGGTTAAGGTTGATGTTGCTTACAATGATGTAACCCCTAATGGCGAAACCATTACTACTCCTTTAGAGGTTTGGGCAGGTTTTACAGGCTTAACACAAGATGAAAACACATTTACCCTAAAACCACAGATAGGTTGGATGGTGAGAAAAAAAGACCCAAAACTTTATCCAAATTTAGCAGCGCAGCTTAAAGAGAGCGACGGGGGCTTTGGAGGGGTTCACATTCGGGTAAATACGGTTCCTAAAGAGATATTGGAACTTACTAACATTAAGAGTTTAAGCCTGGATTTTATGGGGGATATTTTAATACCTGAAGAGATGGGAAAGATCAGCATAGAAAATTTAAACTTGAAAGGAACAATTACGCAAGAAGAGGCGAAAAGAATTGCGACTCTTTTCCCAAATACATTTCTAACTATCAACAGAGTTCAATTTAGTCCAATTGCTAAATAAAAAAGGCGTCTTTTTACAAAGACGCCTTTAAATTTCAAGATTAAAAACTATGCATCAATTTTCGCATACTTTGCATTACGTTCTATGAAATCTCTTCTTGGGGCAACATCATCACCCATCAACATAGAGAAGGTATGATCACACTCCGCAGCGTTTTCAATGGTTGCTTGCATTAATGTTCTGTTAGCTGGGTTTAAAGTAGTATCCCAAAGCTGTTCAGCGTTCATCTCACCCAAACCTTTATAACGCTGGATGTGAACACTTTCTTCCTTACCTGCACCTTTTAATCGCTGTACAGCAGCATCACGCTGTTGATCATTCCAGCAGTATTCAAACTCTTTTCCTTTTTTAACCTGATAAAGAGGTGGAGCAGCGATGTAAACATATCCCGCTTCGATTAACGCTTTCATATACCTGAAGAAGAAGGTTAGGATCAACGTGGTAATGTGAGATCCATCGATATCAGCATCCGTCATAATCACAATCTTATGGTACCTAAGCTTCTGGATATTTAATGCTTTATCATCTTCCGGCGTGCCTATACTTACACCTAGCGCGGTAAACATATTTTTTATCTCGTCGTTCTCATAGATTTTGTGCTCCATCGCCTTCTCTACGTTAAGAATTTTACCCTTTAAAGGTAATATAGCCTGGAAATTACGATCTCTGCCTTGTTTGGCAGTACCGCCAGCCGAATCTCCCTCGACAAGGTAAAGCTCGCATTTTTCTGGATCACTGTCAGAACAATCTGCAAGTTTGCCCGGTAGTCCAGAGCCACCCATTACACTTTTTCTCTGAACCATCTCCCGAGCTTTTCTTGCGGCAGCACGTGCTGTAGCTGCAAGAATAACTTTATTTACAATTGATCTGGCTTCACGCGGGTATTCTTCCAGGTAGATTCCTAGTGCCTCTCCTACTGCAATATCAACAGCACCCATGACCTCTGTGTTACCCAGTTTGGTTTTGGTCTGGCCTTCAAACTGTGGTTCCTGTACTTTAACTGAAATAACAGCTGTCAATCCCTCACGAAAATCATCTCCCGTGATCTCAAACTTAACATTTTTAAGTAACCCAGATTTATCAGCATAAGCCTTTAATGTCCTAGTTAAACCTCTTCTGAAACCAGCAATGTGTGTACCACCTTCATGCGTATTGATATTGTTTACGTAAGAGTGTACGTTCTCAGCATAGCTATCATTGTATTGCAAAGCAAGTTCAACTGGTATACCGTTTTTAATTCCTTCAACGTAGATCGGCTCCGCGATTAATGATGGTCTGTTTCCATCAAGAAACTGAACAAACTCTTTTAGACCACCTTGAGAATGGAAAAGTTCTGTAAGGAAATTTCCCTGATCATCTACTTCACGCTCATCTGTTAATGTAAGTTTGATACCTTTATTTAAGAATGACAATTCTCTTAGTCTTGATGCCAGCGTATCATAACGATACTCTGTAGTTTGAGTAAAGATGGTCGCATCTGGAGTAAAGGTTACTATTGTACCTCTTTTGTCAGTTTCTCCAATAGATTTTACCTCATAAAGTGGCTTTCCAATATTATACTCCTGCACCCAAACCTTACCTTCACGGTGAACCTCAGCCCTTAAATGTGTAGATAGTGCGTTGACACAACTTACACCTACACCATGTAAGCCACCAGAAACTTTATAAGTGTCCTTATCAAATTTACCCCCTGCATGTAAAACCGTCATTACGATTTCCAATGCTGATTTTTGTTCTTTTGTATTTATTCCGGTCGGTATTCCACGTCCGTTATCTTCAACTCTTATCGAATTATCCTTAAGTATATTTACAAGAATGGTATCAGCATGACCAGCTAGTGCCTCGTCAATCGAATTGTCTACAACCTCATAAACTAAATGGTGTAATCCCTTAACACCAGTATCACCTATATACATGGAAGGACGCTTACGCACCGCCTCTAAACCTTCTAATACCTGTATATTATCTGCCGAATAATTTGACTTTGAATCCTGTTCTTCGCTCATAATTTTTATTAAAACAATTAGCTTCAAATTTAACCATTTAAGGTCAATTTACAGTTAAATGTTAATAACTATTTGAACGTAAATTGCCGAAAACCATCCTAAAAAATCGACTTATTTAGGATACTAAATTTGAAATTTTATATTTGTTGAACTTTAGCATTTTAGAGTAAAAAAAAGGCATTAAAAAAACAAAAGAAAAAAGCATTTAGAAGCATTCAAGGCTTCTTAATTTTAAAAGATCAAATGAAAATAAAAACCAAATTAAGCAGCATTGCTACAGCTGCAGTCATCGTTTCTGTAATGTCTGCATGTCAAAACAAAGAGGCGGCACCTGCTGCAGGTTCAAAAACAGAAACCGTTGCTGTTCCTGACAATGAGAAGATCGTCTATGTAAATTCAGATTCTTTATTGACCAAGTATCAATATTTTAAAGACGTTAATCAAAAACTTGAAGTTAAAGCAAAAAAAGCTCAGGAAGACATGGCGTCTAAAGCTCAGGCATACCAACGCGAAGTAGCGCAATATCAGCAGCAGGCGAATACATTACCAGCAGATCAGCGTGCTGCAACAGAGCAAAGGCTAGGCAGAAAGCAACAGGAATTACAAGCATATCAGCAAAATGCAAGTGCCGCATTGCAATCTGAACAAGCTTCAGAAAACGAGAAGCTGTATGACAAAATTGCAGAGTACCTTAAAACTTATGCCAAGAAAAAAGGCTTTAAAATGGTATTAAAATATTCAAAAGGTAGTAGCGATATTTTATTTGCTGACCAAAGTCTTGATGTGACCAGCGAAGCTATTATTGGCTTAAATGAAGCTTATAAAAAATAAATCTATTAACTCATTGTTAAGGCCTGGAGATTTCCGGGCCTTTCTATTTAACACTAACCGTTTAGCTCTCCTTATTTAACCCATCGATCAGGTCATCAGTATCTCTTCTATCTTTTTTAGTTGGCCGTCCTGTTCCTCTATCCCGCTTCAATGCTGGCGCGTGGAATATAGATTTGAAAGCGTGGGTTTCCTCCTCAGGCGTGATGTCTATATACTTAGTAACTGCAATTTTTGATTCGACCCTGGCGTGTAAAAGCTCAACCACTTCAATAACTTTCTTTTCGATCCCTTTTGAAACTTGATATACATCACCTGCCTTTACAATTGCGGAAGGCTTAAGATTTTGGCCCATAAATTTTACCCTCCCAGCTTTGCAAGCCTCGGCTGCAAGACTCCGCGTTTTAAATAACCGGATTGCCCACAAGTATTTATCGATCCTGAGTTTCTCTTTTTCAGTCATAAGATTTCAAAAATAAGCAACAAAAAAACAACATTATGTACTGAAAAGAACGTTAGATACATAAAATTCATTTATTTTGTCAAAAATTAAAATACTAAAATGATAGCAGAATTAAAAAAGTTAGTAGAAGCCGCTTGGGAAGACAGAACTTTATTGGAATATAATGAATATTGCGAGGCAATCGAAACAGTGATTATGCAGCTTGATAAGGGTGAAATGCGCGTTGCGGAACCAATATTAAACTCATGGGGCATAAATGAATGGATTAAAAAGGCTGTTATTCTGTATTTCCCTATCAGACAGATGAAAATTACAGAAGTCGGACCTTTTGTATTTCATGATAAAATGAAACTAAAAACAAATTACAAAGAATTAGGTGTTAGGGTTGTACCTGGTGCTAGTGCAAGGTACGGTGCTTATTTGGCCAAAGGTGTAATTATGATGCCATCCTACGTAAATATTGGAGCCTATGTAGACGAAGGCACCATGGTGGATACCTGGGCCACAGTTGGTTCTTGTGCCCAAATTGGCAAAAATGTACATCTTAGTGGCGGTGTAGGCATAGGCGGAGTACTAGAACCCATACAAGCTGCTCCCGTAATTATTGAAGACAATTGCTTTATCGGTTCTCGTGCTATTGTAGTAGAAGGTGTTAAGGTTGAAACGGAAGCTGTACTTGGTGCAAATGTAGTGCTAACCGCATCAACAAAAATTATAGATATAACTGGACCAACCCCAAAAGAATATAAAGGAATTGTTCCTGCGCGTTCAGTTGTAATCCCTGGTACCTATGCTAAGAAATTCCCTGCTGGTGAATACCATGTACCCTGTGCATTGATAATTGGTCAGCGTAAGGAATCTACAGACAAAAAAACTTCTCTTAACAATGCCTTAAGAGAAAACAATGTAGCTGTATAAATGAATATTGGTTTTGATGGGAAGAGGGCAGCAAATAACTTAACTGGACTTGGCAATTATAGTCGTTCTTTGATTAGTCAGCTTGCCAGCAAATTTCCAGAAAACCAATATTTTGTCTTTACTCCAGGCTTAAAGAATCAAACTCAAATCGACAAGTTCTTTAAGCCTGTTAACATATCTTTAATCTTGCCCGACAATCCATCACCTTGGTGGAGAACGCTTGGGATTAGAAAACAGCTAATAGACAATAAAATTGACCTTTTTCATGGCTTAAGTCATGAGATACCTATCGGCCTCAATGGGATTAAAATCCCATCAATAGTTACAATTCACGATTTGATATTCTTGCTCTTCCCTAAGCACTTTAACCTGATCGATAGGTTCATTTATAAAAAGAAAATTGAATATGCCTGTAAATACGCAGATAAAATCGTTGCAATTAGTGAGCAAACTAAACAGGATATTATCAGATTTTTCAATGTCAGCTCTGATAAAATAGAAGTTGTTTATCAGAGCTGTGATAATATTTTCAAAACTAAAGTTAGCGATAGCACTAAAGCTGCAATTAAAAGCAAATATCAGCTCCCAGATAATTTCATTCTCAACGTAGGCACAATAGAATTAAGGAAAAACCTTATTGCAGTGATACGTGCGCTACCACATATTCATCAACAATACAAATTAGTAGTTATTGGCAAAGATACCGCTTACACTAATTTAGTAAGACAAGAAATTGAAAACTTAAGTCTGCAAAACCGTGTTATATTTTTGAAAAACGTTCCCTTTAACGACTTGCCAGCAGTTTATCAATTGGCTGATACATTTGTATATCCGTCAATCTATGAAGGTTTTGGGATTCCTATCATAGAAGCGCTGTATTCAGCCCTACCCGTAGTGGCTGCCATTGGATCTTGCCTTGAAGAGGCGGGAGGGGAAAATAGTATATATGTGGATCCATACAATAGTTTGGGATTTGCTATTGCCATTAACACTATATTGGATAATGGAGTTTTGAAAGACAAAATGATAACTGCAGGCTTGCATTATGCGCAGAAATTTAATGACGAGTTAATTTCTGCGCAGATGATGTCGCTTTACAAAAAAGTAGTTAATAATTAAATATAATCGGCCAATGTTTCGGACAGAAATAGAAAAAGCATTAAACACTCTAAAAAATGGTGGTATCATCTTATATCCTACTGATACTATTTGGGGATTAGGTTGTGACGCTACAAACGAGGATGCTGTAGCAAAAATAAATAGCATTAAGGGAAGATCTGAAGATAAAAGTTTTATTATATTACTCGATGCCGATAGCAAAATTAAGAGCTATGTGACAGATGTTCCTGATGTTGCTTACGATTTAATTGAATATGCGGAAAACCCGCTTACGTTAATTTTTTCAGGCGCTAAAAATTTAGCTAAAAACGTTATAAATAAAGATGGTTCTGTAGGGATCAGAATACCGAAACACGATTTTTGTCAACAATTGATTCAGAGATTCAGGAAGCCCATTACTTCTACTTCCGCTAACTTAAGTGGTAACCCCAGCCCTAGCGGGTTTGATGACATCAGTATCGAAATAAAAGATCAAGTAGACTGTATTGTTGACCTAGAGCAAAATATTAATACTCCGAAAAAGCCTTCAACAATAATCAAAATTGGATCAGGTGGGCAATTCTCATTCATTAGAAGGTAAGTTTTTGTACTTTTGCTGACCGAGTGATGGAAAAATATTTACAACATCCTATTTTTAAGGTTATTGCAGAAATCGCAAGTTTACACTGCACTGAAGTATATGTAATTGGAGGTTATGTGAGAGATATTTTTCTGCAAAGGCCGTCCAAAGACATCGATATCGTGGTATTGGGAAATGGGATTGATTTTGCTGAACTTATCGGCGTCGCTCTTAAAACAAAAGTTGCTGTATTCAAGAATTTCGGTACTGCGATGCTCAAATTTAGAGATTTAGAAATTGAGTTTGTAGGCGCCAGAAAAGAAAGTTATAGAGCAGATTCGCGCAAACCTATTGTTGAGAACGGCACCATTGAAGATGATCAGCTAAGAAGAGATTTCACTATCAATGCGCTGGCAATATCTTTAAATAAAGATAACTATGCCCAACTCGTAGATCCTTTTGGTGGTCAAAAAGATCTCGATAATAAATTGATAAAAACTCCACTTGATCCTGAGATAACCTTTTCTGACGATCCTTTAAGAATGTTAAGGGCTATTCGTTTTGCCTCACAATTGAATTTCTCTATAGACCAGCGTTCAATTGATGCTATTAAGATACAAAAGGATCGGATCAGCATTGTTTCCAAAGAAAGGATTACGGAGGAATTGAATAAGATTATTCTTTCTCCGCTACCCTCTATCGGATTTAATTATCTTTTTGATACCGGCTTGCTTCAACTCATTTTCCCCCAAATGTCTGCCCTTTACGGGGTAGAAATTATTCAGGGAAAAGGCCACAAGGATAATTTCTATCATACATTGCAAGTGCTCGATAATATTTGTGAGGAGACTGACGATCTTTGGATTCGCTGGTCTGCTATTCTGCACGATATAGCCAAGCCACCTACTAAGCGTTTTGAAGTAGGTCATGGCTGGACATTTCACGGTCATGAAGACAAAGGTGCACGGATGGTACCACAAATTTTTGCGCAATTGAAGCTGCCTCTAAACGAAAAGATGAAATTTGTACAAAAGTTAGTACAATTACACCTTCGCCCAATTGTACTAGCTCAGGACGTGGTTACAGATTCAGCAATCCGTCGACTTCTATTTGATGCTGGCGATGATATACAAGCACTTATGGTACTGTGTAATGCCGATATTACTACCAAAAACGAATACAAGGTTAGAAAGTACCGTAACAATTTCGAACTTGTAAAACAGAAGCTAAAAGATGTTGAGGAACGGGACAAGATCAGAAACTGGCAACCTCCTGTTACTGGTGATGATATTATGAAAATATTTGATCTTAGGGCTGGAAAAGAAGTAGGGATATTAAAAAATGCGATTAGAGAAGCTATTTTAGAGGGAGAGATAACGAACAGCTACGATGAGGCATTAACCTTTATAATAAAAAAAGCCAGGGAAATCGGCCTTACTCCGTCAACCGGATAATTCTATTTTACAAAGTATATTTTATTTTTTAATTTTATAGCTGGAAAACAAGCTCAGATGGCAATTTATAGATTCAGAATAAGTTTCGAAGATTTCGATGAAGTAGTAAGAGAAATTGATATTAAGTCAACGCAAACTTTTGAAGATTTGCATAAAGCGGTTCATCGCTCAACAGGGTATTCATCAGAAAAATCCTCTTCTTTCTATGTAAGTACAGATAATTGGATAAAAGGTGATGAAATTGCCTATTTACCTAATCAACGTAAAACTGATAGAGGAGTCGCCTTAATGGAAAACTCAAAATTAAGCAGCTTTATCGAAGATCCGCATCAAAAATTTTATTACATATATAATTTTGAAAGGTCTTTTGACTTTCGTGTTGAACTGATCAAGATCATTCTACAGACTGATCCAAGCATCGAGTATCCTTTCTTAGTAAAAAGTCTTGGAGAAGCTCCTAAAATAATCGACAAGAACAACTTTGGTACTATAGCCGTTTCATCTAATCCTGTTTCCTCTGATTTCGATTTCCTTAATGAAATGAATTTCGTCCCAGAGGACACCGAAGAACTGGAAGCAATGGGGGGAAGGGGAATCAATACAGAAGTTAAAAGTGATGAGAGTGAGGAGCATGATGCCGAAGAGACAGATGAGTTTGTTGATAATGACAGTTACGAGGACGAAGAATATAAAGAAGATTATTAGTGCCTAATATGGTGCTAGATAAAACCCTGATTGTAATTGTTGGCCCCACAGCTATCGGGAAAACAGCGTTAGCCATCAATCTAGCTCAACATTTTGATACCGAAATCATATCTGCGGATTCAAGACAATTTTTTAGGGAAATGAACATTGGTACCGCTAAACCTTCATCTGAAGAATTAGCAGCGGCACCTCACCATTTTGTCAATTCCCATAGCATTCAGGAATTTTTCAGTACAGGTGATTTTGAGATCCAGGCACTTTCTACAATAGACTTTTTATTCCGTAAAGAAAATCTTGCAATACTAGTTGGAGGTTCAGGCCTTTATATTAATGCTGTTTGTAATGGCTTGGACAATTTACCAACTACAGATCTCGTGATAAGAGAAAACCTCAATGCACAATTTGCGAAGCATGGGATTCTTTTTCTAAGAAAAGAATTACACACTATAGACCCAGAATATTTCGCAAAAGTTGATCAGTCTAACCCACAAAGAATGATAAGGGGCTTGGAATTTTACTTCTCAACAGGAGAAAAACTGTCATCATATTTAACTAATACCAAGAAAAATCGAGCCTTTAATATCATTAAGATAGGTTTAAATACAGATCGCAGTGAACTATACCAACGTATCAACAACCGCGTGGATCAGATGATGGAAAGAGGGCTATTGGACGAGGTGAAAGAACTCTATAAACATAGAAATCTAAATGCGTTAAATACCGTAGGTTACTCAGAATTATTTAAATACTTGGACGGAGAGGCTACCCTGCAAGTGGCTACTGATCAAATTAAACAAAACACAAGAAGATTTGCAAAACGGCAGCTAACTTGGTTCAGAAAAGACGATAATATCAGGTGGTTTGAGCCAAGCCAAATGGATGAAGTTATCACCCACATAAAAGAAAATTTATTTAAGCCTGTGCAGTAGGACCTCCAAAATTCATAGGAAAACCAGGAGGCTCGTCCTGTGTTTTTATCCGGCCGTTTATAGCTTCATACTTTTCAATATTATCCTGAATGGCACCTAGTAATCGCTTTGCGTGCTCGGGGGTCAAAATAATTCTTGATTTAACTCGGGCTTTAGGAACACCCGGCATTACTCTGATAAAATCCAGAACAAACTCAGTATTAGAGTGTGTAATGATTGCCAAATTAGAAAAAATACCTTCCGCTACTTCTTCAGAAAGTTCAATATTTAGTTGGTTGTCCTGATTTTCTTCTTGCATATAACAAAACTAATTTTTTATTCTTAATTGTGGCAGTTTGAACTTCTTAAATTTTCATAAAAAATCCCCCAACTTTAGCGAAGGGGGATTTTTAGATAATGGTATCAAGTATTATGCTTCTATTTCTTCTTGTTTAGAAGCTAATAATTTATCGTATTCTTCTTGAGATCCAACAATGATACGTTCATATCCACGCACTCCGGTTCCCGAAGGAATTAAGTGCCCAACAATAACGTTTTCTTTTAGTCCAAGCATGTTATCACGTTTACCAGCAATTGCCGCTTCATTCAGTACTTTTGTAGTTTCCTGGAATGAGGCTGCAGATATGAATGATTTCGTGCCTAATGATGCGCGAGTAATACCTTGAAGAATCGAACTCGCTGTTGCAGGTCTTGCATCACGAACCTCGATTTGTTTAAGATCCTTACGTTTCAACTGAGAATTTTCATCTCTTAATTTTCGTAAAGAAAGAATCTGACCAGGTTTAACCATGTTTGAATCACCTGCTTCAACCACAACTTTCTTGTCATATATCTCATCATTCTCAATCATAAAGTCCCAACGATCCACAGAGTTATTCTCTAAGAAAATAGTATCCCCTGGATCCTCGATATGAACCTTCTGCATCATCTGATGTACAATAACCTCGAAATGTTTATCATTGATCTTCACACCTTGTAAACGGTATACCTCTTGGATACCATTAACCAGATATTCCTGAACTGCAGCAGGTCCTTTAATAGCAAGAATGTCTGCAGGTGAAATCGATCCGTCAGATAATGGCATACCAGCCTTAACAAAGTCATTATCCTGAACCAGAATGTGTTTAGACAACGGAACCAGATACTTCTTAATTTCACCATCTTTAGATTCGATCGTCATCTCACGATTACCGCGTTTAACTCCGCCTAATGTTACAACTCCATCAATTTCGGTAACAACAGCGGGATTAGAAGGGTTACGTGCCTCAAATAACTCAGTTACACGTGGCAAACCTCCCGTAATATCCCTGGTTTTACCAGTTGAGCGGGGAATTTTAACTAGGATTTGACCTGTTTGAACCATATCACCTTCATCGATTGCAATGTGCGCACCAACTGGGATATTATAGTTTCTGATCAATTCACCCTTTTTATCTACTACCCTTACAGAAGGATTTTTAGTTTTATCGCGTGTATCAATAATTACCTTCTCACGGTGACCAGTTTGCTCATCCGATTCTTCACGGAAAGTTACACCTTCTATGATCGCATCAAATTCAATTTTACCTGCAAATTCAGATATAATTACAGCATTATATGGATCCCATGAACAAATCCTATCACCTTTTTCAATTTTGGCACCATCTAGAACATACAAAAATGAACCATATGGAATATTGTTTGTCATGATGATTTTACCACTTCCAGATTCAACAATCTTGAATTCACCTGAACGTCCAAGAACGATTTGAGTATCACCCTCTTCTGTTTTAGTCGAAACTGTCCGTACATTTTCAAATTCAATGATACCATCAAATTTAGCAATGATTTGAGATTCTGCAGCAATGTTTGATGCAGTACCACCAACGTGGAAAGTACGAAGTGTTAACTGTGTACCTGGCTCGCCAATCGACTGTGCAGCAATTACACCAACAGCCTCGCCTTTTTGAACACGCTTACCTGTTGCAAGATTACGTCCGTAGCAAAGTGCACAAACACCTCTTTGATTTTCACAAGTCAATACAGACCGAATTTCAACACCTTCTAAAGGAGATTCTTCAATCGCTTTCGCAATATCTTCATCAATATCTTTTCCAGCACCAACTAGTAAACTACCATCTAATGGATTGAATACATCATGTAGCGAAATGCGACCTAATAATCTATCGTACAATGGCTCAACAATGTCTTCGTTATCCTTCAAAGCAGTTGTGTACATCCCTCTTAGCGTACCACAATCTTCTGCGTTAACGATCATATCTTGCGCAACATCATGCAAACGTCGAGTTAAATAACCCGCATCAGCAGTTTTTAATGCTGTATCCGCCAAACCTTTACGAGCACCGTGAGTTGAGATAAAATATTCTAGAACTGACAATCCTTCCTTAAAGTTAGAAAGAATTGGGTTCTCAATGATCTCCCCACCAGAACCTGACTTCTGAGGCTTAGCCATCAAACCACGCATTCCGCAAAGCTGACGAATCTGCTCCTTAGACCCACGTGCGCCAGAATCAAGCATCATATAAACCGAATTAAACCCTTGATTGTCATTAGACAACTGGTTCATTACGAATGATGTCAAACGGTTATTGATACGCGTCCAGATATCGATAATCTGATTGTAACGTTCGTTATTAGTAATGAATCCCATATTATAGTTATTCCTTACCTCTTCGACCTCTGCCGATGCCTGTTCAAGAAGTGTATGTTTCTCTACAGGAATATTTACATCTTGCAAATTAAATGACAATCCACCTCTAAATGCCATTTGGAAACCTAATTCCTTAATATCATCCAAAAAGCGTGATGCACGTGACATACCAGTTATCTTAACAACATCACCAATAATATCACGTAGAGATTTTTTAGTCAATAACTCATTAATATACCCTACTTCTTCCGGCACCATTTGATTAAATAGAACACGTCCTACTGTAGTATCAATAAGTTTATTTACAATAACGCCCGTCTCGTCTTTTACGTTTACTTTAACCTTAATAAAAGCATGAAGATCAATTCGCTTTTCGTTGTATGCAATAATGACTTCTTCAGAAGAATAGAATATCGAATCCTGTCCTTTAACAACGCGCCCCTCATCTGTTCTGCGGCCCTTAGTAATATAATATAGACCTAATACCATATCCTGAGAAGGTACGGTAATTGGAGTACCATTAGCAGGATTTAAGATATTATGTGCAGCAAGCATTAATACTTGTGCTTCTAATATTGCAGCATGACCAAGCGGTAAATGTACCGCCATCTGGTCACCATCAAAATCCGCATTAAATGCAGTACAAACTAAAGGGTGTAGCTGTATGGCCTTTCCTTCAACTAATTTAGGTTGGAAGGATTGGATACCCAATCTATGCAAAGTAGGAGCACGATTCAATAATACTGGGTGTCCTTTCAAAACGTTCTCAAGGATGTCCCATACTAAAGGATCTTTTCTATCAACTATTTTCTTTGCAGATTTAACAGTTTTAACAATTCCACGTTCAATCATCTTACGAATGATAAACGGTTTGAAAAGCTCAGCGGCCATATCTTTAGGCAAACCACATTCATGCAGCTTAAGGTTTGGACCAACAACAATTACAGAACGTGCCGAATAATCCACACGTTTACCTAGTAAGTTTTGACGGAAGCGACCTTGTTTACCTTTAAGAATATCTGAAAGTGATTTTAATGCCCGGTTACCTTCTGTTTTAACAGCATTAACTTTACGTGAGTTATCGAACAACGAATCCACAGCTTCCTGTAACATACGTTTTTCATTACGCAAGATTACCTCTGGTGCTTTAATTTCGATCAAACGCTTTAGACGGTTGTTACGGATAATGACACGACGGTAAAGATCATTTAAATCAGAAGTAGCAAAACGACCACCTTCCAATGGAACCAATGGACGCAATTCTGGCGGAATAACCGGTACGATCTTAATGATCATCCACTCTGGATTATTCTCAATACGAGTCCTTGAACCGCGAAAAGCTTCAACCACCTGAAGACGTTTTAATGCCTCATTTTTACGTTGCTGAGAAGTCTCGTTTGCAGCTTGATGACGTAGATTGTACGAAAGTGAATCTAAATCAATACGCTTTAATAAATCCTCTAAAGCTTCAGCACCCATCTTGGCGATGAATTTATTAGGGTCTTTATCATCCAGATATTGGTTCTCTTTAGGCAACTTATCAAGAATATCCAAGTACTCTTCTTCTGTTAAGAAGTCCATGTATTGAATACCTTCGTCAGACATTAATCCAGCCTGTATTACTACATAGCGCTCATAATAAATGATCAAGTCTAACCTTTTTGTGGGTAAACCTAAAAGGTAGCCGATTTTATTTGGTAACGAACGAAAATACCAAATATGTGCAACAGGAACCACCAAATTAATGTGTCCCATACGCTCTCTACGTACTTTCTTCTCGGTAACCTCAACACCACAACGATCACAAACAATACCTTTATAACGGATACGTTTGTATTTACCGCAATGACATTCGTAGTCTTTAACCGGACCAAAAATACGCTCACAAAACAAACCATCACGTTCAGGTTTGTAAGTACGGTAATTGATAGTCTCAGGTTTTAACACCTCGCCACTTGAACGCTCTAAAATAGCCTCAGGCGATGCCAAACTAATGGTTATCGAGGTAAAATTACTTTTTAATTTATTATCCTTTTTGTAAGACATAGCTCTTTTGTTTTTAGCAGCTAGTATTTAGTATCTGGTATTAGTTTATAAGACAAATGCCTTAAGAATTAATACCAGATACCAAATACTTATTACTACTTAGTCTAACGTAATATCTAAACCTAACCCGCGTAACTCATGTACCAACACGTTAAATGATTCTGGTACACCTGGTGTAGGAAGGTTTTCACCTTTTACAATTGCTTCATAGGTTTTTGCTCTACCGATAACATCATCTGATTTCACAGTCAATATTTCCTGTAGAATATTTGCAGCACCAAATGCTTCAAGCGCCCAAACCTCCATTTCACCAAAACGCTGACCACCAAACTGGGCTTTACCACCCAAAGGTTGTTGAGTAATCAATGAATACGGCCCGATCGATCGTGCGTGCATCTTATCATCAACCATGTGTCCAAGTTTCAACATGTAGATAATACCAACAGTTGTAGGTTGGTCAAATTTTTCACCCGTTAAACCATTGTTTAGGTAAGTTCTGCCAGAAGCAGGTAGTCCAGCCTTAGCGATCCAATCTTCCACCTCATAATGCTTAGCACCGTCAAAGATTGGAGTTGCAAATTTAACACCCAATTCTTTCCCAGCCCAGGCCAATACAGTTTCATAAATCTGTCCAAGATTCATACGTGATGGCACACCCAATGGGTTCAACACAATATCAACTGGAGTTCCATCTTCAAGGAATGGCATATCTTCATCACGTACAATACGGGCAACAATACCCTTATTACCGTGACGACCTGCCATCTTATCTCCAACTTTTAACTTACGTTTCTTAGCAACATAAACCTTAGCCATTTGAACAATACCAGATGGTAATTCGTCTCCAACGCTGATGGCAAATTTATCACGTTTGTAAGCACCAAGCTCTTCGTTTACACGAATGCCGTAATTGTGTAACAAAAGTTTAATTTGATCATTTTTGTCCTCATCAGTAGTCCATTTGTAAGGATTGATGTGCGTATATTCCAAATCAGATAAACTTTTCTGAGTAAACTTAGCTCCCTTAGGAAACAATAATTCCTTGTAAACATTGTAAACACCTTGAGATGTTTTTCCATTTACAATCTGAAATAATTTGTCTACCAGTTCGTTCTTAAGATTAGTAGTCGCAATACCGTATCGTTTATCCAGCTTTTCTATTGCTGATTTTTCTTCAGCTTTAGTAGTTTTTTTAGCTCTTGAGAATAACTTCGTATCAATCACGACACCTTTAATTGAAGGTGGCGTTTTCAATGATGCATCTTTAACATCACCAGCTTTATCTCCAAAAATAGCACGTAGCAATTTTTCTTCTGGCGAAGGATCAGACTCACCTTTAGGGGTGATCTTACCAATAAGTATATCACCTTCTTTAACTTCTGCACCTACACGGATAATACCATTTTCATCTAAATCTTTAGTAGCTTCCTCAGAAACGTTAGGGATATCTGGTGTTAATTCCTCTTCTCCACGTTTTGTATCACGCACTTCTAATTCAAACTCTTCTATATGCAATGAAGTGAATATATCTTCTCTAACAATACGCTCGTTAATTACAATCGCATCCTCAAAGTTATATCCTTGCCATGGCATGAAAGCAACCTTTAAGTTTCTTCCCAAAGCCAACTCACCATTTTCGGTTGCATAACCTTCACATAAAACTTGTCCTTTAACAACTTTCTGACCTTTCTTAACGATCGGCTTCAAGTTTATACAAGTGTTCTGGTTGGTTTTTTTAAACTTAATTAATTTATAAGTCTTGCTATCACCTTCAAAAGAAACTAAACGATCTCCGTCGTTTCTAATATATTTAATGGTAATTTCATTGGCATCAACATACTCTACAGTACCGTCACCCTCAGCGTTGATCAATGTTCTTGAGTCACGTGCAACGCGACCTTCCAAACCTGTTCCAACGATAGGAGCTTCAGGACGCAATAATGGCACTGCCTGACGTTGCATATTTGATCCCATCAAGGCCCTATTCGCATCATCATGCTCAAGAAAAGGAATAAGTGAAGCAGCTATTGAAGTAATCTGATTGGGAGCCACATCCATTAAGTCTAATTTCTCAGGCTCAATAATTGGGAAGTCACCCTCGTAACGTGCCTTAACACGAGGAGTAGTGAAATTACCTTTATCATCATACTCAGCATTTGCCTGAGCAATTGTTTTACCATCCTCATCTTCAGCAGATAAGTATATAACGGGCTCATTAACTGAGACTATACCATTCTCAACCTTTTTGTAAGGTGTTTCGATGAAACCTAAATTATTGATCTTAGCATGTACACATAATGAAGATATCAAACCAATGTTTGGTCCCTCTGGTGTTTCAATGGTACACAAACGACCATAGTGAGTGTAATGAACGTCACGCACCTCAAAACCTGCTCTTTCACGTGATAGACCACCTGGGCCTAAAGCCGATAAACGGCGTTTGTGAGTTATCTCTGCCAATGGATTAGTTTGATCCATAAACTGAGATAACTGATTTGTACCAAAGAAGGAATTAATAACCGACGATAAAGTACGGGCATTAATCAAATCAGTAGGAGTAAAGACCTCGTTGTCACGAATGTTCATACGCTCACGAATAGTCCGTGCCATACGAGCTAAACCAACACCAAATTGAGCATATAATTGCTCACCTACTGTACGAACACGACGATTCGACAGGTGATCAATATCATCCACTTCCTCTTTAGAGTTGATCAGTTTGATCAGATACTTAACAATAGCAATAATATCTGCTTTTGTCAATACCTTAACATGATCTGGAGTATCCATTTTCAACTTACGGTTGATACGGTATCTACCAACATCACCCAAGTCATAACGCTTATCAGAGAAGAACAAACGCTCAATAATACCTCTTGCGGTTTCCTCATCAGGTGGTTCTGCATTACGCAAAGCACGATAGATGTTTTCAACAGCCTCTTTTTCTGAGTTTGAAGTATCTTTTTGTAAAGTATTATAGATAATGGTATAATCTGCCTGACTCGGACCGTCATCTTTAGATAAGATGATAGTTTTAACGCCAGCATCAATGATCATATCAATATGGTCATCTTCTAAAACTGTATCCCTATCTAAGATCACTTCGTTACGATCAATTGAGACTACCTCACCTGTATCTTCATCAACGAAATCTTCAACCCATTTTCTTAGAACCCTTGCTGCAAGTTTACGTCCAATAAATTTCTTTAAACCAGATTTGCTAACCTTAACCTCATCGGCAAGATCAAACAACTCAAGAATATCTTTATCAGAATCATAACCAATGGCACGCAATAATGTGGTTACAGGGAATTTTTTCTTACGATCAATATAAGCATACATGACGTTATTCACATCGGTTGCAAACTCGATCCAAGATCCTTTGAAAGGAATAACACGAGCAGAATAAAGCTTAGTGCCATTTGTGTGACGGCTTTGACCGAAGAATACTCCTGGAGACCTGTGCAATTGAGAAACAATAACACGCTCTGCACCATTTATCACAAACGTACCCTTAGGAGTCATATATGGTATAGTTCCCAAATAAACATCCTGAATGATGGTTTCAAAATCTTCATGTTCAGCATCATTACAAGAAAGCTTAAGCTTCGCTTTTAATGGAACACTATAAGTTAATCCCCGGTCAATACACTCAGGTATATCATAACGCGGTGGATCAATAAAATAATCAAGAAACTCTAAAACGAAAATGTTTCTGGAATCAGTGATTGGGAAATTCTCAGCAAATACCTTAAACAAACCCTCAGTATGACGGTTGTCAGAAGTAGTTTCTATCTGAAAAAATTCTCTGAATGATTGCAACTGCACATCTAGAAAATCTGGATAATCTATAATATGCTTACTTCGTGCAAAATTTACTCTTTGGTCGACTTTATTTGCCAATGGACTAAAGTTAATTTACTTTAAGAATAAACTATTTGTTTGGTTAGCCGTTAAACAATTTCATCAACCAAACAAGATGAAAAGTTTATAAACAGGTATAGACTCCGACTATATAGTCGGAGTCTATGGTTAAAGTTGTTTGGAAATTAAGCGATTACTTAATTTCAACTACAGCTCCAGCTTCTTCTAATTGTTTTTTCAAAGCTTCAGCCTCGTCTTTAGTAACACCAACTTTCAATTCTTTTGGTGCACCATCAACTAAATCCTTTGCTTCTTTCAAACCTAAACCAGTTAGATCTTTTACCAATTTAACAACTGCTAATTTAGCACCACCAGCTTCTTTCAATATTACATCAAAAGTTGTTTTTTCTTCAACTGCAGGAGCAGCATCAGCAGCAGGGCCAGCAACAGCAACTGCAGCAGCAGCTGGTTCAATACCATACTCGTCTTTTAAGATTTGAGCCAATTCGTTAACTTCTTTAACTGTTAAGTTTACCAATTGCTCAGCAAACGCTTTTAAATCTGCCATTTTATAGATTTTTAAAAATTTACGTAAAAATAATTTATTTAATATGAAACTTATTAGGCGTTTCCTTAACCTTCTCTCTCTTGTAGAGTTTTAACAATTCCTGCAATTTTGCTACCACTAGACTTCAACGCTGAAATAACGTTTTTAGCTGGCGATTGTAATAAACCAATGATGTCTCCAATAAGCTCTTCTCTTGATTTCAAGCTCACCAAAGAATCCAAATGATTATCACCAACATATATAGATGAATCGATATATGCTGCCTTAAGTACCGGCTTGTCAGATCCTTTTCTCAACGCTTTGATCAGTTTAGCCGGAGCGTTACCTGAGGTTGAAAATAACAATGCTGACTGACCTTTAAGGGCGGCAAAGATCTCTGATGAATCGCCTTCTAATCCTTCAATCGCTTTTCTGATTAAAGAATTTTTAGCTACTTGCATTTCGATCCCGCTTTCGAAACATTTACGACGGATATTATTAATCTTAGCAACAGATAAGCTAGAAGTATCAGCAATATAAAAATTGCCGAACTCTTGCATTTTCTCTTGAAGAGCTGAAACTAGTTCGTGTTTTTCTTCTCTGTTCATAATAATTAGATCCCCGTTACTGATTTAGCTTCGATTGCAATTCCAGGACTCATTGTAGAAGAAACGTGAATGCTCTTAAAATAAGTTCCTTTTGCAGCAGATGGTTTTAGCTTAGAAATTACTTGAAGAACTTCTAATGCATTTTCATATATTTTTTCTGCAGGGAATGATACTTTTCCTACCGAAGCGTGAATGATACCACTTTTGTCAACTTTAAAATCAATCTTTCCGCCTTTAACATCAGTTACTGCTTTACCAACTTCGTTAGTAACAGTACCTGATTTAGGGTTTGGCATAAGGTTACGTGGACCCAAAACGCGGCCCAGTTTACCTACTTTTGCCATACAAGCAGGAGTAGTGATAATAATGTCAACATCAGTCCATCCACCTTCAATTTTGGACACATACTCGTCTAAACCTACGAAATCTGCACCTGCTGCTTTAGCCTCTTCTTCCTTATCAGGATTACAAAGAACTAATACACGTACAGTTTTACCTGTACCGTGTGGTAAAGTTGCGATACCACGCACCATTTGATTGGCTTTACGTGGATCTACACCTAAACTAACATCGATATCAACCGATGCATCAAATTTAGTAGTAGTAATCTCTTTAACCAAAGCAGCCGCATCCTTTAAAGAATACGTTTTACCAGATTCTAGTTTAGCATGTGCCTTTTTTTGATTTTTTGTTAATTTAGCCACTGTTGTAAACTGTTTTTTGTTAATTAATTTGTCCAGGGCGCATCACCACTAACGGTGATTCCCATACTGCGTGCTGTACCGGCAACCATACTCATCGCCGATTCGATAGTGAAAGCATTTAAATCAGTCATCTTATCTTCAGCAATTGACTTAACCTGATCCCAAGTCACCGAACCAACTTTCTTACGGTTGGGCTCAGCAGAACCACTCGCTAATTTAGTAGCATCCTTTAACTGGATAGCCACAGGAGGAGTTTTGATGATGAATTCGAAAGACTTGTCAGCATAAACAGTAATTACAACTGGTAATACTTTACCTGGCTTATCTTGGGTACGAGCATTGAATTGTTTGCAAAACTCCATGATGTTCACCCCTTTAGCACCTAACGCAGGTCCTACCGGTGGCGATGGATTTGCAGCTCCACCCTTGATCTGTAACTTAACAAGTGCACTGACTTCTTTTGCCATTTTCTGTTTTTGTTAATTTGTAATACTCAATGTTAAATGTTGGAAGCAATGTAACAATTAAGGTTTTTTATTCTTTTTCAACTTGCATGTAATTAAGTTCTAGCGGAGTCTTACGTCCGAAAATCTTAACCATAACTTTCAATTTCTTTTTCTCTTCATTAACTTCTTCGATAACGCCAGTAAAACCATTAAATGGTCCATCCATAACCTTAACGTTCTCGCCTACATAATAAGCTATATTCATGGTTTCGCTTTGTTGGCTCATCTCATCAACTTTACCTAAAATACGGTTAACTTCAGATTGACGCATAGGAACAGGATTTCCACCTTTATCACCCAAAAAACCAATTACACTATTAACATTTTTGATAATATGTTCAAGCTCTCCATCTAAAATAGCTTCTATCAAAACGTAACCTGGATAAAAATTGCGCTCTTTTGCAATCTTCTTTCCATCTTTCATCTGATAATATTTTTCCATCGGGATTAACACCTGAGGAACCAAATGAGAGAATCCTAAACGGCTAATTTCAGAATCGATGTATTGTTTTACTTTCTTCTCTTTTCCGCTGACAGCCCTAACTACATACCATTTTAACTGATCGTTCATTGAGCTATATTAATTAGAAAGTGATTTATAAAAAGTATCTAAAACGAAAGTAGAACCCTTATCCATAGCAAATACAACTAATGCAATGATAAGTGAAGCTACCAAAACCAACACCGCAGAACTTTGCAATTCTCCCCATGTAGGCCAAGTAACCTTCTGGGTCATTTCTTCATACGATTCTTTAATAAATTGAACTACTTTAGCCATAATTAATTATTTGCACGGGAACAAGGATTCGAACCCTGATCAAAGGTTTTGGAGACCTCTATTCTACCATTGAACTATTCCCGTGTGTTAAATCTGCATTCTCTAAAACAGATTTTTTTTTAGAAACAAAGTACTCAGGCTATGAAAGCCTAAGTACTCTGCTTTTATTTTATAAAACTATTTTACATCCCTAAAAGGGAAGTTAAACTATTTTAAAATTTCAGTTACCTGACCAGCTCCTACAGTTCTACCACCCTCACGGATAGCGAAACGAAGACCTTTTTCCATTGCAATTGCGTTGATCAATTTAACTGTGATCGTAACGTTATCACCTGGCATAACCATTTCAGTTCCTTCAGCTAGTGTGATTTCACCAGTTACATCTGTAGTACGGAAATAGAATTGTGGACGGTATTTATTAAAGAATGGAGTGTGACGTCCACCTTCTGCTTTTGACAATACATAAATCTCACCTTTGAAATCTGTGTGAGGAGTTACTGAACCTGGTTTACAGATAACCATACCACGACGGATATCAGTTTTCTCAATACCACGTAACAATAGACCTACGTTATCTCCTGCTTCACCATAATCAAGGATCTTACGGAACATCTCAACACCTGTTACAGTAGATTTAAGATTTTCTGCACCCATACCCAAGATCTCAACTGGATCTCCAGAGTTGATTACACCACGTTCAATACGACCAGTTGCAACAGTTCCACGACCAGTAATCGAGAATACATCTTCAACAGGCATCAAGAATGGAAGCTCAGTTAAACGTGGAGGAATTGGAATGTAGCTATCAACTGCTTCCATTAGTTCTAAAATCTTACCAACCCATTTTGGATCACCATTCAAACCACCCAAAGCAGAACCTTGAATAACTGGAATATCATCACCAGGGAATTCATAGAAAGATAATAGTTCGCGAATCTCCATCTCTACTAATTCTAGTAATTCAGGATCATCAACCATATCCACTTTATTCATGAATACAACCAAAGTTGGTACACCTACCTGGCGAGCCAATAGGATGTGCTCACGAGTTTGTGGCATTGGACCATCTGTAGCAGCTACAACGATGATCGCTCCATCCATTTGAGCAGCACCAGTAACCATGTTCTTCACGTAATCCGCGTGACCTGGACAGTCAACGTGTGCATAGTGACGGTTAGCTGTTGAATACTCAACGTGTGCTGTGTTAATCGTGATACCTCTTTCTTTTTCCTCTGGAGCAGAGTCAATCGAATCAAATGAACGCGCCTCAGAGAAACCAGCATCAGCTAACACTTTAGTGATAGCTGCTGTTAAGGTTGTTTTACCGTGGTCAACGTGACCGATAGTGCCGATGTTTAAGTGCGGCTTGCTGCGGTCAAACTTTTCTTTTGCCATGTTTTTATACTTATTAGTAGGTTAACTTTTTATTTATTTATTGTTTTGATACAACTTTCAATGCGAAAAACCTTGTCCTACCCAGCTTAACAGGTTTAACAAAGCATTTCATTTTTTTTATGAGCCAAAGATGGGACTTGAACCCACGACCTCTTCCTTACCAAGGAAGTGCTCTACCGCTGAGCTACTTCGGCTTATCTCAGCTTACAATCAAGCTCCTTGCCGACTGCCCACCTTTTTCCAATTGAGCGGAAGACGAGGTTCGAACTCGCGACCTATAGCTTGGAAGGCTATCGCTCTACCAACTGAGCTACTTCCGCTTCTTTTTTTGTGGGGAGAGAAGGATTCGAACCTTCGAAGTCTTGCGACAACAGAGTTACAGTCTGTTCCATTTGGCCACTCTGGTATCTCCCCTAAAAAAAAGAGCCTCCTATCGGGATCGAACCAATGACCTACTGATTACAAGTCAGTTGCTCTACCAGCTGAGCTAAGGAGGCTTATATCTTACATTCCTGAAAAGCCAGAAAGGTAGTTTATAATATTAATCATTCACAGAACATTCCATTCCTTATGGAGCAATGCCCTCTCTGAAATGGAATGCAAATCTACAAAAATTAAAGTTCTGCGCAAAATTATTTTTAAAAAAAATTGACAGGTGTTACGCTGCCAATTTAATATCAAAACGAGGCTAAAATATATCTCTAATAATCAGACACTTCATCAGCATTTAGTAATTCTTTATGCTCACTCAACTTTGCTCTGGTTTTATCTTTATGTTTGGTAATCTGCTTCCTTAAAGACTCTATTGCCAAATCTGTTGCCTCTTCAAAAGATTTACATTGCTCTTTTGCAAACATAGTCATGCCCGGAACGTTCAGCTTAATTTCACTGATCTTATTCGCCTCATCGTCTACATTCTCTAGTTTAAGGTACACCTCACCACTAATAATCTGATCATAAAACTGATCTAACTTATCAACTTTCTTTTGTATAAAATCTAATAACTTGTGGTCCGCAGTGAAATGGATCGATTGAACTGTAATTTTCATATTTACCTCCTTGTTTTATGCCTTTGGATGGGCTTGTTTATATATTGATTTTAACCTTTCTATTGAATTATGCGTATAAACCTGGGTTGCGGCCAAGCTAGAATGCCCGAGCAACTCCTTTATCGCATTCAAATCTGCTCCTCTATTTAATAAACTTGTGGCATAGGAATGTCGCAATACATGCGGACTCAATTTTTCCTGCGTTGAAATAATCTTCAAATACCGCTGCACAATTCTGTAAATTAATTTAGGATATGCATCCGCACCTTTATCTGTAACGAATAAGTGCACCGTTTTGTTATTAAAATTTTGCACCAATTTTAAGTCAATATACGTTTTGAGCTGATTCACAAGCACATTACTTATTGGCATAATTCTTTCTTTATTTCTTTTACCCAGCACCTTTAGTGTTCCCTGGTAAAAATCAACATCATTATCTTTCAAAGACAACAATTCGGAAAGCCTGAGACCACAGCCAAATAATGTTTCTATTATTGCTTTGTCTCTCACAGAGGAAAAACTACCATCAAAAAAAATACCTGAATCAAGTAACTCATCCAACTTTTCATCACCAACAAATACCGGCAATCGCTTCGGCAATCTAGGAGCACGAATTAATGGCATTGGATTATCTAAAACCAGACCTGATTTTACCTCATACTTATAAAAACTTCTTAAAGTGGAAAGCTTCCTTGAAATTGAACTTTCTGTCATTTTAAGCTCTTCAAGCAAATAAACCATAAACTCCCTTACCATTTGATAAGTTACTGCATTAAGCTCCAACTCAAACCTTTCAGCAATGAAATCATTGAATTGAAGTAAATCTGCTTGATAGGATTGTACAGTATGGGAAGAGTAGCGTTTCTCATGATGAATATAGATCAAAAACTGTTCAATTGCCATAGAAGGAATTTGGTTGCTCTTAAAGTGAATCTACAAAAATTTAATTGATCAACTAAATTTAAACCATTATTAATTTGAAAAATTACCCCTCAGTTTTAAAAATTTTTCCCATATAGCCCCAGCGGAACTACCTTCATCTAAATTCCAATTGTACTCCAAATCAAAATAAAACAAAAAAAAACAACTCCAAATCCAACTCATAAAAAAGGCCCAGAAGAATAAATTCTTCTGGGCCCAATTATATGATATAAATTAAAAGTACTAAATAGTTCCTTCTAATTGCATATTTTGAATGTAGATCGCATGTTTAACTTGCGTACGACGAGCGACAGATTTTTTCTCATATGCCTGGCGACTACGTAGTTCTCTTAATACACCCGTTTTTTCAAATTTCTTTTTGAAACGTTTTAGGGCTTTATCAAGTGATTCGCCGTCTTTAATATTAATGATGATCATAACGTTAAAATACCTCCTCTCGTTGTTTTTAGGATTGCAAAGATAAGGGTTTGTTTTGGTTATCAAAACATTAATATAAAAAATAGTTAAACAGCATTAAGTAATTCTCTGGCAATAACGATCTTTTGTATTTCAGACGTTCCTTCTCCTATCGTACAAAGCTTGCTATCGCGGTAAAATTTCTCAACAGGAAAATCTTTTGTGTAACCATATCCACCAAATATTTGTACCGCTTCTGTAGATGTCCTAACAGCAACCTCAGATGCGAAATACTTTGCCATTGCAGATTCCTTGGTCATTGCAAGCCCACGGTTTTTTAGATCCGCTGCCTGTCTTATTAATAACTCAGCAGCTTCAATTTCTGTTGCCATATCCGCTAGCTTAAAACTTATACCTTGGAAACTGGCAATAGGCTGTCCAAACTGATGCCTTTGTTTAGCATAAACTAAGGCCGCTTCATAAGCCCCTTTCGCTATCCCTAAAGATAAGGCCGCAATAGAAATCCGGCCGCCGTCCAACACCTTCATGGCTTGTTTAAAGCCTTCTCCTTCTACTCCAAGCAGATTCTCTTTTGGTACCCTGCAGTTATCAAAAATCATTTCTGTGGTTTCAGATGCCCTCATCCCCAGTTTATTCTCTTTCTTACCAGCAGAAAATCCTGGCGTCCCTCTTTCCACAACTATTGCAGAGATTCCTTTTGAACTACCCTGTTCGCCAGTGCGTACCATAACTACGGCCACGTCACCACTCTTACCATGGGTAATCCAATTCTTTGACCCATTTATCACATACTCATCACCATCCAAAACAGCAGTGGTAGACATCCTCAACGCATCAGAACCAGTATTGGCCTCGGTCAATCCCCAAGCTCCAATCCATTCTGCTGTTGCCAGTTTTGATAACCATCTCTGTTTTTGCTCAGTATTGGCAAAGGCAAGAATATGTCCTGTACACAATGAATTGTGCGCAGCCAGCGAAAGCCCAATTGATCCGCATACCTTTGCGATACCTACTATTACATCAACATATTCCTGATAACCAAGTCCCGAACCTCCGTATTCCTGAGGCACAAGTACCCCCATCAAACCCAGCTCTCCCATTTGCTTAAATACTTCAACAGGAAAATATTGTTCTTCATCCCATGCCATTACATTCGCACGAATATTTCGCTCTGCAAAGTCACTAACCACTCCCCTAATCATCTGCTGATCTTCTGAAATACTAAAACTGTATCCTTCTGAATTACTTATCTTGTCTAACATTTTAATAGATTGAATTCATGCAATTATAATCATTTTATAGCTTTGCTGTCATAGTCAAAACCATTGTATAAAGTAGAACGAAATGGTATTTAGTCTATATTCTATCTTTCCGTATTTGAGATAAATTAAAAAGCACAAAAAGTATTTTTATTTTTTTAGTTTTAAAGTTCCAAACACCACATAATATTATCTTTATGCGACCAATAACCTGGCACCACATTCGTGAACAGTTAAACAAAGATTTAATTGGAAAAGATTCTTACCGCGGCGTAACCCTTACCTACTCCTGGCTAGCCAATCAGTTTGGTCACTTTTCTCTGGGGTTTATACCGGCAATAGCAATTCATCACTTACTCATATCAACTAACCAAGCTGTAATCAAATTTTTCTCTTATCTAAGGATTACTTTACCAGTAAGCAATGCCGAATACTGGGCCGCATTTGGAGTATGGAGTTTCTGGGTTTTATTTGAAACCTATAACTTTCTTAAGCCCTTATTATTCAACAAAACGTCCAAACGAAAAGCTCTTGGAAACGGACAATACACCTTTCAGCCTGCATGGTTCAATGTTGCTTTTGATACAGTTACAGATCTGCTATATTTTGGTATGGGGGCAGTTGCGGCAAGTTTGCTATGTAACTATCAGCCTGTAATGCTCATACTGTTATTGGTATTGTTGGTACTGTTATCCTATCCTGCCTACTATTGGTACACGACTAAAATGTTTATTCAAAACGCCGAATATCCTTTTCAATTGAGGTTAAGTCAATGGAGCCAAAACATACAGGAACTCAACAAAGGTTACATTTTAGATTTCATCAAAAACAAGAACGAAGGGAAGCACATACTGGTTTTTGGGTCCAAAGGAAGTGGAAAAACTACACTCGCAGTCGCAATCGCAACTGAGGCCTCCATAAAAAACAACTGTTGCAGTTACGTCACGGCAGTTAAATTGTTAAGTATGTTCTACGATCCGCAAGACCAGAAGTACGACAGGTATTTATGGTCATGGAGAAGTTGCGGACTATTAGTCATTGACGACATCAATCCCGGCAGACCAGTTAAAAGCGACATCATAACCACAAATTTATTCTACGAAATTCTAAACAATGTAGATAACGGGCCACACAACATTAAGCACATCAGAAACAAAAATATTATATGGGTAATGGGGAGCGACGATCCTACCAATATGCTAGAAGAAAAATGGAAGTTGCTCTTAACAAATATCGGAGTAGATCAGAAAAACATAAAAGTTATAGACCTAGACGTAAATTAAGGTAAAATATAATTGTCGTATGCAAAGCTCACCAAATGGGTTAAACTTTTCACATCAAACCTTTTATATAATGGAATTATTCTCTTTTCAATAGCAGAATGCGAAACCTTAAATTCATGGGCTATTTCCTTGAATGAATACCCCTTAGCTACAAGAGAAAGCGCCTCTTTTTCTTTATTGGAGATGGCCAAATGACTAAATAATACTTTGTTTAGCTCCTCTTCAAACTTCTCCTTTTCAGGACCATAAGCTGCATAACGCATTATCTTACCAAAAATAAGGCTTCTGTTTATCTGAAAACGACCAATTATAGATTCTATCCTTTCGTTCTCAGAACTAAAAACACCCACCCGGGCAATTATAGGAACCAAACTTCCATTCTTATGGATTTTTTTCAGCTCTATAGTGAAACTATATTTATCCAGGTCTTTCGTTTTGTTGTGTATAAACTGAAGTGCCTTATCATTAAGATCGTGAGAAAATGGTGCATATTCTGGCGCAGACATGTTTACTATCGCCAGCATATTTATTTCGTCATCAGGATAGCCAACAACTTCTTCCCATCCGCTTGCAAAAATCATCCTGTTTTCTTTAAAAGAATAAACATAGATGGCTTCCTCTGGAAACTTTGGTATAGTTTGATTAAAATAACCCCATTGTTCACTATCTCGATCAGCTGGAACAGCTGTTATAAAATTTCTGGTATAATCACCAAAATTCTTTTTTGACATCACTTAAAAGTAAGAACCTATAAATATAAAAGCTGCGTATTTTCTCAGTTGATTCGAACGGTACTGCATGCTAGATTTGCAAACAAGATATTAAAAATTATTGATCATACCGTCATGTATACAAAACAAACTAAAACAATTACCGCCCATTTTTCAATATTTATTCTAAAGCTAGCTGCTGTGGCGCTCTTGGCATTGTGTTTATATCAATCCGGTATTTAGCTAATAATTAGCCAGCGCAAATACCTGATCTGAATATGGTACCAACCTGCTTTTGCCATTCAGGAAATCCAGAGAGATGATAAATGAATAACCTGAAACTGCTCCTCCCAGCTGCTGAATAAGCTTTGTAGCCGCTACCACAGTTCCACCAGTGGCTAGCAGATCATCGTGGATAAGTACCCGCTGACCGCTAATAAGCGCATCTTCATGACACTCAATCACAGCACTACCGTACTCAAGATCATAAGATTGCTTAATCGTCTTATATGGCAATTTCCCCTCTTTTCTAATTGGAACAAAAGGAACGTTTAATAGTTGCGCCAACTGCGGACCGAATAAAAAACCACGACTTTCAATGCCCGCAACCAAATCAATCTGAAGATCTTTAACCTGCAAACCGAGCGCTTTAACAATAGCAGCACACAATTGAGGGTCTTTTAGAATTGGTGTAATATCCTTAAATACAATTCCAGGTTTAGGGAAGTCATTTACATCTCTTACAACATTTTTTATTTTAGTAGAAATCATTATAGTTAAAAGGTTAAATAGGGTGATATATGAGAAACCACTTCGGGTGTAAGAATAGCAATTTTTAACAAATCTGCTGTATTGTTAAAATTTCCATGCTGCTTCCTATATTGTAAAATTGCATTAACCTGCTTGTACCTTATGTATGGATTATTTTTAAAGTCCTCCATTTGAGCAGTATTTACATTTATTTTTCTTATTGCAGACTCATCCACGTGAACCTGATCTTTGATCTCTAAATATTTTGCAGAATCCAGACCGAAAACTTCCAGCAACTGTTCCTTTCTATAAAAGCCACCTATCCGCTCCCGATATTTCAAGATTCTAGTCGCAAATGCTGGTCCCACGCCTTTAATCTCATCCAAATCGGCACTGTCCGCAAAATTTAATTCTATTATCCTACGCACCGGCTTTACAATCGCTATGTTCTTATTATCAAAAGTTTTATGCTGTGCTTGATCTATATTTGCATCAGGCAAATCGGCTTGTTTGATAGATACAAAAGGCAAAAGCTTATCGGCCATTGCTGGACTAATCGTATACATTTTCCTTATGTCAGCTGGCATTTTAAACCTACCACCTTTGCTCGTATATTTTAGTACTCCTGCTGCCTGTTTTGGAGACAGCCCCAATGAGATCCATTCAGTAATACCAATGGTATTTGGATCGAACAGGAAAAGCTTATCGTGCTTATAAAATTTAATATTGGTTTGCCCGGCAGCACTATTCTTCAACCTTACCACTTTGTTTGATTCAGAATTTTCACTCAAAATCAACCTTTTTATTACAAATTGATCATCATCATTATGGTCTTCAGTAGCAAAAAAAGAATAAGCGCTTGGTGCAAAGGTTATTAACACTATAGCAACAATCAAGGCCAGAAGCCCATTAAACTCACTTTTAGTAAAGTCAAAGTAGTTATTTAGCCATTTTCTCATTGAGTGGCTAATGTACTACTGTTATTTAAAAATATAAATCTTATTTTTGAAATTGTACCATTAGTCAATAACTAACCATACATGAAGATCATAACTACCCAAGAGTTTGCAAAGGCTACTAAAATAGACAAGCTAGGCGTACCGGGCCTTGCCGCATTACTCATGGAGATGATGAAACTGAATGATATTAACAAAGTGTTCTCCCAAAATGTACATTTTAATGGGCTTGAATTTGTTGATAAGATACTGGAAACCATTGGTGTAAGTATAGATTTTGATGAAGATGACCTTAAGAACATACCAAAAACAGGTGGATTTATTGCCATAGCCAACCATCCTTATGGTGGCATAGAAGGGCTAGCACTGGTAAAACTGCTCTGTACTGTAAGACCTGAAGCTAAAGTGATGGTTAACTTTATACTTAAAAAAATACCCAACCTAAGTGAGTTCTTTGTGGCTGTAAATCCATTTGAAAATGTGCAACATTCTTCCAGCATCAGTGGTTTAAAAGCTACATTTGATCTGCTACAAAGTGGTACTCCAATAGGTATTTTCCCAGCTGGAGAGGTTTCTACCTTTAGTCTGGACAAGCAGGAAATCACAGACAGGTTGTGGCATCCGGTTGTAGGTAAACTAATTGCGAGAGCCAAAGTACCTGTTGTGCCAATATATTTCCATGGCAATAACGGTGTGCTTTTCAATATTCTAAGTTTTATTCACCCTACATTAAGAACCGCTAAGTTGCCATCAGAGTTTTTAAACAAACAAGGTTTAAAGATAAAGGTGAGAATTGGCAAGCCAATAAATATTGAAGATATCTCTTACAGGAACAACACCAATAAACTACTGGATTTCCTTAGAGCAAGAACATATGCATTAGGCACAGGCTTAGATGAAGAAAAGAAACTGTTTAATCCCATTAATCTTTTTAAAATAAAGAAAAAGCCGGAAGCAATTATAGAGGAAACCGAACGCACTAAGATTGTTGAAGAGGTAACTCAACTGGAAAGCTTTAGGGTTTGGGTAGAGAAAAACTATGAGGTGTACATTACACCCACAGCAAATATCCCCAACATTTTAAGAGAAATAGGACGCTTGCGCGAAATCACCTTTAGGGAAGTAGGAGAAGGAACCAATAAAAAGATAGACCTAGACAACTACGATATTTATTACAATCATTTGTTCATTTGGGATAAAGAACTTCAGAATATTGTTGGAGCGTACCGCATTGGAAAAGGAGACGAAATCCTCAATACTATGGGTAGGCGCGGTTTCTATTTATCAGAACTCTTTAAAATGAAAGAGCCTTTTTACCCTATCCTAAGAAAAGGAATTGAGCTGGGAAGATCATGGATACGGAAAGAGTACCAGTTAAAACCACTTCCTTTATTCCTGCTTTGGAAGGGAATTCTAAAATATCTTTTGGACAACCCGCAATACAGGTACATGTTTGGCCCTGTAAGTATAAGTAATAACTTTTCTAAGTTCTCCAAATCGCTTATAGTGAATTACATTACCAAAAACCACTTTGATTATGAACTTGCTCACTACGTAAAGCCTAAAAACAAATTTAAAGCAGATCTATCTGCAATCGATAAGGATCTCCTCATCGAAAGCAGTGAGTCTTTAAAAGATCTTGACAGTTTAATATCAGATATAGAAAATACGCATATAAAAATACCTGTCTTACTAAGGCAGTATATGAATCTGAATGCTAAGATCATTTGTTTTAACATAGATCCAAAATTTTCAGATTGCCTGGATGGCTTCTTATTGGTAGATACTCAAGATATTCCGCCAGAGATGCTGGAGAAAATCGGTAAAAATCTTTAAGCTGTTACTGGACTGATTTCTTCAATTTTAACTTCAACAGCAGGATTTGCGAGTTTAATTTTCTTGGAGAGTTTTTTTGCCAATTGCCCAGATCTCTTTTTGATCTCTTTATTTAATTTCTTATCATGCTGGCCTAACTCTGTAGTTATAGAGATTAAAGCCTTGATTAACTGATCTTCAATAGCAGATATGGTTGATTTCTTGATCGCCTTTTTTAGTTTTTGCTTCTTTTTATTCATAATTTCAAAGCTATATTAAATTAACATTCGTTTAATATTATTATTATGTTAAGAATATATTCCCTAGTTAACATTAGAAAAAACAAAAAGCCCTGACATCCACCAAGGCTTTTCTTATCAACTAAACCGAAAGTATAAATACCAACCAAGTACCTATGTCACAAAAGTAGATTTGGCATATTAAGCTGCTGTTAAGTATTTATTACCAAATGGAATAAGCAACCCTCAAACTTAATGTTATCAGTATGTTAATTAATCATATATTTAATGTAACCATTATATAAACACATAGGCTATGCACAGCTCGCTTAGGTTTTTTGTTTCTCTAATTACATTATCTGCCCTAACCATAACAGCAAGTGCGCAGCACAACGGGCGTGCGGTAAATTTTGAGATGTACAACGACACCTTTAACGTCTATGCTGATTCAACCACCATCATAGCTGCGCCCACTACCATAACAGAAGAGTTTATCAATTCCAGCTATAAACAGCTAGACCACGAAAACTATAAACCAATAATAGACTCACTAAGCGCGTATAAACACAAGCATCAGCTTAACGACTGGCTGTACTATCAACTGATTAGAAAGACCGCAGAAAGCATTGCTGCTAAAAAAGAAAATTATGCGCTCTACACTTTTTACAAGTGGTTCTTAATGGTTAAATCAGGTTACGATGCCCGGTTAACTATCGCTGCAAACAGGATTATTTTTTACGTATACAATAACGAAGACATCTCAGACATCCCATTTCTAATGTTTAAAGGCAAGAAATACATGTGTTTGAATTACCATGACTACAACCATGCAAACCTCAATGATGTTCCTCCAACTGATATGATAGGTATTCCTGAGTCTATCCAGGCCTTCTCTTATAAAGTTACCCGTATGCCCGATTTTAAACCGACGGACTATGAAGACAAGAAAATAGAATTTAGCTACAAACACAGGGTTTATCACTTTAATGTTAAGGTTAACCCCAAGGTTGATGCCATCTTTACAAATTATCCGGGTGTTGATTTTGAATCCTATTTTAACATCCCGTTAACCAGGCAAACCTATAGCTCGCTGATACCCTTATTAAAAAAGAATGTTTTAGGAATGGGGGAAAAGAAAGGTGTAGATTACCTGATGAAGTTCACGCGCTATAGCTTTCTTTACGAAAACGATGAAGAAAACTTTGGCAAAGAGAAACGTCTTTCACCAGAGGAAACTTTGTTCTCAAAATATAGCGATTGTGACGACCGTGTAGCACTTTTCTTCTATTTGGTAAAGGAAATATACAACCTGCCAATGATAGCCATGTTGTACCCTACCCACATTACCATGGCTGTGCAATTTAACAAGCCCATAGGCAAGCCCATCATATACGAAGGTAAGTCTTACTCACTTTGCGAACCTACACCACAAAAGGAAGATCTAGGCATCGGCCAAATGTCGGCCAAACTACAACTTGCATCTTATCAGGTTGTATATAGCTACGATCCAAAAAAGCCTTAGCCTACTTTTGATTCAAATAATAATACTGCTTGATGTGAAGCGTATCAGCATACGGTACCATAGGCTCAGTTGATTTGATGTATAGCGTAGTTTCAACCAGCCATTTTCTGTTGCCATTGGCATCATAAGTATTAAGTTGTACTCCCTTGCTGGTGCCGCTTGCTACTTGTATAGGTATAGAAAAACAAGCAGGACAGACGGTAAACAACTTTAACCTTCCTTCTGCGATTTCCTGCTCACCTAAATTGAAAGTACTGCCTTTAGCCGGGGCGGACAAATAAACAATGGCTGTAACACCCGGAGTCTTAACCTCACTCCAGAATAATCGGTAGCCGCCCTTCTTAATCGAAAACGTAGCATCATCAAAAACTGAATTATTAGAATAAGAGTAAGTACAATTTCCGCCCTGCGGACAATCCGTCAAACCTTTCTCATTAGGATTTTCAACGTAACCTTCGTCTTTACTACAGGATAAGAACCCTATTAACACTGTAATAACGAATAACAAACTAGTAACAACTCTTTTCATATCTTTTCTTTCTTGCTAAAACGGGATAACCTGAAAATCTGCTACAGGAAGTGTATTAATGTTATGTTAACTTTTATAAAAAAAGCCCTGGTCATAGACCAGGGCTTCAGAGGTTAAACAAATATATAGACTACTATTTTACTGCACCTGGAGTTGTGTATGGCAACGATTGTGGATCAAAGCTAGCCCATCCAGAAGCCCAGTTATCAGTACCAAAAGCACCTTTGTAAGCAACACTTGTGAAGCCAGATGCAAGTTTAGCATTTGTAAATGCTGCACCAGTAGCTGCTGGCGAAGCTGCAGCCAATGTAAAGTTAGGTGTACCAACTCTTGTACTAGCAACTAAATCTGCTGAATATTTATATGGATCAGCAAATACAGCACCGGCTAAGATTGCTGGATCAAATATATTTGCCGCAGCAGTAGCCGTTAATAATGGAGTAACTATACCCAAAGCTGTTGCATTAGATGCTTTGATTTGATTGCCTTTACCATTACTATTGTACACTAAGTTGTTAGCAAAAACTGATCTGCCAGCCACCAAGTTTGCAGAAACATTTGCTGTTCCGCCAGCAGGTTTTTCGTCATCAATATAAATACCTTCTGTATAACCAACAATCACAGAATTAAATATACTGATTGCTGAGTTACGGCGTATTTGTGCTCCATGTTGAAAGTTAGCATTGATACTGCTACCATTAGAACCTACTGGACCTAAAATAGTCATGTTTGAAAACACAGCAGATGTCTGAGGAGTATTGTTACTACCTGCACCATCATTATCAGACTCAAAACCATTTGATCCAGAAACGTCAGCAGTTACAGCTAAACGTTGAGCCAAACCAAATTGAACTTTACCAGAGAAACCATTATCTGTATCAAAATCATCATCCCAAGTATCAACTGTTATTAGGTGAGTACAGTTAACAGAACCACCAAACCATTCAAAAGCATCATCACCAGAACGATACACTTCAATATAATCGATTGTAGTACCAGAACCTACAGAACCAAAAGTTAACCCGTTGATTTCGTTATCAGGACTCAAAGCGATACCAGCATATTCAATACGCACATATTTCATAATACCAGAGTTATCTGCGTTATCAGTACCACCATGTTTTCCTTTATCAGTTGCATCAGAAATACCTTCAATTGGCACTGAAGTACCAATGTTGTTTTGTGCTTTACCCAATAAAATTACACCACCCCAGTCACCTTCTTTACGGGCACCAGCTGCGATACTTGAAGTAAATACAATTGGTTTATCAGCAGTACCAACTGCATTAATCTTTGCACCTCTGGTAATAATTAAGGCTCCTTTAGTTGCCTTATCACCTTTAATAATTGTTCCAGCCTGAATAGTTAATGTAGCATTTGCAGTTACAAAAATGTTACCTTTTAATAAATAAATCTTATCTGCACTCCATGTTGCGTTTGCAGCTACATCTCCAGTAATCTCAACCGTATTGGAAGGTACAGGTGGATTAATCTCTTCATCAACAGTTTTCTTTGAACAACTCGCCAGGAAAACTAATACGCTCATTGCGCCAAATAATATTTGTTTTTTCATTTTGTTTTTTTTGTTTTTACTTTCTACAAAGGTGTTATCTTGATGTAATTCGTAGATTAACACACCATTAATTTATTATTAAGAATTAACCGAAATTTAGGAAGGTAAATTAACATTAGAAATTATAAGAGAATGACAACGAGTAATTACTACCAGGTTTGTAGCTACTTATTGTTGCATCACCTTTTGATCTGTCATATTTTTTGTCTTTATCGTTGTCGTAGTACTGAGTAATGCGGTTGTTTAAAATATCACCGGCATTAAACTTTAACTCGCCCTTGTTTTTGATCACTTTTACCGCCAGTTGCAAATCCACAACATTTCTAGGTGCTTCCCAAATAGCAGGGAATAAAGCGCCTCCCGCTACATTTAGTCTTCTACCAACTGTATTATAGAGTGCATTGAAACTTAATTTATCATTCAGGAAGCTATGTTGTAAACCTGCGTTAATGATATACGGAGCTTGTCCCACCATTGGCCTCTTGGTATCTATCAGATTAATACCTGTGTTTTTCGTTTCAACATTTGATTTAATTAACGATAGATTGGTATAGAATGTAGTTTTCTTTAAGAATTCAGTTTCTGAAATAAAATCTAAAGTTTTACGGAATTCCAATTCCACTCCATATACATCAACTTTATCAGAATTGATAAAGGTAATTATTCTGGAAGAACCCCCATCACTATTAAACGATTCAATGGCATTATGGAATTTCTTATAGAATCCTGATACTGAAATGATCTGACCAGCCTGTGGATAAAATTCAAAACGAATATCTGCATTGTCTATTTTAGCTTCCTTTAAATTCGGACTTCCTTGTTGTAAAGCCAACAATTCATAATCATAGATCGAAGCTGAAGACAATTCCCTAAACTCTGGTCTTGCCAAAGTGCGATAGTAAGAAGCCCTTAAGTTAATTTTAGGTGTTAAGCTATAGGTGTAGTTTGCTGAAGGCAAAACGTCAACATAATTATCATTAACAGAAGTTTGTGGAGTTGGCACTTTAGCATCTAACACTACATTAAATTGTTCAACCCTTACTCCCCATACCAGTCTGGATTTCTCGCCGAGCTTATTATCCAACATTAAATAACCTGCATTAGTTAATGAATGTGCTTTATAACTATCTGCATCTAAGGATATGTCATTTAAAAAATAAGCTCCGCTATTGATGGCATCTTTTGCATACAAACTGCTTAATGGTCTCTTGTTTATTTCATTTGCATTTGGCGCAGACTGATTTGCCTGTAAACCAATAAACCTTGCGTCAAATGTACGGGTGCGATAAATTGAATTCAAACCAGCTTTAAATGTTGAAGTCTGTTTAAACATCTTTACTGGTAGTGTATAATTTAACCCCCCGCTAAAATCATCTTCATTTAATTTAGAAAACAACCTTGAATTTTCCTTATTTATATTATCTGTTTGAGCAACGTATACATAGTCAGCATTCCCTTTGTTTGTTGGATCTCTTTGATAACTGATCTTCTTCTGATCTGGCTGATCATTTAATACATTAGCATAACTCAACGACCAGTTGATTTTTGAATTATTCACTCCTAATGGATGAGTACCTTCTATAGTAGATTTAATTAATGCTTTCTGCATTAAATCGAATGCATAAAATTTAATATCACGGTTTCTATCTGTATTATATCCATATCTATTCAAATATTGATCATCATAAGTCCTATTGTAGATATTTTTAAAAGTAATTTTACTTTTTCCGTAGGTATAGGCAAAATTGGCAAGTGCGCCTAAATTAGTAGAGAATTTGTAAATATTATCATGATAATCATAGTTCACATAATCACGTATTACATCATTATTAATACTCTGCGCATTTCTATAGGTTACTGAAAATAAAGCGCCGAACCTTTTGTTATCCTTTAAATCTTTAACCCTACCTAAAGTAAATTGATAATTCTGGGTTGGCAAAGCAGTATTGTTATATACATTCCAATCACTAGATAGGCTTCTTATTGCAGTAATACCTTGCTCTGGAGTTAATGTTCCTCCTATAATTTTATTACGTGATGGAAAATTAGCAGCTAATGCTTTATCACCATTGTCAAATGCAAAATAATCTGTCGCATTTCTTGCGCCACTTTTAAAATCTTTGAATGTTGATGCGGTATTATAACCAGCACCAATTCCGAACGAAATGAAATTCTGCTCAGGGATATCCTTAGTAATGATTTGAATCGCTCCACCAGTAAAATCTCCCGGCAAATCTGGAGTTGCCGTTTTGCTAATAATTATATTATCGACAAGATTTGAAGGAACAATATCGAAAGAGAATGCCTTCCTATTAGGCTCTGTACTTGGAAGAGATGCACCATCAAGCAAAGCCGTGTTATAACGATCGCTTAGTCCGCGGATAACAACAAATTTATTATCCTGAACAGTTGCACCACTAACTCGCTTTAAAACATCAGAAGTATTTCTATCTGGTGAACGCTTGATTGATTCTGATGAAACTCCATCAGAAATAACTGCGCTATTCTTTTGTTGTGCATATAACGCATTTACACTTTCCTTTTTAAAGCTTCCCTGGATAACTACTTCATTCAAATTTTCGCCACCGGCTTCATCCAAAACAATATCAAAAGCAGTGCTTTTTCCAGCAGCTACTTCAACATCACTAATTTCTTTGGTGTTATAACCTACATATTGGAATACCAGGATATATTTTCCTGCTAACAATCCTGGTAATGAATATTTACCATCTACATCGGTAGCAATTCCTTTAGTTGTGCCTTTAACCCTAACGGTAACACCAATTAGTGTTTCGCCACTCTTTTTATCAGATACTTTACCAGAAATTCTTCCTGTTTGTGCGAATGATACCGCACCGATAATTACAAATAGTAACGTAATTATGGCTTTCTTAAGATTCGATTGTGATTTCAATTTGCTGTATTTTAATTTTCAGCAAAGCTATTACCACAATGTTAGGAATATGTTAGGTGTAAATTACCATTTGTTTATCTCAGTGTTAACTAAACGTTAACACTTTTCTGTTCTAATATTTTAAACCCACCCGCTTGCATACAAAGTGCAATAACCAGATCGGACCAATTAACAAGAACTTAACATCATCCAGAAATGATGGCTTCTTACCTTCTATTTTATGACCAATAAATTGCCCAGCCCATGCCAAAACAAAAATTATTAGGCATACTAACCACACTGAAGGTCCGCCTGCATTGTGCCAATATTCCAATTGTACAATGCCATAGCTCATCAATCCAATAATCCAAAGCATTAAAAAAGAAAGCACCGGAGATAGTGTAAAATAATAATACAATGAAAATGCAATTAAAAATGAAGCCCAGTTTAAAAAACCATTGTACTTTCCTAAAAACTCCAAATGCGGGAAAGGGGTAGCCCAAACCAACCCTAGCAAACTAAATACGATCAGTGGAACGCATATCCAATGGATAGTCTCATTAGTATGATTTTTGTGACTCTCTGCATACTTATCAAAAAGCACATCTACTTGCTTCTTCTCAATCGCTTCCATATCAGGTTATGTTTAAATGTAATCCGCCCAAAGTTATCTATTTATTGAAAATATACTACTGCTTTACGATTGTTCCGTCTCTTCTGCCGGAACTTCAGTAATGAACCGAATGTTCATATCATGCCATTCCTCCTTTTTCAATGGTTCCCCTTCCGCAATAAACGCAGTAAATATAGCCGAAGGACTAAAATTCTTATTGTTCAGAAAAGATTGTCCTACAAAAGTAGTTTCCATGTAAATAAGGGAGAAGGCAACTATACATAAACAACCCGGACTTAACTCGAAATCAAAACTCGCAGCTGGGATCACCTCCATATCACCTTTAATGGGTGTGTCAAAACTTTGAACCAAAACATCGTCATATTGTCCATTTATAATATCGAACATCCCTAAACAAATGGCCAGTTTGGCTTGGTGAGCATCAGGGTGAAATTTAATTTCCTTATCCGTTTTAATTTCAGGCATTTCCACCTGCAGGTTCAAACCGGCGACAGTAACCTTTGGCTGTGCTAAAAAATGCTTCTTAAAAGGCGTAATGAGGTTAAACTCAAATCCTGCTAAGGAATTAAAACTCCCCGTTTCAAATTCATAGATATCCAGCTTTTTGTTCTTAATCCGATCTAAACAGCTATTGACTGCTCCATTTAACCGGCCACTCACATCACCATCTGATTTAAAATCAAAAGCCGATCTGATGTACCTATTCAAAGAACTTGCCGCACCAAAAGTATTTGCCGACTTAAGGCTAGCCACTGTCATTTGGTCTTTCGTCAAAGTTGAGGCACTCGTAACAATCTGTTGTCCACGGTGCTCTTTAAAAATAACAGGGCCTGCTACACCTCTCCAAAAATTTCCTGAAAATTTTGCCATTTATTACTGTGATATAAATAAATTTGTATTCTGTTAACGATAGGTGTTCATTTGAGACTTGCTCATGGTAAATCCACTAACTTACCAGTTAAAATCTAGGCCTACTCCAGCTAATTGCTGAAATACCTGGACTTACCCTGGGCTATATCTGGACTTTACCTGGAGTTAATACGAACCTTTCCTATACTAAACCTTATCTTAACCCAATAAGTCTTCCCGCTTACCCGTCTGAGTTTATTACATTATTGCAATATAATAATTCTGACCCTAAATAGAAAAAGCGACAGGTTCTCTGTCACTTTTTCTACAATTAGTTTTAAAATTCTATTTAGCAAATGCCACTGATCTGGTTTCCCTGATTACTGTAACCTTGATCTGACCAGGATAAGTCATTTCAGTTTGAATCCTATTAGAGATATCAGCTGCCAATAGCTCTGCCTGCTGATCAGTGATTCTTTCACTCTCAACAATTACCCTAAGCTCCCTACCTGCCTGAATCGCAAATGTTTTCTCTACCCCAGGGTAAGACATTGCCAGTTCTTCCAATTCTTTTAAACGTTTGATGTAGCTTTCTACTACTTCACGTCTAGCACCCGGACGCGCGCCTGATATGGCATCGCAAGCCTGAATTATTGGAGAAATCATTGAAGTCATCTCTATTTCATCATGGTGGGCACCAATGGCATTACAGATTTCTGGATGCTCCTTATATTTTTCGGCCAGCTGCATACCTAAAATTGCGTGAGGCAATTCCGGATTATCATCAGGCACCTTACCTATATCATGTAATAAACCTGCACGCTTAGCCATTTTAGCATTTAGACCAAGCTCTGCAGCCATTGTAGCACAAAAATTAGCTACCTCACGAGAGTGGTGCAACAGATTCTGTCCGTACGATGAACGGTACCGCATACGTCCAACCATTCTAATCAACTCCGGGTGTAAGCCATGGATTCCAAGATCAATTACGGTTCGCTCACCGATCTCAACGATCTCATCTTCAATCTGCTTTTTAGTTTTAGCAACTACCTCTTCAATACGTGCCGGGTGGATCCTGCCATCTGTAACCAAACGGTGTAAAGCCAAACGTGCAATTTCTCTCCTTACGGGATCAAAACCAGATAGAATGATCGCCTCAGGGGTATCATCAACAATAATTTCAATACCAGTAGCTGCTTCAAGGGCACGAATATTACGGCCTTCCCTACCAATTACCCTACCTTTAATCTCATCACTTTCAATGTGAAATATAGAAACTGTATTTTCAATCGCAGCTTCAACAGCGGTACGTTGAATGGTTTGAATAACTACTTTTTTAGCCTCCTTGGTTGCAGTTAGCTTGGCTTCATCAACAATATCTTTTACCTGAATCATTGCCTGCGTACGCGCTTCCTGCTTCATGTTTTCTATCAATTGGTTTTTTGCTTCATCAGCACTCAGGCCGGCAATAGTTTCCAATTGTTTCACATGCTGACTTTTGATCAGTTCCACCTCTTGCTGTTTATTCAAAGCAATCTCTGTCTGCTTTTCCAGGTTTTTACGTTGATTGTCCAGTTCCTGATCTTTACGGGTTGCATTCTCTAACTTTGAGCTGAGTGATTGCTCCTTTTGTTTCAAAGAGTTCTCGCGCTGGTTAATCAGGTTATTTTTTGAATTTACCTCTTGCTCATGATCAGATTTCATTTGAAGGAACTTTTCTTTTGCTTCAAGCATCCGATCTTTCTTCATTATCTCGGCGTTACTTTCTGCCTCCTTAAGTATTTTCTTAACCTTATTCTGCACTGCTACCTCCTGCTTTTTTAGCAAGGTGCGCAGTAAGAATCTGCCGATTACTACTCCGATAGCTATACCGAGCAGTAAAGAACCTATTATTCCTATTATTTCCATTTCTATTTTATGTAAAAACTATTCGTGCAATATGCACTATTTTAAAAAAATTCAATTAAAAAAAGCCGCAACTAACTTTAAAAGCCCCACGTTTTAAAAACCTCAACTAGTTATAATTAGGATTTCAGTCATTTTCAGGTGTATAAATACAGATGAAATACACTCACTCAATCCTATAAATATTGAAGTGTTAAGTTTTAAAAATAGTGAAACTCAAAAACTAGCTACGGCTATATCTTTGTTTATTTTGTTACTAATATAAAGAACGCTCCTATTTGGAGAAAAAATCGCTTAATAAACTATCCAATTCTTCTACCTTATCTGAAACCTCAGTATCCTGGTTCTGAACCTTGTTTTCAACCCTAAGGACAGCAGTTGCATAATGCAGTACTGCCATTGAAAGCAAATCCTGTTTATCTCTAACCGCATAGTTTTCCTGATAGTCCTTTATGCGTTCATTAATAATCTTGGCTGCTCGCCTTACAATTTCTTCTTCTTCCGTATTTACCTTTAACGGGTAGATGCGGTCTGAAATAGTTATTTTTATCGAGATTTCTCCCATTTCTTAGCTTTGTTTCACTTTACCGTATTCCTTATTTCTTAAGTAATACAACACACTTATCAATTTCACGCACAAATTCGTTAATTTTTTGCTTTATATCAAGAGACTTTTCACTTGTCCCGTCAATACTTTTAGCAAGTTTTAACACCCTTAGCTTTTCTTCCAGATCCTGAGTCTTGTTCTTTGCTGCATTTACGGCAACTTTTACAGCGTCATTTTCAAGCTTCAACAAGTCATTTTCTTCCTGCAATGCATTACAGAGCTCTATTAAACGAGCTGTTTTACTGAGGATTGAATCTAACTGACCGGAAACGGAAGACATTTTATGCGTTAATTTTTATTTTAAATACTTATTCTCTAAGCTATAAATTTATTTTCTTATTTCAGCTTTAGCTGTTTGTGCTAAGTTATAAATAATCTTTTGCATAACCGCATCAATTTGCTTGTCGGTCAACGTTTGTTCCTCATCCTGAAGGGTTAAATTTAACGCATAAGATTTTTTGCCTTCCGGAAGTTTATCCCCAACATACACGTCAAACACCTGAATATTCTTTATTAACTTCTTATCCGCTTTAAAAGCAATGGTCTTCAGGTCATCAAAAGTTACATTCGCATCAACCAACATAGATAAATCTCTCCTCACTGCCGGATATTTAGCAATCTCTTTATTGATGATCTTATTCTTCTTCACTACATAAAGCAACATCGCCCAGTCGAAATCTGCATAATAGACATCATTATCAATATCACTTGTCTTCTTATCTGCATCGGTAACTGCACCAAAGCTTACCATGGTTTTATCGCCTCTAAAATATTTAAGACCATAGGCGAAGTGCGCATTGCTTATTTCTTCAGATTGGTAATTGCTAATCCCCAGTCTTCCCATAACTGAATCAACAGCAGCCTTTAAATGATAAAAGCTGATGGCAACAGGCTTTTGGTTCCATTGTTCAGTTTGTCTGGCACCAGACATTAACAACAACAACCTTGGTCTTTCTATATATTTCTCAGCTATGAGGTGGTAGGTTTTACCAAACTCATAGAACTTAATATCAGTAATTTTTCTGTTCAAATTATAGGCAACACTTTCAAGTGCCGGCATCAGCAACTCCTGGCGCATTACATTAAGGTCAGAGCTTAGGGGGTTTAAGATTTGAACTGCTTCTTCGGGCGTTTTTGAATAGGATCCTTTTGTCAGTGAATTACACCAGATCTCTAAAAATCCATTCGCCGTTAACATATCTGCAACCACATGTTGCGTTTGCTCCCTGCTTGGTTTAGGACTATAAGACAACGATGCATTTACTTTATTGGGTATCGCAATATTGTTGTAGCCGTATATCCTAAGCACTTCTTCGGTAATGTCACACTCCCGCGTAACATCTACCTTAAAACTAGGCACCTGCAATTCTAATCCATCAGTAGTTTCGCTAACTACGGCTATACCTAAGGCAGATATGATGTATTTAATTTCTGCATCAGGAATTTCAGCGCCAATTAACTTATTGATATTACTATAGCTTACTGTAACATCAAAAGGCTTTATCGGTTGCGGATAAATGTCAGAAATAACCGAAGCAATTTGTCCGCCTGCAACTTCCTGTATCAGCAAGGCAGCACGTTTTAGGGCAAAAACAGTCATTTCAGGATCAGTCCCCCTTTCAAATCTAAAAGAGGCATCTGTCTTTAATCCATGACGTTTAGCTGTTTTCCTAACTGATACCGCATTAAAGTAGGCGCTTTCTAAAAACACCTTGGTGGTCGTCTCCGTTACACCAGAATCTTTACCACCAAAAACACCAGCTATACATAGCGGCTTTTCTGCATCGCAAATCATCAGATCATCTGCCGATAGTTTACGGGCAACATCATCAAGTGTGATAAAAGGAGTTCCCTCTGCACATTTCTTAACCAGAATTTTTCCACCACTAATCTGATCTGCATCAAAAGCATGCAAAGGCTGACCAAGATCATGCAATACATAATTGGTAATGTCTACAATATTATTAATTGGTCTGATGCCAATTACTTTCAATTTATCCTGAAGCCACTCTGGCGAAGGCTTGACTGAAACCCCTGTTATTGACACGCTGCTATATCTTGGGCATGCCGCTGTATCCTCAACATTTACCGTTAGCGCATCATTCTTTTCTGAAGCTACAAATGGAGTTAGGGCGGGCATTTGAATATCCGAGCGGAAGTATGCTGCCAAATCCCTTGCAACCCCAAGATGTGAAGCTGCATCGGCTCTATTTGGCGTTAACCCGATCTCGTACAAATAATCTTCTTCCAGCTTAAAGTGTTCCTTTGCAGATAGGCCGATTGGTGTTTCTGCCGGAAGCACCAATATGCCATCATGAGAATTTCCAAGACCTATTTCATCCTCAGCACAGATCATCCCTTCAGATTCTTCTCCTCTTATTTTAGATTTACTGATCTTAAATGGTTCCCCTTCATTTGGAAAAACCGTAGTACCAACAGTAGCAACAATTACTTTTTGTCCTGCCGCAACATTTGGTGCACCACAAACAATTTGCAATACGGCTCCCGTTCCTGCATTTACAGTAGTTACCCTTAATCGATCTGCATTTGGGTGTTGCACACAGGTTAATACTTCGCCGGTTATCAATCCTGCTAAGCCACCAACAACAGGCTGAACAGTTTCCAGGCTTTCTACCTCTAAACCTATATCAGTAAGTATTAAAGAGAGTTCCTGAGGTGTTTTATCTGTTTTAATGAATTGCTTTAACCAGTTATAAGAAATTTTCATGTAGTGTCTTCAAAATAAAATGCAAAGATATAAAATAAAGCTAGCGTAATAAACCTTTAAATTAGTCCTTCATCACCAAAACTAAGGTATTTATTGTTGGCTAAAATCAAATGATCTAACACATGAAGATCCAGCATTTTGCCCGACTCTACCATTCTCTTTGTAAGGCTTAAATCTTCCTGACTGGGTTTTAAATTTCCTGAAGGATGATTGTGTGCCAGAATAATGTTGGCGGCATTCTGATCCAGCGCTGCTTTAAAAATAATCTTTGGATCTGCCACAGTACCGGCCATCCCGCCTTTGCTGATCAGGTGCCTGCCCAGTACAAAATTTGCACGGTTTAAGAGCAGTATCCAGAACTCCTCATGATTTAGATCAGAGAAAACAGGGAAAAGTATTTGGTAAGCATCTTTAGAGGAGCTTACTTTAGGCAATTCTCCCGTAACTACATCTTTCCTTCTTCTGCCCAGCTCTAGTGCGGCGACAACTGAGATTGCTTTTGCCTCCCCTATCCCTTTAAATTTGGAAAGGTCGTTAATTGAAGCTTTGCCGAGGCTATCCAGGTCATTCTTAAAATGTGCAAGGATTCTTTTACTCAGCTCTACGGCTGATTCATCTTTATTGCCTGATCCTATTAAAATAGCAACCAGTTCAGCATCGGTAAGCTGTCGCCTACCGTTAATCATCATTTTCTCCCGGGGCCTGTCTGCTTCCGCCCAGAACTTAATGCCAAGTTTCTGTTCATATTTTTCCATGGCTTAAGATTGAACAGAAAATCTAAGACATAAAAAAACGTGATGTGCAATGCACATCACGTTTAAATATTTTGCTAAGCTCTACTTATTTTAAATTATTAACAAACTTAGTTAGCTTAGATTTATTGTTTGCAGCTTTATTTTTGTGAATAACACTCTTTTTAGCTAAACGATCTAACATTGAAATTACTTTTGGAAGTAATTCAAGACCAGTTTTTTTATCTTCTGACGCACGCAATCTTTTAATAAACGTACGAGTAGTTTTTGCCTGGTATCTATTACGTAAACGTTTAGTTGCGTTTGCTCTAATTCTCTTTAGTGAAGATTTATGATTTGCCATTTTTTGTTATTATAATATTTTATAGTTAGGACTAAGCCCAATTAGCTTCTTGTTTTTTCGGACTGCAAATATAGAATTAATGTTTTTAAAATACAAAAGCATTAATAAATATTTTTTAATTAAGCGCAATAAGGTCATCAACTTATCCCTGCGGTAACATGTGATCTGCCTTTAAGACGCCTTTACCCAATAATTCTCCACAAAACTAAACATTAAAAGGGACAAGCAGGTAACTTGCTGAGGAGAAATTTCAGACAAACTCTTTCTTTAAAAGCTTAAAATGTTATTTTTGAACCACATCTAACAAAGGAGTGTATACCCGAAAGGTAACAAGCTTAACGGTTAAAAACCACTATATGAAAAAACACATTGCTATTTTTGCTTCGGGTTCTGGCTCCAATGCCCAAAAATTGATGGAACACTTTAAACACGACAAAGAGGCTGAGGTTGCTCTTGTGTTAACCAATAATCCTGATGCATACGTATTACAACGCGCAGATAACTTTGAGATTCCTTCACATATATTCGACCGGAATGAATTCTATCATACTGATCATATTATTGACCTGCTGAAAAACCTGGATATAGACCTAATCATTCTTGCTGGATTTTTATGGCTTATCCCAAAAAATCTGATTGATGAATACCCGGGGCGGATCATCAACATCCATCCTGCCATATTGCCTAAATTTGGCGGCAAGGGAATGTACGGAGATTTTGTCCACAAAGCAGTAATGGCTGCCAATGAACCCGAAGGTGGAATAACCATTCATTATGTGGATGCAAATTATGATGAAGGTGAATTTATATATCAGGCTAAATATAAAATTGATAAGGGAGACAACCTGGAAATGATTAAATTTAAAGGTCAGCAACTGGAGCATCTTCATTATCCCCGTGTTGTAGAATCCATTATAAAAAAGATAAAAAAATAACTACTTTTGCGGCTCAAAATTTTTCTCTGATGAGCCAATCAATTAAGATCAAAAACGCTTTAATTTCAGTTTATTACAAGGATGGCCTTGAGCCACTAGTTCGTTTACTTGCTCAGCAAGGTGTGCAGCTTTTCTCTACCGGAGGTACGGAACAGTTTATCAAAGACCTGGGTTTGCCTGTAACGGCGGTGGAAGACCTTACCGGATATCCTTCAATATTGGGCGGCAGAGTAAAAACATTACACCCTAAAGTATTTGGCGGCATTTTAAACCGCAGAGGATTATCTTCTGATCAAAGTCAGATTGCCGAATACGAAATCCCTGAAATTGACCTGGTTATTGTGGATTTATACCCTTTTGAAGAAACATTGAGAGCAGGCGGTTCTGAAGTAGAAATCATAGAAAAGATTGATATTGGTGGTATATCCCTGATCAGGGCTGCTGCAAAAAACTTTAATGACGTAGTAATTATCGCTTCTAAAGATGATTACGCGAATTTAGCTGAGCAACTGGCTAACCAAAATGGAGAAACTACTTTACAACAGCGTAAAGCTTATGCAAAAACAGCTTTCCATACTTCATCCAATTATGATACGGCTATCTTTAATTACTTCAACACGGAAGAACCTTTAACCGTATTTAAACAAAGCATTAGCAAATCTCAAACTTTAAGATATGGAGAAAACCCTCATCAAAAAGGCGTATTCTATGGTGATCTTGATCAAATGTTTACCAAGCTTAACGGCAAAGAACTGTCTTACAACAACCTGGTAGATGTAGATGCAGCTGTAGCGCTGATTGATGAATTTGAAGAACCTACATTTGCGATATTAAAGCATACCAATGCTTGCGGTGTAGCCTCTAACCCAAGGATTCTTGAAGCATGGAACATTGCCCTTGCCTGCGATCCGGTATCTGCTTTTGGCGGAGTATTAATTGCGAACAGGGAAGTTGACCTTGCTACTGCAACAGAGATCAATAAACTGTTTTTTGAAGTGCTTATTGCTCCATCCTACCAGGCAGAGGCTGTTGAGCTTTTCCGAGGTAAAAAGAACAGGGTCATCTTACAAAGAAATGAGGTAGCGCTAAGCACAAAGCAATTTAAAACGTTGTTAAACGGCGTAATAGAACAGGATAAGGATTTGATTATTGAAGGTCCGGATCAAATGACAGCCGTTACCACCAAAACACCTACCGCACAAGAACTGAAAGACCTGCACTTTGCTAACAAAATTGTAAAACATACCAAGTCCAACACCATTGTTTTTGTGAAAAACAATCAGCTTTTATCAAGTGGGGTTGGCCAAACTTCAAGGGTTGATGCTTTAAAGCAGGCAATTGTTAAGGCAGATGCTTTTAAATTTGATTTAAAAGGTTCAGTAATGGCTTCTGATGCTTTTTTCCCATTCCCTGATTGTGTAGAAATAGCTGCTGAAGCAGGTATTACGGCTGTTTTACAGCCGGGTGGCTCTATTAAAGATGCTGATTCTATAAATATGGCAAATGAAAAGGGAATTGCTATGGTAACTACAGGTATCAGACATTTTAAACACTAATTATTTACAGTCAAATACAATAAAAAGCCGTAGTTTTACATTACTATAGTATATAGAATTTTTAAAATTTAATTATCACCTATAAATGGGTTTATTTAATTGGTTCACACAGGAAGTTGCGATTGACTTAGGTACCGCAAACACCCTGATCATACATAATGATAAAGTAGTTGTTGATGAGCCGTCTATTGTTGCGTTCGACAGGCAAACCAACAAAATTATAGCAATTGGCAGACAGGCCATGCAAATGGAGGGTAAAACCCACGACAATATACGAACGGTAAGGCCGCTAAAGGATGGTGTTATTGCTGATTTCAACGCCGCAGAAGCAATGATAAAAGGTATGATACGCATGCTAAACGGTGGTAAAGGATGGATGTTCCCTTCACTTAGAATGGTCATTTGTATCCCTTCTGGCATTACAGAGGTAGAAAAACGTGCGGTTAGGGATTCTGCAGAGATAGCCGGAGCTAAAGAAGTGTACTTGATTCATGAGCCTATGGCAGCTGCTGTAGGTATCGGAATTGACGTAGAAGAGCCGATGGGTAACATGATCATTGATATTGGTGGAGGAACAACAGAAATTGCTGTTATTGCTTTATCTGGTATCGTTTGCGATCAATCTATTCGCGTAGCAGGAGATAACTTTGATTCTGATATTGTGAATTACATCCGCAGGCAACACAACATTATGATTGGCGACCGTACCGCTGAAAAGATTAAAATTGAAGTGGGTGCTGCTTTGCCTGAACTGGCTGATCCTCCTGCTGATTTTGCAGTACAGGGAAGAGATTTGATGACAGGTGTTCCAAAGCAAATTACTGTTTCTTATACCGAAATAGCGCATTGTCTTGATAAGTCTATTTCTAAAATTGAAGAAGCTATTTTAAAAGCATTGGAGATCACTCCACCAGAACTTTCTGCAGATATTTATCAAACTGGCATTTATTTAACTGGAGGTGGTGCATTATTAAGAGGATTGGATAAACGTGTGGCTGCAAAAACTAAGCTTCCTGTACATGTAGCTGAAGATCCACTTCGTGCTGTAGTTCGTGGAACTGGTATCGCATTAAAAAACATAGGCACTTTTAAATTCCTAATGCAGTAACTATTTGCATCAGGCATGAAAGTATTCAAATCGTAACATTTCACCTTAATCTGTAAGCCGGGATGCGTAACCTTTGGATTTTTTTAAACAGATACAACGCATTCTTTTTCTTTATCATCTTTTTTACAATAGGTATTGTACTGACGATTAAGAACAATGCTTACCAGCACAGCGTTACTGTAAACAGCACCAATAAAATAGTTGGCGATGCCTATACCAATTTAAACGTAGTTAATCGGTATTTGAACCTCGGTACTGTTAACGACAGTTTGGCCAGGGAGAACGCCCTGCTTAAAACCCAGGTACTCGCTTTACAGAATATTGATACGGCTAAAGACATTACCTTAAGAGATACCTCTGGTGTTCCTCAATATACTTACCTATCTGCAAGGGTAGTTAAGAATTCTATTGTCTTACGCAACAATATTATAACCATTAACCGTGGTACGGTGGATGGAATTACGAGCGGTATGCCTGTCATTTCTCCAGGAAAAGGTATAGTTGGATACATAAGAGATGTGTCAGAACACTTTGCTACCATCAGGTCGTTGCTTCATAAAGACACCTACATCAGTGTAAACATTAAGAAGAATAAGGCAGTTGGATCATTAATTTGGGGCGATGGGAACTTTGATTATAGGAAGGCCTACATCAAGGATATCCCCAACCACTTTAAGCTAAGCCTGGGTGATACCGTGATTACCTCCAATTTCTCTTCTTTCCCTACTGGCATACCGGTTGGAAAAGTTAGCAATACAGGAATATCTAAAGGAGACAACTTTAAACTGATTGAAGTAATCCTATTTAACGATTTTAGTGCATTACAGTATGTGTATATAATTAAAGATAAGTTTGCAAAAGAAAAACAAGTATTAGAAGCTAAAGTGCCTGATGAACAGTAGACTGGTAATTATAAACATGATAAGGTGGTTTATCCTTCTTTTATTTCAGATTCTTCTGTTGAGGAATATGAGCTTCTATAATTTAGCCAATCCTTTTATTTACGTACTGTTTCTTTTATTACTGCCGTTTAGCACTCCCAATCTCTTACTTTACCTTATTGCCTTTATTACCGGACTAACTATTGATGCTTTTTATGACACCTATGGCGTTCATACCGCAGCATGTGTAGTTTTGGTATTTGTAAGGATTCTTTTTATATCAGTTTCTGTCAATCGAGATAACTTTGACGAGCCAGAACCTACCTTGGGGAACATGGGCTTTAAATGGTTTCTGCTGTATGCATCTCTATGTATATTTTCACATCACATCATACTATTCCTTTTAGAAACATTCAGACTAACTGAAATTACTTATACCATTGTTAGAAGTTTATTGAGCAGCGTCTTTACCCTCTTCATTGTGTTGTTAATTGAATTTATCTTTTACAACAGGAAGGCGAGGTAATGGATAGTCTGTTTAACCGAAAGTATATTATACAAGGCCTCTTCCTTGTAGTTGCATTGATCTTGCTTGGAACACTGTTTTACATTCAGGTTTTTAGCGACAAGTATTTTATATCTGCAAAAAGTAATGTGCTAAAAAGGATTTACACGTACCCAGCACGCGGGGTTATTAGGGATAGAAACGACAATGTATTGGTTCAAAACGAATTGGTATATGACTTGATGGCTATCCCTAATGATGTTAAACCATTTGATACCGTTGCCCTTTGTAAGATTATAGAGGTTGATACTGCTAAGTTTGGCAAGAACATGAGAAAAGCCAGGCGACTCTCCCGATATCAGCCAGGGCCGATTGAAAAGCAACTTTCTATAGAGATTTACCAGAGTTTGTCTGAGCAGCTTGCGCAGTTTCCAGGCTTTTTTGTACAGAGCAGAACGATAAGACAATACCCGGATAGCATTGCCAGTCAGTTTTTAGGCTATATAAAGGAAGTAACACCGACCGATATAGAGAAATCTGAAGGGTATTACAGATCAGGAGATTATATTGGCAAATCTGGTGTAGAGCGTTCTTACGAAAAGGTATTGCGGGGCGAAAGAGGTGTGGTAAACATGCTGTATGATGCACATAACGTACCTAAAGGGAGTTATGCTGAAGGAAAATTTGATACTTCGGCTGTTTCAGGCGAGCAGCTGATCTCTTCACTGGACATCAGGCTACAGAAATTGGGCGAGCAACTAATGCACAATAAAATAGGCAGTATTGTAGCCATAGAACCTGCTACCGGAGAGATTTTAGCTTTTGTGAGTAGTCCGGGTTATAATCCAAATGACATGGTAGGCCGGCAATCTGGCAATAACTACATGAAGATTTTAGCGGAGCCATACCGTCCATTTAACATCAGGCCTATTCAGGGATACTATTCTCCTGGATCTGCTTTTAAACCGTTGGATGCATTAATTGGTTTACAGGAAGGCGTAATTGATCCAAACACTACTTTTAATTGTCCCGGTGGTTTCAGGGCAGGTAATCATTGGGTAAAATGTGAGCATATTGACGGTGATGTTGCACTTAGAAGGGGCCTGGCCAGATCCTGTAATACTTATGCCTGTTATGTATTTCAGAAATTGCTGACTCAGAAAAAGTATAAGAATCAGCAAGCGGCTTATGCTGATTGGCAGAAAAAGGTAAAGCTATGGGGCTTGGGTGATACTTTAGGTGTAGATCTTCCGGGTGAAAGAACAGGAAGGCTTTATGATGAATCTTATTATTCAAAGAAATACAGTAAATATTGGGGCTACACTACAGTGATATCATTGGCTATTGGACAAGGTGAAATGGATGCAACACCACTTCAAATGGCCAATATCATGTCTGTAATTGCAAACAGGGGTTATTACATTAAGCCGCACCTGGTAAAAGCAATAGGCAAGGATAGGGTAATCAGGAATGAATATGTAAAAAAGAATTACGTTGGAATTGATGCACGGCATTTTGAACCTGTGATTGATGGAATGCAGGATGCCGTAAATGCATCCTGGGGTACTGCTGTTGAATCAAGAATAGCGAACATCATCATGTGCGGAAAAACAGGTACTGTACAAAACCCGCGTGGCAAGAATCACTCTGTATTTATTGGATTTGCGCCAAGAGATAACCCGAAAATAGCCATTGCTGTTATTGTAGAAAATGCCGGCTATGGTAGTGCTTATGCCGCACCTATTGCCAGTTATATTACGGAAAAATATTTAAAAGACAGTATAGCTACCAATAAGCTGGCAAAAGTGGAACTGATGAAAAACGAGTCAGTTCTCCCTCCTCCAATTAAGCCAAAAATAAAGCTAAAACCTAAGCCAATTGATTCCATCAAATTACCCATATTAAAAAATGAACAATCAACAAAATAGCAGGTTCTTTTTTAACGTAGACTGGATTAGCATCTTGATTTTTATAGCGCTGTGCGGGGTAGGATTTGTTAACATCTACGCTTCTGTTTTCAATACATCAGAATCTGCCGCCTTTAATTTTGGCAGTAGCTATGGCAAGCAACTCCTGTATATTATTGCCGCTTTGGTAATTGGCTTTTCTATCCTGTTGCTTGATGCAAAGTTCTTCAGTGTGTTCTCCCCTATTATTTATGGCATTACCGCTTTACTGCTGGTTGTGGTACTTATTGTAGGTAAAAGTGTCGCCGGAAATCAAGCCTGGATTTCCATTGGCGGTGGATTTAAACTTCAGCCATCAGAATTCGCCAAATTTGGCACATCGCTTTTGCTGGCGAGGTACGTCAGTACTTTCAATCCTAAATTCAGAGATTTTAAATCAATTCTTTTTGCTGGGCTGATCATTGGTTTTCCACTCTTACTCATACAGCTGCAACCAGACACTGGCTCAGCGCTTGTATTTCTTGCCTTTATGTTTCCAATGTATAGAGAGGGATTATCTGGCTACTTTCTGCTCATCTTTCTAGGAATGATCGTGCTCTTTATTGCCGATTTTTTGGTTCCGATACAAATACTCATTCCGGTAATTCTGGCAATCGGCTCATTGTTTGTCTACCAAAACAGGAGAAAACAAAAGATCATGTTCTCTGCTATTCTGGTTACGATCATTGCGATCGCTTATTTATTCCTTGTTAAACTCACTTACGAAAAGATACTTAAGCCACATCAGCGAAACCGTATAGAATTAATTCTGGGTTTAAAGATAGACCCACAGGGGCAAGGATATAATGTGATCCAGTCTAAGATAGCAATCGGTTCTGGCCAGATTACAGGTAGGGGGTTTTTACAAGGTACGCAGACAAAATATGGATATGTACCGGCTCAAAGTACTGATTTTATATTTTCAACGATTGGAGAGGAATGGGGATTTATTGGCTGTTTTGTAGTGATTGGCCTCTATGTTTTTCTCTTGATCCGGTTGATAAATCTCGCTGAGCGACAGCGATCCACTTTTTCCCGTGTATACGGTTATTGTGTGGCCTGTATTTTATTCTTCCACGTATTTATCAATATAGGAATGGCAATTGGAATAGTGCCGGTAATTGGCATACCCCTACCGTTTATCAGTTACGGGGGCTCCTCTTTGTGGAGCTTTACCGTGTTGCTGTTTATCTTTCTGAAGCTTGATTCAAACCGGATGGGCTTTATTTAATCGCCCGGGAAACGTTGTTTTAGAAGATCATAAAACTTTTCTACGGTTACCTGTTTCGCATCCCAATTGTTTTTAACCGCATAATTATTTTTAAGGAAGGCATCTGCCGCTTTAAAATCAGGAAGTTTGTTCAGGATGTCAATTGCTTCTGAATAAGCCAGGTTGTAGCCATTGAATAGATCTTTTATATAAAGCAGCTTCTCATTTAAGTTTACAGCTTTTTTAAGATCGGTGATCACCGGACTACTATTGTCTTCATTAATATTTGCAGTCTTATGACCTGCCAGCAGTTCGTTTATTGTTGGTTTAGGCGTAGCAGGCGACACCAGGAATGGCTCTGGTCCTACTTCATCTTCTATAATGCCTTTAGGCACTGCAGTTGGGCTAACTATTTCTTCAGCAGTGTTGATATCGATATCGTCAAGCTTATCAGCTTCCTGCTCATTATCCTTAAAGTAATCAACCACCCCTTCATGGTGGTTATCCGCTAAAACTTCTTCCAGTTCAACGGGCGCTTTGAATTTATTAGCTTCTATAATAAATTCAAAGGTAGCAGGCGTATCATCAAATTTAAAGATGTCGTCGTTTACTGATGAAGGTCTAACCCTTTCCATATTGGCTTCTTTCGCCTCTTCATTAGCTTGTTCCGTAATTTCAGGAACTTCTTCCACTACCGCAGGAGTTTCTTCAGCCAGGCTATGAGTTTCTTCTGAAAAGGCTATTTGAAATGGCTTAACAGCTTCAACATGTATTGGAACTGGTTCAACAGGTGTCGGGAATACTTCAACAGGAGTTGGTACTGTTGCTGAAGGCATTGCAAAAACTTCTTCTACAGGTTTTGCAGCTATTTTCTGCTCCACAGGCGGGGGAAGTTCCTTTAATGGTTGATTACTATTCAGCTTTTTTACAATTTGAACATGATCCGACAGAAAGTTAGCATTTGCCAGAAACAACTCTAACTCCAATTCACTCAGCTGATCAGGGTTTTCCGACAAAAATTCGTACTGATCCTGTAGTTCATTTAATATATACCCTATTTTTTTGAAGATGTTACTTTGGTTAACCATAGCTTTATAACGAAAAAATTGATCTTTTATGTTGGTAACTTGCCTCTCAAAAATAACACAAAATTTCGATATTAGCAGCCTATAACCAGGCAACAAACATGTTATTCAGTGAACAAATTTATAGGCGAGGAGAGTTTTGCGGTAGCATAGAAGTAATTTGCGGCTCTATGTTTTCTGGTAAAACGGAAGAACTCTTAAGAAGAATAAAGCGCGCTGAAATAGCAAAGTTGAAAGTAGAGATCTTTAAGCCAAAAACAGATACCAGGTATGACGAGAAGGCTGTAGTGTCTCACGACTTTAACTCCATTCAGTCCATGCCTGTAGAAACGTCGTCTGAGATCTTATTGTTAAAGGCAGACACCCAGGTAGTTGGTATTGATGAGGCTCAATTTTTTGACGAAGATCTGCCCGATGTATGTAACAAGTTGGCGCAGAAAGGGATTCGTGTTATTGTTGCCGGTCTGGATATGGATTTTTCAGGAAAGCCATTCGGCCCGGTACCCGCATTAATGGCTATAGCAGAACTAGTTACAAAAGTGAATGCTGTTTGTGTTAAATGTGGATCTCCTGCAACTTATTCTTTCCGGAAAGTAGCCAGTGAAGCTAAGATATTATTGGGCGAAAAAGACAGTTATGAACCCCGGTGCAGAAGATGTTTTTCTTTAGGCTAGTGGGCAGAACATATTTATGCAGCAGCTTGTTTTGTCGCTGTTAATCACTAAATTGCTTTTGCAAAAATATATAACTATACAAAAAATGACTAAAACCTTCAACTTTAAAAATATTGCTGCTGTATTTATCTTTATGTTCCTTAGCCATGGAATTTATGAAAATGCAACAGCCCAAACTAAATTAAATGTTGCACTGGCAGGTTTGAGTCACGATCATGTTAACCTAATTATGAATAGCTACGTGAAAGGCGAAGTGAACATCATTGGGATTGCAGAAGACAACAAAGACCTGATCAAACGTTTTAAAGATCGGGCAAAGCTGCCTGACTCTATATTCTTCAATAATTTAACTGACTTACTAAAAGTTAAAAAACCTGATGTAGTACTGGCATTTAATGCCATTGAAGACCACCTGGCTGTTGTTGAAGTAGCTGCCCCACTTGGGATATCGGTAATGGTTGAAAAACCTTTAGCCGTATCTGTAAAACATGCATTAAGAATGGCAGCATTGGCAAAACAATACAAAATCAAATTGCTTACCAACTATGAAACCACCTGGTACGATAGCAACCAGGAAGCCTATACCCGGGTTAAGCAGGACAAGGCAATTGGCGAATTAAGAAAAATGATTTTTCATGACGGCCACCAAGGACCAAAGGAGATTGGGGTAAGTAAAGAATTTTTGAGCTGGCTAACTGATCCTGTAAAAAATGGTGGGGGTGCAATTGTTGATTTTGGTTGCTATGGAGCAAACCTCATGACATGGTTAATGGATGGTGCAACACCAATTTCTGTTACTGCTATTACAAAAAGAATTAAGCCAAAAGTTTATCCAAAGGTAGATGATGATGCTACTATTTTAGTAGAGTATGCAAATGCCACTGGAATAATTGAAGCCTCCTGGAATTGGCCTTTTAACATAAAGGACATGGAACTATTTGGCCAAACGGGGTATATACAAGCGGTAAACTCAAACACACTTCGGATTAAGTCAACCAACAGTGCTGACTATAGTTTAATAAAAGCGAAGCCCTTAGCAAAATCTTACAGCAGTCACCTTGACTATCTGGCCGCAGTTTTAAGAAATGAAATTAAGCCGGAAAATGATTTATCGTCACTTGAAAACAACTTGATTGTGGTTAAAATACTGGAGGCCGCCAGACTATCTGCTAAAGAAGGAAAGAAAATTATGATAAAATAGTGTGTAATGACCATACTAATTATTGTAACCTGCATCATTCTATTGGTATTACTTATAAGTTGGGCGCGGTTTAATCCTTTTATTGCATTCCTAATTGTTTCCTTAACCTGTGGCTTGCTGCTTGGCATTCCAATAAAAGAAGTTACCGCTTCTGTACAGAAAGGCATGGGCGATATCATGGGGTCGTTGGTATCTATCATCGTTTTTGGTGCCATGTTAGGTAAGTTGGTGGCAGAAAGCGGTGCGGCCCAAAAGATTGCTGCGGTAATGATGAACCTCTTTGGCACAAAATACATCGTATGGGGAATGGTATTTACAGGGTTTATTGTGGGCATACCTCTATTCTATAATGTTGGTTTTGTATTGATGGTGCCCTTGATATTCTCTGTGGTTTACAAATATAAATTACCAGCAGTTTATATCGGATTACCCATGCTGGCGGCACTATCTGTTACCCATGGATTTCTTCCACCCCACCCGTCTCCATCTGCATTGGTCTTGCAATTTCATGCTAATATGGGCCTCACCTTATTTTATGGGATAGCTTTAGCGATACCTGCAATTGTATTGGCAGGCCCAATATATGCCAGAACATTAAAAAATATGGTATCCGTTCCTTTAAAAGCATTTCAATCAGAAGACCTACCGGACAACCAATTACCCGGGGCGACCAATAGTTTTCTTTCTGCATTATTACCGGTTATACTTCTTGGCGGAGCAACACTATACGGACTAGCAAAGCCCAATCAAAATTTAAAAGATATAATTGGCTTTCTCTCTGAGCCTACCATTGTAATGCTGATCACACTTCTGGTTACTACGTATACTTTGGGGGTTAATATGGGTAAAAGCGTCAAAGACATCATGGTTATTTACGGTGTAGCAGTCAAAGATATCGCTATGATCCTATTAATTATTGCAGGATCTGGGGGTTTAAAACAAGTCCTTATTGATAGTGGGGTAAGCAATCAAATTGCAGCATCGTTGAACACATTAAACGTAGATCCTTTATTTTTGGGCTGGTTAATTGCCGCACTCATTAGAGTGAGCGTAGGCTCGGCCACAGTTGCCGGCCTTACAGCAGCAGGAATTATGGCGCCAGTACTTCTGCAATCGCATAGCAACCCAAGCCTAATGGTGCTATCAATTGGAGCAGGTAGTCTGATGTTCTCCCATGTAAATGACCCCGGCTTTTGGATGTTTAAAGAATATTTCAACTTAACCATTAAACAAACCATCTTATCCTGGTCTGTAATGGAAACCCTGGTCGCAGTAATTGGCCTGATTGGTGTCCTTCTACTGAATTTGATCGTATCTTAGCCAGCTATTATATTATCATTTACCCCCAATGAAAGGATTTTTTTGTCTGATACTTATCTTGTCGGCTTTGCATGTAAATGCACAGGTATTGCGCAAGCGTACTACCTTGCTTATGGGCGGCAGGTTTGACATTACCATTGTGGCAAAAGATAGCCTTTTGGCAGAAAGCAACATAGATTCTGTAATTAAAGAAATCAGCAGGATAGAAAACCTTATCTCCGACTGGAAAGCCAATTCACAGGTATCTAACGTGAATAGAAATGCGGGCATCGCCCCGTTTAAGGTTGATAAAGAGCTTTTTACATTAACAAAGCGGGCACTTCAATTGTCTAAGATTACAAATGGAGCATTTGACATCAGCTTTGCGGCAATGGATAAGATTTGGAAGTTTGATGGGTCTATGACGGCAATGCCAACCGAGGAAGCTGTTAAAAGATCTGTTGAAAAAGTGGGTTACAAAAACATCATTCTGGACAGTGCTGCCTCCACTATTTTCTTAAAATTGAAAGGAATGAAGCTTGGCTTTGGTGCGCTGGGCGAGGGCTATGCAGCAGACAAGTGCCGGGAAATGATGTTGGCAAAGGGGATTAATGCTGGTATCGTGAATGCATCGGGAGATATGAGTACATGGGGTAAACAACCAAATGGAAAATACTGGACCATTGGAATAACAAATCCACTTAAAGAAGATCAAATTTTTGCAGTTATCCCCTTAACTAAAAGCGCAGTGGTTACCTCAGGTAGTTATAGAAAATTTGTAACCTTTAATGGAAAGCGCTATTCGCACATTATCAATCCCATCACGGGATACCCAGCTACAGGATTATGCAGCGTTACGGTTATTGGCCCCAGTGCCGAAGTAGCCAATGGGCTTAGCACATCAACAATGGTACTGGGAAAAACAGACGGAATAAACCTGTTAAAAAAATACCCTAACTATAGCTATATTATGATTACTGACCAAGGTGTAATCTCTTCAAGTGAGGATATTAATTTGAAGAAACACCGTATTAAACGTATGTAAGGTTTAATAACAATCCAGCAGTACCTGCCCGTGGGACTGGTAAAAGGATAAATTCTCCCCACCTTCTTTATCGCAGATCTCTTCCAGTAGTATAGAAACATCCTTTTGCATAGATAGTGAGCCACATATCATGATCACTCCTCCCTCTTTTAGCGTATTAAAAATTAGATCTGCATCTCTTTTTATCAGGTCGCTCACATATTGCTTTTCGCCTTCTCTTGAATAGGCTATGTTTAATGTACTTACTTTATCTGTGCGGAGACTGTCATTCAACAATTGTTCAAATGGCAAATAAGACGCGGCTTCTCTAAATCCACAATATAAATGACAAGAAGTGTGGTTAATATTTTGATCAATCATTCCAAGAAAAGGCGCAATACCTGTTCCGTTAGAAATCATAATTACCTTAGCTGCCTTTTGAGGGAAATAAAAGTGCGGGTTGGCTACCACTTTTGCCTTTAGTAACCCATTTGGCTGAAGTTGATGAAGATAAGTTGACCCAAGCCCCTCAGGATGAAGTCTAACACTCAATTGAATTGCACCGTTAACTACACCAATAGAATAAAGCCTTTCCCTGTGATCATTTTCAGGATAAATTGCCAAAAGATCTCCAGATCTAATCGACTGCTTACCTAATGATTTTAGGGTAAGCTGAAAAGTACCATCTGGCCTACCGGAGTCAGTCTTCTGCAAAACAGTAAATTTCTTTAGTCCCTTTGGCTTTTTAATGGCTAAAACTGATAATGGATTGATCTGCACATGACTTTGCTGAGACCAGGCTTCTGTCCACAGCTTAAAATCAGCCGGCGAGCGATCATTCACTGTATGAATATCCACCAAAGGGGTAGTCCATTTCTGCTGTGACAGGTAATTGTTAACATCAAATGCAAATCTGCAAAAATCAGGATAGGCATGAGAACCAAAACCTATAACTGAGTAATTGATCTCTTTCACTTGTGGCTTTTGTTGCAGGAGCGATAAAAATTTCATTCCATTTGCAGGAGGATCGCCCAAACCATAGGTGGAAGTAAAAACCAACAAGTGTTCTGCCTTTGGAAAAAGGGTATAGTTATTTAAGCTCGTTACGTACGATTTACGACCCTGCTTTAAGAGTTGCTGATGTACAGCAGTTACGTACGCATGAGTACTCCCGTTCTCAGATCCAACTAAAAGAATAAACTCACAGTCGGCCGATTTGTATTTATTCTTTACACGATTAGATAGGCGCTTAACGGTAATGTTAAAGCCAGAATAAATGAAGAATAGAATACTACAAGATGAAATACCCAATAAAATAGACAAAAGGATGCTATTCCTTCCGGTGTGAAGATCAAAACTAAGATTGGCAAGCAAATGCGCCATAGGGTAGCGGTTCTCCGCTAACACATCACCCGTAACCTGGTTCAATGCGAATTGCCGGCCCTTAAGTTTGATGATGTAATAGTCTTCTACATCTTCAGAAAATGGGAACTCAATAGACTCCACTTCAGTCAGCTTTATCGCTTTCAACACTTTAAAATCTCGAACATCCTTTTTAGGAATCTCTTTGATCTTATCAAAATCCACATGGAGCTCCTTCTTTTCTGGCTTTATAACTTCCAGTGTACGCAACGATAGATAAGTACCGGTAATGGCTACCAGGAAAATTGGCAGCAACAAAATACGCCCTAAAACAACATGGTAATATTGTGCAGCACTATCTTTGGCTATCCTGGAGAAGAATCTCCTAAACCCGCGCTGCCGCTTGATAGTCAGCGCAATTCCGGAAACCGCAATTAAGATCAGTAATAAAGCGGTTATGCCAACAAACCACCTACCCAATCCATGAAGAAAAAGAGACCTATGTAATGCCGTTACCCATCGAAAGAGATCATTCTGATCCTTAGCATTGCCTAATATGCCACCTGTTATTGGGTCTACGTAAGCATCCAATTTTTTCCCCGTAGAATCATTCCCTCTAATCCTTACAAATTTGTTTCTTTCGATGGAAAGCTCCGTTAGATCCGGATATTTTTTATGAAGAAGCGGCAAAGACTCAGCAAGCGTCAGCTCATTAAGGTTTGCTCCGGCATAAGGCTTTATAAGTGCGACAACCGGTTCAAAAGAAAGAACAATCCCTGAAACAGATGCCAGCAATAGAAAAAGAAAAGAAGATATGGCCAGGGTAAGGTGGCTATATCTCCATATCGATTTGATCATTACAAGAATCGACTAGTTAGCACTAAAACGGACATACCTGATAAATCCTGTTCCTTCATTCTTAGTGGCAAGCGCATCCGTAGTGAGGGGGATTTCTAAATCTTTAACATAATACTCTTTATCCTCAACAGCCGTTTCAAAACGAAGTTTGTAACCCGTATTTATCTTAGACTTATCAATCTCAATTACAGAAACACTTCTATCTCCACCCGTTAATGAAGCTCCTGTAACCGCACTTATGTTGGCCGGCTTCTTAGCATTCAACTTATTCCATTCCTTCAATGTCTTGTACCACTTCTTATTCGAACCCAATATGTATAGCGTTTTCTCATATTGTCCCTTACTATCAATCAGTGATATCACAATATAAGCTCCTTCGCCCATATAATTGGTCATCTGAATCATGCATTTATATTTTGAAGCTCTTTGCGCTACAACAGCATCTTGTTTAACTACTTGCAATACTAGAACAAGAAGTGCGATCTTTATTAATTTGTACATATTATTTTAAAAAGGTGGTGTTTACATTGGATTTAGTGAAAGACTCATTTTCACTCGCTAAATCATAAGCGGTCTCCTCAAAATTAGTCTTTACGTCTTTTTTGGCACCCATAGACAAAAGGTATTTTAATATCGCATCGTCTTTAGAAACCATTGCTGCTTTGTGTAAAGCTGTAAATCCTTCCGCGTCTTTTGCGTTAATATCAATATTTAAGATCTCCAGTCTTTTTAATAGCATCATATTTCCTTTAACTACGGCCAAATGATATAAGGTACTACCGTCTTTTTGTGGGACTTTTAAATCAAGGCCTTTTTCTTGCAGTAACGTTAGCTTTGTATCAAACTCTTCCGCAGCCGAAGGACCGTTGCCTCCCGGCCTTTCCTGAGCAGGAAAAGACTGACCAAGGTAAAAACTTAAGCTGTTTCCATTCTTATCCGTAGCCTTTACATCTGCTCCTTTTGATAGCAGATAACGAACAACCTCAGAAGAATTGCTGTTTACCGCCATTGCTAAAGCTGTTATACCCTTTTCATTGGCCTGATTAATGTTCTTTACTTTAGGCAAGAGCAAACCCAATACTGAAGTATCCCGGTTAGCCATAGCCGCATACATAAATACGGTATTGCCATCCACATCTGCCTGATTTACATCCACCCCCTCAGATAAAAAATGCTGTATAACTTCATCTTGTTTAGGCCTGCGAACCAAAGCGTGTAACACGTTTTTCTTTTCTTTATTAATTTGAGCAGGTTGTATTTTAAGGCTTTCCAAGTACTGGAATACTTCTATCGAATTGCCACCTTTCCGAGATCCTTCACCTGCCATAATAATTGCATTTTGATCTACAATAACGCCTTTCTTTAGCAATGCTTTTAATGCCTCCACATTTCCTGAACGGGCAGCGTAACCAAATGCATTATACCCATCCTCATCTTTACTATTCAAATCCAAACCTTTGGAAACAAAGTAATCGGTTAGTTTTAGCTCCTTATCTGAAGCAACAGCCAGCAATAGCGCATTTGCACCGTTACCGCTCAAATCCGTTTTAATATTAACCCCATTAGCAAGAAAAAGATCGTACAGGCGGGTATCTTGCTGACCAGCATTGGCAGCAAAGCCCATCGGACTAAACCCATGGCTATCCTTTAATGCAACCTTGGCTCCTTTTTTTATTAAATATGCAACAAAAGCTGTATTACCCTTGCTGGCGGCCCAGTGCAAGTAAGTTCTACCGTCGTGCGTTAATTTATTCACATCATTTCCCGGTTGGGTAATAAGGTATATAATGGCATCGAAAGGTGCCTCCCCATTAATTGCCAACACCACTGGATCAAAGCTTGAGCCATTCAATTGTGAAGGATTTGCTCCTTTTACTACTTCAGCTTTTATAGCCTCTGTATCGGGTTTAGTTTGCCAGAAAGTTTGATCCAACAAGATATTCTTTTGCGAAAATGCAGATACCGAGCAACACAATATGACAGCTAAAAGTAGTTTTTTCATAATGTAGGATTATTCTATTTTGTAGTATTAAACAAACAGATGCAAATTGAAGTGGTAAAATTAACAATAATTAGTCTAAATAGCGTAGAGAAATTTCAGAAACTAAACATTCACATTATTGTTATAAACAATATGAATAGATATAGGGCACGTCTAACCCAGTGGCCGATACAATTTCCCTATCTCACTTTACCTAGAAAAAACACTTTTTAAAACATTTAAAGCTTCGTTGGAGAAAAATCTTGACGATGGCAAACGCTTAACAATATGGGCACTCAATTGATTCCAATATGCTGTACGACATACAGACTTACGTGATACGTACAAAGATTAAAGAAATTTGGATTCAGGTTTTCTTGTTGAATGAAAAAATGGAAGAATTAATGTTTACTTGGTCTGAAAACTACCATACATTTTCACTAATTTATCAGGATAATTAGTGATAAGACCATCTACTCCCAATTTTCCTAGTGCATCCATGTCTTTTTCCTCATCTACCGTCCATGGCATAATCAGCATTTTAAGCTTGTGTACTTTAGCTACCATGCCTGAATCAACTGACATATAATTAGGGCTATAAATATCAGGCACGAAACCTAATTTCTGCAAGTCGCCATCTAACCCACCTTTCCCATTGAAAAGCGGCGACTGTTTTAGTTTCTTTTCATCTTCTGCCGTTAGCCCCTGTGTCTTTAATTTAGTTAGCACTTCCTCCTTACCAAAAGCCAACAAGGAAAGCTTAATTTTAGGTTCAATTTTGTGCAGAATTTGAAGCGTTCGAACATCGAATGACTGAATAATTATACGACTCTTAATAGACTTACTGTTTATTACTTTCATCAGCATTTTCACAAATACATCTGGAGCCGGGTTGTAAATTCCATCACCAGCAGGGGATATTTTTGTTTCAATATTATAGTAAACAGGATTGAGTTTATTTGCCTTTACGTATGCTTCAACGCTGTCAATTAAATCGCTAAGCAGGGGCTTGTGTATTTTCATCTTTACCTGATCAGGGAAACGCGGATGTGGTTTACTGCCTGCATCAAAACGACTAATACTATCATAAGTCATTTTATACAAAACTAAACCACGCTCTTCCTCTTTGGTAACATCTGTATGATCAGGCTTACGCATAAAATCTGAAGACATATAGGCATCATGGGACACAACCACTTTTCCATCACCAGAAATAACTACGTCCAACTCTAGCGTTTTTACCCCTAGCTTGACGCCATTAAGCATGGAAGCAATCGTATTTTCTGGCATAAGCGCCATGCCACCGCGGTGACCTTGTATATCTATTTTTTGTTGCCCGTAAGCAACATTTAGTAATAGTAGTCCTCCGTTAACGAGTGTCAGTATAAGTTTCTTTTTCACAGCACAAAGTACACAATCCTGCTTGTTCTAAAAGTTAAAGCAATATTAAATTTAATTCTCAGATCTAATTATTTCGCGGCAAACGCCTCCTGCCACCGTCATATTGCCTTAACATTTGGCGCTAATTAAACATTTTAAACAATAGTTTCTTAACGAACAAATAGATTTCAGTTAATACCAAAACGACACCTTCGTAAAATAAAATTAAACTTATACTATGCTTAAAAATCTACTATTCGCATTTATGTTATTATGCCTTTGTGTAAAAAATCCTGTGCGCGCACAGACTACACAAGCATCAATTGTTGGAGTCGTTTCCGATGGAACAAAGAAACCTATTCCCGGAGCCTCCGTTGTGGTAAGAAACAACTCTACTGGTTTCACTACCAGAACATCAACAGATTCCAAAGGGACATTTTTGTTTAAAGAACTTCCATTAGGTGGCCCCTATTCAATAAAGGTGGCATTTGTGGGATATGGTGATCAGACCAGAAATGGCTATACGCTAAATTTTGGCGACGTGTTGAAAGTTACTGTTGATATGCAGGAAGCATCTCAAAATCTCGAAGCAGTTGAAGTCAATGCATCAGGCTTAAAAAACAAAGTTAAAAATTTTGGAGCCTCTACAGAGATCAGCGCCAAGACCATGAACCAGTTGCCTGTAAACGGCCGGAACTTTACCAATCTAATGGATCTTTCTCCATTGAGCCGTGGCAGTGGCATCTCAGGTCAGTTAGCTTCCTCAACAAATTATACCATTGACGGAATGAATGCTAAAAACCCCACATCATCAGGAAGTACAACAAGTCGCAGTGGTGCCCCCTACTCCATCTCAATTGAGGCTGTTCGGGAATTCAAAGTTGTAACCAACCAATACGATGTGACATTTGGAAGATCTGGTGGCGGTTCAGTCACAGCAGTAACCAAATCTGGAACAAATACAGTTAGTGGTAGCGCTTTCATGTATGGCAGAGCCAACTGGTTGGCCAGTCCTTATGACATTAGAGGAATTAAGCGCAATAACGATTTCTCAACCTATCAGTATGGGTTTACGTTAGGCGGCCCGATCATTAAAGATAAGCTCCATTACTTCGTTGGAATCGATCATCAGAAAGACTCACGCCCGCTCATCATTGCCGATATTAATGGTGCAGCTGATGAAGCCAGGTTTAGAATTACCAATGACACCTTAGCGAAATTCCTGAACATCGCTAGAGCAAAATATGGTGTAGCCAATACGCCGCAATATGGCAGCTTTAATAAAAAACGCGGCAGTGATGCAGCCTTCGCACGTATCGACTGGCAGATTAACAACATGCACTTGTTGACCATTCGTGATAACTATACGAATGATAGAAATCCGCTTGGTTTAGCGGACAACACTGCCATAAACTTTTATGAAAGTTACGGTAATGATAAAAACGTTGACAATAGCTTGCTTGCAAGTTTGCGTTCTACAATTAACAGTAAAGTTACCAATGAGCTAAAAGTTCAACATTTGTATACCTTCCAGGCAAGTACGCAAAATGACCAACTTGGTTTTTCAATTCCAAGAGCTATTGTTGGTAACGTTCAATCTATCTTGTCAGATGGTTCATCGGCAGCAACTGCGATACAAATTGGTGGTCACCGCTTTGCACAGGAAGGTTTTACCAACAATGTGTTCCAATTGGTTGACAACTTATATTACAATACAGATAAAATCAGGTATACATTTGGCTTGGATGTAATGTATACACATGCCAAATCATTATACGGCAGTGAGGTAAACGGAAGATTTGAATATACAAACTCTGCAGCTGGATCATCGTTAGCCAATTTCAACAACCTTATTGCCAATAGGTTCTATCGTGAAGTACCGTTGGTAGACGATTTGACAGTTAACGCTGGGATCTGGAATACAGCAGTATATGGTCAGATGCAAACCAAGCTAGGTAGGGGTTTAGATTTTGTAGGAGGTCTTCGTTTGGACTACAGTGCATATCCAAAGTCACCACTTAATCAAAAACTAGTAGATGAGCTGGGAGTAAGAACGGATCATAGTTTGAAACAATTGCTGATCCAGCCAAGAATTCAGTTCGACTGGGATATTAATGAGAACAGAACTGATTTTGTCCGTTTCGGAGCAGGCATATTTGGATCTGATGTTAATAATTATGTCACGATTAACAACTTAACTTTCGATGGTAAGCACTTGGCTACGGTAGACGTTTTCGGCGCTACTGTTCCTACACCTAACTTTCCTGGTTACCGAAATGGTACAGTGGCAACTCCTACATTAGCTGCTTCGCAATTACCAACAATCAACACCTATGCAGAAGATGCAAAGATTCCGGTAGTATATAAAGCAAATTTATCCTATAGTAAATTCCTGACAGACAGGCTTAAAGTGGGGATAACTGGTTACGTATCATTAGGTCGTAATAACTACATGTACGTAGACAGGAATATGGCGGCAAATCCATTTTTCACCTTACCAAACGAAGACAATCGTGGCGTTTTTGTACCTGTGATCCCAGCCAATGGTTCTGCAGATTGGAAGACAGGTCGCATCAGCAATAGCTTTGGAAGGGTTCTTGAGCTAAACAGCAAAGGTAGAGTGAACCAGTTTGCGGTAGTGTTGGATGCAACGTGGAACTATTTTAAAGACGGGCAGATTTTTGCAAGTTACACCTTGAATGATGCGAAGGACAATACTTCTTTCAACGGTAACGTAGCCAACTCTGCTACCTTGTCGCTGCCAGTAAGAGATGATCCGAGAGACCTTAGCCATATGACCTATTCTGATAACCAATTCAGAAATAAAGTGGTAATCTATGGTACACTTCCTACGTACTACGGTGTTACCATCGGCGTACGTTACTCAGGAATTGGAGGAACCCGTTATAGTTTAATTTCAGGAACCAATAACAATGGTGATTTTGTAGCAACCAATGACCTGGCATATATCTTTGATAAAAATAATGCTAGTGTCCCTCAAAATGTGCGTACAGGATTGCAAACTATTCTTGATAATCCTGCTGCAAGCCAAAGTTTGAAAGATTACATCACTAAATATTCTGGTCAGATTGCACAGCGTAATGGTGGTATAAACAATTTTTTTGGAATCGTTGATATCAGGGTAGCTAAGAAGTTCAAACTGTATAAATCTCACACGTTAGAGTTTTCCGGAGATATCTTCAACTTCGCAAACTTACTAAACAAAAAATGGGGAGTGAATGAAAGTTTAGGAACTCAGGCATTATATGCCTTGAATGGTAAAGCAGCGGTAAAGGCAACCTCTACAACTCCTGCAATTCCAGCAGTTGACAACTATGATACAGTTGCAAAAAGTTTCAATTATCGCGTTAACAATGCCGGTATAGTTGTTCCTTCCGGAAATCCTTATCAATTTCAATTTGGATTGAGATACGGATTTTAAATACTAAAAAATGATGATGAAAGTCGCCGCAATTAATTTTGAGGCGACTTTCTCTTTAGCGGATTATTTAACAAAAGCTTAACCCTCTAGCATAAACCTATCACACTTAAACTTGTTGATACACCCGGACACTCCTAAGCAACACTTGTTAATCATCATGAAGTTTAAACACATTTGTTTTATTGTTAACCCGGCATCGGGCAAACCGACACCTATACTTTCACTAATCAACCAGGCACTTGAGGGCACAGGTATTGACTGGGATATTTACGTTACCAAAAAGAACAGGGGGGCTGGTGAAATTGCTACTGAACTCCTCGGAACGACGGACTTGATAGCCGTATATGGCGGAGATGGATGTGTTACTGAAGTTGCAACCGCACTCCATGGCAGCAAGACACCTCTTGCAATTATTCCCGGGGGTACGGCTAACATAATGGCCAGAGAGTTGGGAATTCCACTAGAAACCGAAAATGCAATAGCACTTCTTATAGCTGATGACCAAGAAGTGCATTCCATTGACATGGGTCTGTTTAATGGTCAGCCCTTTTTACTGAGGGTGAATATCGGCATTATGGCAGACATGGTGCTGCACGCCGATCGCAACCTAAAGAACAGTGTTGGCCAGCTTGCTTATGGAATTACCGCAATCAAAACTATTGCCCTGGCTGAACCAGTGGAGTATCACTTGGAGATAGATGGAGTAGTGTATGAGGAAACCGGGGTTTCATTAACCGTGACCAATTCAGGTCATGTAGGCATTGGTGATTTTTCATTGCAACCTGGAATAAGCATTACCGATGGTCTGTTGGACGTTATCCTGATGAAAGATGCCAGCTTGCTGTCTGTACTTAAAGTAGCCGGAAGCACATTGCTGCAAAATGAAACCGAAGCGCTGATTCATTGGCAATGCAAGCAGATAGTGATCCGCATGGATCAGGCGCACAGTCTGATTTGTGATGACCATGAAGAGACCGCAGACCAGATCACCATTACCATCGTTCCCGCTTCAATTCTTATCCTGGCAACCAAATCAGTCTATTAATATGTTAGCGCAAATTAAAAGTATACTCACACTAATCGCAATATTTTTTCACAAAGTATACGATAATCTTTACCGGGTGCTAATGGGAATGCCTACCCTAAAACGCTGTCAGATCACGGCCAACCTTTTTCTTGGCAGCCAGTACAACTTGGTCGGCTTGCGCAAAATGAAATCTTTGGGCATCACGGCCATAATTAATATGCGGGAGCACTCGGTCTACAGCGAAGCCCAGTACGCCGGTTTCAATTACCTGCATTTGCCTACAGTAGATAACACTCCCCCTGACATTAAGGTATTGATGCGGGGTGCAGATTTTGCAGACCAAGAAATAAAAAAAGGCGGCAAGGTCTATATCCATTGTAGACAGGGTCTTGGGCGCGGCCCAACCATGACTATTGCATACCTACTCAAAACAGGCCTTACCTATGAGGATGCTTTTATGCTGGTTAAAAAAGTACGTACCTTTATCAATCCGCGTCCCTTGCAGATTCAAAGGCTAAAAGAGCTGGAAGAATTGTACAAGAATCAAAATTAATGATGATACGGGCTTGTCTGTAGACTCAAAGCCATTCGTGGCAGCTCATCAGTTTGACGAGCCTTTACACTAAAACCATACAAAGACCATACTTGTACCATATTTGTACACAAAACAAGTACTTTTAGTGTAGAAGTATAGTCTTTGTATCGAAGAAGTATCGAAGCAGTTCCTAACCTGTCTAGTGTTTGTCACGTCTAGAGTTGTTTAACTGCGTTTAGTTATCTCTTTATAATGGGAGTTTTAATGGCGACATTTTCAAGGCACTGTTAATCTTTGCTTTGTACCTTTTTTATGTCAAATGAGGTACCAAAAACGGTCAAATGATGTACCAACTTATGTCATATGACCTTTTTCAGTACACTGCATTTGGGTAAATTTGTAGTACACAACGCGAAGTTAGCAAGCAGTGATGCATGTGAAGAAGTTCTTTGAAATATTTATAGGATTTGCGGTCAAAAAGAAGATAGCTTTGAACGCTTGCTTTTGTCATTTAAATAGCAATGGGGCGAATTGATATAGGTCATTTTTCCAGACCTTAAAATCATGCTGTCCAGGTTCTATGTAAAAAATGTGCCGTCTGGTGAGTGGGTATTCGGTGCAGAAGAAAACCCTCCGATCCATGCAAATTTATCCAGGTTGCCAAGTCCAAAATTTAATGCCTGTCCGCCACCCATTGATAATCCTGCGATGGCCCTATTTTCACGACTGGTTAGGGCGCTATACTTCTGCTCCACAAATGGGATAAGGTCATCCAGCAGGTCATGCTCAAAACGACTGAATGCTTCAATCTTGTCTGCAGCCATGATGTTCCCTGTGGCTCGGTCATCGCTCATTGCCCTTCCATTAGGGAGCACTACGATCATAGGTTTCAATTTTTTCTGATTATACAACTGGTCCAGAATATTTTGAGGTTTGCCGTTGTTAAGCCATTCGTATTCATCTCCGCCTATTCCGTGCAGCAGGTAAAGCACCGGATATTTCTTTTTCACATTATATCCAGGGGGTAAATACACGACCACTTTTCGGTTGGCACCAACAGTTTTAGAAGCATAGCTGATGGTGTCGATCCGGCCGTGGGGAATACCATCAATGTATGTATCAAATCCTGAAGGTGCAGTGCCGGCTGACTGCTGAGCCAAGCAAGCCAAGCCGTAGCAAAGTAAAAGTAGGGTTGATAAACAAAATTTAAACTTCATTTTTGTTTCTATTGGCATCGATTGTCTCATAACTTAAAAATTTATTACGCCCCAATAGGCTTTTTTAGGCATTAAATGCTCATCAAATAAAAGCGGAAAGTTTTTGCGACCACGCACAGGGAAATTATCCAGCCAACTATACCTGTCTGACAGGTTCCAGAAAGTGACTCCGGTAATCAATCCTTTTTGAGCTCTTAATATACGGAACACGCTGGCATACTGCACTTGCTGCCTATTTTCGCGATCAAGTGTAAAGCCTCTGGTTTCGGTATCTCCAGCCTGCTCAGCAATATTGCCATCAGTGTAAATGGACATGTCAAGTTCGGTAACCTGCACTTTAATTCCTAGTGAAGCGAAACGCTCAATGGTTGCATTCAAAGAGGCTTCGCTGGGATTATTAATCGACCAATGCCCTTGCAGCCCTACCGCATGTACCGGAACGCCTGCATATTTCAACTTTTTTAACAATTGGAATACCCTTTCTCTTTTTTCAGGCGATTCCGTATTATAATCATTATAAAACAGCACGGCATTAGGATCTGCCTGATGTGCGTACTCGAATGCTTTGGCAATGTAATCCTCTCCGCAGATCTGGTACCAGAGTGAGTTTCGAAGTAGCTCTCTCGGATTGTCAGAAATGGCCTCATTAACTACATCCCAGGCATAAATTTTACCCTTATAACGTCCAACTACGGCAAATATGTGTGCTTTTAGGCGTTCCAGCAAAACCTCCTTAGTAACCGTATTGCCAGCCTGGTCTTTAAACATCCATCGTGGAGCCTGCGTATGCCAGCATAAATTGTGTCCCCTTACTTTCAGGCCATTTTTCACTGCAAATGCTACAATAGAATCTGCATCACGCCAATTATAGCGGTCTTCCTCAGGATGAATAGGTCCCATTTTCATGGCATTTTCTGCAGTAATACTATTGAAGTTCTTCAAGATAAGGGCACGTTGCGCAGAATCCTTAAGTTGCCCTGGTGTAACTGCTACTCCAATTGGGAAATAATTCTTATAGTAATCCTTCAGACCTCTTTCTTCCGGCTTTTGTTGGGCAAACACCACTGTGGTGAGGAATGTTATTAAGATAAGGGGGGCTATTATTTTCATCGTGTCATCAGATCTATTTCAACATATCCTACTATATCGTTATTCTGCGTATTGTGCATAGTACGGAGTTTAATATAGCGTCCTTTTACAGGGCTAAACGTTTTTGCCGCCAAAGCGGATTATTTTGAATATTTGAAAATTCTCTATATCTAGCGTTTAATCACAATTATTTGGCACAATAAAGGAATGAAGTATTTAATGAAGTTTGGCTATCTAGTTAACCTTTTAATAAGTTATGTTAACGTGGAAAGCTATTGTCTTGATATCTTTCCAAGCTCTTAAATAAATACTTGTTAATTATAAAAGTTATTATTACATTTTTTCTGGAATGTTGAGATAGTATACCTTAGACAGGTTAAATGAACATCTAAAAAAATCTTACATTTATTCTGATCGATAATCGCTCTGCTAGTCAACACATTAAATGCGGTAGTAAGAGTAGAAAAAAAGAACCTATAAAGAATAAAAAATGAAAAACTTGTTATCGCTTACTGTATTTCTGGCTATGGGTCTTAGCACCAACGCATCTGATAAAGAAAAAGAAGTACAAGGTCCGGAACAGCGTAAGTTTTTAATAGAAACTATGTTGAAAATTGCCAATCCTGTACTAGTGGCTTTAAGTCAAAATCAATTGAAAGTAAGGATGCCTGTTGAGGCACAACCCGGACAAGAAGTCGGGAGACGTGAGGTGACTTATCTGGAAGCCTTCGGAAGGTTAATTGGAGGAATGGCACCCTGGCTGGAGCTGGGCCCTGATGAAACTCAAGAAGGAAAACTACGTCAGAAATATATTTTACTGGTCCGTAAATGTATCCGCAATGCAACTGATTCTTCAGCCTTAGATTACATGAACTTCTCAAAGGGCGGACAACCTGTAGTAGATGCCGCTTTTTTTGCTCATGCCCTATTAAGAGCACCCAAACAATTATGGGAACCTTTGGATGCAGCAACAAAAGCTAACGTTATTCATCAGTTGAAATCTTCTCGGATAATTACACCTTACTACAGTAACTGGCTTTTGTTTAGTGCGATGATAGAAACTGCTATTTACAAATTTGATCATGAAGCAGATTTTATGCGGATTGATTATGCCATAAAATCACATGAGAATTGGTACCTGGGTGATGGTACTTATGGCGATGGCCCTGATCTTCATTGGGACTATTATAATAGTTTTGTAATCCAACCTATGTTACTTGATATTTCCCGGATCGCTTTTGTTAATCAAGAATTACATGATAAATTTTTAATCCGAGCTACCAGATATGCAGAAATTCAGGAAAGACTTATTTCTCCTGAAGGCACCTACCCGCCAATCGGGCGTTCATTATGCTATCGTTTTGGTGCTTTTCAGCTTTTATCACAAGTCGCTTTGCAAAAAGCATTACCGAAAGGTGTCTTACCCGAGCAGGTCCGCTGCGCTTTATATACGATGGTAAAAAATCAGATTGAAGCACCGGGAACTTTTGATAAAAATGGCTGGCTTACTATTGGTATGTACGGTCATCAGCCAGGTTTGGGTGAGCAATATATTTCTACCGGCAGCCTGTACCTATGCGCTCAAGTTTTCCTGATTTTGGGTTTGCCTTCGGAAGATACTTTTTGGACTAATCCAAATTCGGATTGGACACAGAAAAAACTCTGGAAAGGTTTGCCAGTACCAATAGATCATACTTTATCTCATTGACATCCTTTAATTGGGCCAAGGCTGAAGTATAAAGAATTATTGGCTGCTTTTGCCAGTACCTTCAATCCCTCCGCCTGCTGTTTACATCATTACGGAAGATCTGCATCAGGTTATAAAATTGCTCGATCTTTATTTTGCACCACAACTGTAAGTTTTTATAGGTTTGCCCTACTAATATGTAAAACGCTGATTATGAAAATCCTGCTAATAACTATCCTGTTCATCTTAACCACCATTATCTCTTACAGCCAAAATGAAAGTCCTGCAAGTAAAAATGTAATAACAGCTTTTAAGCAAAATTACAACAACAATCAGCCCGATAGCATTTTTTCGATGTTCTCCGCTGGTACCAAAGTCAATTTGCCGAATGATAAGACAAGAAGCTTTCTGAATCAGCTTAAAGGAAAATATGGCAACATCACTAAAATGACTTTTCAGAAGTACGAGAATGGCTTTGGAGTGTATAAATCGGACTTCCAAAATGATGTGCTAACAATTAGCATTTCTATTAATAGCAGCGAGGAGATAACCGGACTATATGCCAAGCCTTATGAAGAGATTGCAGAAGCATTATTGAAAAGAAACATTACCAAGATGAGCTTACCGTTTAAAGGAGAATGGGACATATTTTGGGGTGGCGATACCAAAGAAGTCAATTACCATGTGGTGGCTAAATTTCAAAAGAACGCATTCGACATTGTAATCAAAAATGCAGAAGGCAAGAGTTTCAAAACCACTGGAAAAACAAATGAAGACTACTACGCCTTTGGAAAGGAATTGCTAGCACCATGTGATGCAGAAGTAGTACTGGCGGTGGATGGGGTAAAAGACAATATACCGGGTGTATTGAACCCCATGTATTTGTCGGGCAACTCGGTTCTCCTTAAAACTAAAAACGATGAATACATTCTTTTTGCACACTTTAAACAGCACTCTATAAAAGTGAAACAGGGAGATCTGGTAAAAATCGGTCAGGTATTGGGTCTTTGCGGTAATTCTGGAAATTCTTCAGAGCCACACTTACATTTTCATATCCAGGATGCAGAAGATTTTAACAAGGCAGTTGGAGTGAAATGTTATTTTGACAAACTAAAGGTAAATGGAGTTCTTAAAACCGATTATTCTCCGGTTAAAGGAGATAATGTATCTAAGCAATTATAAAGAAAGCCCTTAAACATCGTGTGCGCAAGGTCTGGGATATTTCATATTCAGATGAGCAGCAGCATATCCTGAAACGAGTCATGTAAAAATGGGCATACGTACAGCCATTAAAAAATAATCGCTACATAATGTGCCTTATTGTCCTGATCAGTGTTATAAATATAGAATAACATGTGCAGCAATACACTGGAAACTATAACTTTGAGTGCGCCCTTTCAATAACAACTTGTTTTATACCCTAGCTAATTGATTATGAAGAGAATATTTTGCACATTTATTTTTATTGTTTTTTATTGCTACGGTTATAGCAAGCAAGCTTGGTATGTTACAGGCAGTGGAAGCGATTCCAATGATGGACATTCATTACAACTTGCGTTTCTTACGTTACAAAAGGCAGCAGATTTGGTTCAGCCCGGAGATATCGTATGGATCGGAAACGGCGTTTATACATCACCTAGAACACCAGAAAGTGGTCATGTTTTATGGATTGCGCGCTCCGGAACACCAAACGCATGGATAACCTGGAAAGCTTTAAAAGGGCAACATCCGGTAATCAGACCAACTGGTTGGGCTGGGATATCGATTTCTGGATCCTATCAGATCCTGGACGGACTAACAGTAACCGGGTATAACGACTCCATCTTTTTACTGGAAGCAATTAATGATGGCAAAAAGCCAAAGCCGGATCCGTATTTTAATTCAAATGGGATTTTCATTAATGGCAGGGATAAGAAGTCAGATGCAAAACCCCATCACATTATCATTAGGAACTGTGAAGTCAATAAATGCCCAGGCGGCGGAATTGCTATTATTGAAGCCGATTACGTCACGGTTGAAGATTGCCGCATCTCGGAGAATGCCTGGTTTATGCGCTATGGAGGTTCTGGGATTTCAACACTCGATAACTGGGCTTATGATGACAAGCCAGGTTACCATATGATCATTCAGCGCAATTATGTATGGAATAACAAAACCCTGGTGCCTTGGAATGTGATTGGAAGGTTGAGCGATGGTAATGGGATAATTCTTGACGTTACCGATCAGGAGGACGGTCCGAAAAACCCCAATGGAGATGTCGCCGTAAATCCTGACGGGGATAAGCAGTCTATAGCAGCTTCGGTAACCACTAAACCGGCAAGACCAATCTGGACTGGAAGGGCGTTGGTAGCAAACAATATCAGTGCTTTCAATGGCGGTTCTGGCATTCATACGTTCAAGACGAGCCATGTTGATGTGATAAACAACACTACCTACTGGAATGGTCAGATTGTTGGTTATCCTGAAATGTTTGCCAACGTTTGCCATGACGTGGTTTTCCTGAACAACATTATCGTTCCGCGTCCGGCAGGCAAGGTTACTTCTAATAACAATAAAGGCAATGACATCCGTTGGGATTACAACATGTATCCGGTTAAACAGGAAGTATTTAAATCGGCTAACGAGATCATTGCTGATCCTTTGTTTTTAAAAATTGATCCTGCATTAGGCATTGGTAGTTTTATCCCCGGAAAGGAAAGCAAGGCTCTAGGAAGCGGCTCTCTGGAAATCAGTCAGGCCACTGATATCACCGGAGCAAAACGTCCAAAGGGCGGCCCCGACCGTGGCGCATTTGAAAGATAAAGGATTTTATCACGTTAGGCATCCCTTCTACTCCGTTGGACTTTTATGATATAGTTTTTTGAAAATCCAGTTAAAATTAGAAAGGTTTAAAGCCGTTTGCGTGCCTCAGTTAACCACACCTCAATTACAATAAATTCTGAGAATACTGAATATTTTGAAGGTAAGAGCGTAAGCCAAAATTCGCGAGATGGATCAACTAAGAGTGCCTTTAAAGACCGTAAAACAAAAAAGCTCCAGATTTCTCTGAAGCTTTTTGAAGTGGTATGGGCCGGGATCGAACCGGCGACACATGGATTTTCAGTCCATTGCTCTACCGACTGAGCTACCGTACCTACTTCCCGTTTGGGATTGCAAATGTAGTGTCTTTTTTTGAATGGCAAAATCTTTTTTGAAAATAATTACATATCGGGCTATTTTATTTAAAACGCATATAAATTTAAACTATATGCATGCATAATAATTTGAATTGCTGTATTTATTTTAACTTAGCAACACTATAGAGATATTTAAAGAATGGTGTCACAAATCATATTTATAGCAATAACGATATTGGCAATAGCCTTGTTCAGTTATAACCTCAAAAAAATAATCAGGAATATCCGGATTGGAAAAAAAGCGGATAGAACTGACCAACCCCAAAAAAGGTTTATGACCATGCTTAAAGTAGCATTCGGACAAACAAAAATGTTCTTCCGTCCTATTCCCGCAGGGCTCCATCTTGTCGTTTATGCTGGCTTCGTAATCATCAACCTGGAAGTACTAGAGATCATGATTGATGGGGCTTTTGGCACCCATAGGGTTTTTGGTGGCCTTGGCAGCCTTTATAATGTGCTTATCGGCTCATTTGAAATCCTTGCCCTCGGCGTATGGCTGGCCTGTGCTATATTCCTGATTAGAAGAAATATTATTAAGTTAAAGAGGTTTACGGGAGTAGAAATGACCAACTGGCCCAAGTCAGATGCAAACTATATCCTGATTACAGAAATACTACTGATGACAGCCTTTTTGCTGATGAATGCCGCAGATGCGAAGCTCCAGGCATTAGCTTCCGGTCACTACATAACCGCCGGTGCTTTTCCTGTTAGCCAGTACCTGCATAATTTATTGCCAAATACAGAGGCATCTTTAATCGAAATAGAGCGTAGTTGCTGGTGGTTCCACATCATCGGGATATTTACCTTTCTTAACTACCTGCCCTACTCGAAACACTTCCATATACTATTTGCCTTTCCTAACACCTATTTTTCCAACTTGGAGCCTAAAGGGGAGTTTACAAACATGGCAAGTGTTACCAATGAGGTAAAAGCAATGCTTGATCCCTCTTTTACACCAGTGGAGGCCGAAGTTGGTAGATTTGGAGCAAAAGATGTAAATGACCTGACATGGGTAAATTTAATGAATGCTTATACTTGTACAGAGTGTGGAAGGTGTACTTCCGTTTGTCCGGCAAACATTACAGGAAAGCTGCTATCGCCCAGAAAGATCATGATGGATACCAGGGATAGATTGGAAGAGGTAGGCAAGAACATCGACAAAACAGGCAATGGCTTTGACGATGGCAAATCTTTAATCGACACGTATATCAGCAGAGAAGAGATCTGGGCTTGTACCAGCTGCAATGCCTGCACAGAGGCCTGCCCTATCAACATAGATCCCCTGGGAATTATTACTGAGCTTAGGAGATACGCTGTGATGGAAGAATCACAATCCCCCGCCAGCATTAGCGCAATGTTAGGGAATATTGAGAACAACGGGGCCCCATGGAAATATTCTCCGGCAGACAGGTTAAACTGGGCTAAAGAAAAAAATTAATTCAACAACTATAAATTCAGAGCGTAAGTAAGCGTTAAGATGAGCGAGCAATTAAATTTTGAAGTGCCAACAATGGCAGAACTGATAGCCAAAGGCGAAGAACCTGAAATTTTATTCTGGGTAGGCTGCGCAGGAAGCTATGATGAAAGGGCACAAAAAACTACGCGCGATATCTGCAAGATCCTGCATCATGTAGGTATAAAATATGCAGTATTGGGAACCGAAGAAAGTTGTACCGGAGATCCTGCAAAGCGTGCAGGGAATGAATTTCTTTTTCAGATGCAGGCCATGACCAACATAGAGGTTCTAAATGGGTATAATGTAAAGAAAATAGTTACTGGATGCCCACATTGCTTCAATACCATTAAAAACGAATATCCTGGCTTAGGCGGAACATACGAAGTAATTCACCACACACAGCTGATACAGCAACTAATAGATGAAGGAAAGTTGAAAGCAGAAGGCGGTGAAAGTTTTAAAGGAAAAAAAATAACTTACCACGACCCTTGCTATCTTGGTCGCGGTAACGGCATTTACGAAGCACCAAGAGCTGCTCTTGAGATACTTGATGCCCAACTTGTAGAGATGAAGCGCTGCAAATCCAATGGCCTGTGCTGCGGTGCCGGAGGGGCCCAAATGTTTAAAGAGCCTGAAAAAGGGGATAAAGACATCAACATAGAGCGCATTGAAGAAGCGCTTGAAACCCAGCCGCAAATCATTGCAGCGGGATGTCCATTTTGCATGACAATGCTGAGCGATGGAATTAAGTTAAAAGATCAGGAAAAGAACGTAGAGGTATTGGATATCGCAGAAATTACAGCAAGAGCAAATGGCTTGTAGCAATCTGCATATTGCTTCCCTTAATTCTGGCAGCAATGGAAATTGCTACTATGTTGGCAACAATGAAGAAGCTATACTTGTAGACGCTGGTCTATCCTGTAGGGAAACGGAGCGCCGCATGCAACGTATAGGTCTTTCCATTCAAAAGGTCAAAGCAATATTTATTTCACACGAACACACAGACCATATTAAAGGCCTTTGCAATCTTGCATCCAAATATAACCTTCCGGTTTATTTAACTACGGGAACACATATCAGCTGCAAATTCAACTTAAGGCAAGATTTGATAAAATATATTGGAGCCAATAATCCAGTGCACATCGGCAACCTAGAAGTTATTGGTTTTCCAAAACTGCACGATGCAGCAGAACCATTTAGCTTTATCGTGTCTTGTGGTGCAACAAGAGTGGGCGTTTTCACTGACCTTGGAATTGTATGCGAACAGTTAGCATTCTATTTCAAACAATGTAATGCAGCTTTTCTGGAAGCCAATTACGATGATGAGCTACTCAGTAAAAGTGCTTACCCCTACTTCCTTAAAAGACGAATAACAGGTGGTAAAGGTCACTTATCAAATAAACAGGCACTAGATCTATTCATCAGCCATAAACCGGCATACATGAGTCACCTATTGCTTTCTCATTTATCTAAGGATAATAATTGTCCTGAGCTTGCAAAAAATCTGTTTATGCAGCACGCTGGAAATACAGAAATCATCGTAGCATCAAGATACCAAGAGACCGAAGTGTATACTATTTTTGAGCAAGTAACTGCGCATTTATCCGCGTAAGCCGTACAGATAAATCATTTAAGTCTTGTGGTTCTATATTCTTTAATGGAATAGTCATGTAATTAGCCATACTGTCTAAATCTCCTTGTTTCCGGTCATTATATGTTTGCACAATTACGTCGTCACCGGCAGTACGCAACACTACAGTTCCGTTTTTATCATTACCATAGTAATCTATAGCTTTAAACTTCGTTAAATTAAAAGAAAAATACTCCACCTTTCCATTGGCGTAAAAACACTTGTACCGACAAAAACCATTGTTGGTAACATTGAGTTCGTACCGCTTTAAAGCGGGTATTTCATGGGCATCATCATAGTGGTCTTTTAACATCTTTTGAAGAAATAGGCTTTCTTCTAACAAATCGGAAGGATGGGAAAAAGCCATTAAAAATAGGCAGAAAGCTGCAGCAAGGCATGTTTTCAAGTTAATTGTAAACTTTTTCATCAGGGAAATGATTTCAGGGCATCAAGTTAAAAAAAAATGTAATTTTGAATATGAGTTTTTCTCCACAATCTAAAGTTTGGGTATATCAAAGTAACCGCGCATTTACTGATGATGAAGTAGCAGAAGTCCAGCAAAAATTAGGCGATTTTGCTGCACAATGGAAGGCACACGGCCATCAGCTTAAAGCTAAAGCAGAGGTATTGCTCCATTTCTTTATTGTATTCACTGTTGATGAAACAACTTCTGGTGCCACAGGATGTTCTATAGATGCTTCTGTAAGGATTATAAAAGAAATAGAAGAGCAATATGGGGTAGATTTATTTAATAGATTTAATATGGCCTATCTGGTAGATAGTAAGGTTATCGTGACCAACAAAGAAGACTTTGAAACTTTAATTAACATTAAAGCTGTAGGCCCTAAAACAATAGTTTTCAATAATATGGTGCAAAACCTACAAGAATTTGAAACCAAATGGAAGGTACCTTTTGAGAAGAGCTGGCACAATATAGTTTTTGCTCACCTGATAAAATAAGAGTTAAAAATCTAAAGGACCTAACCTGCTCATATTTTTTATAATCAAGTATTGTCTATGTTTTATATAGGCTGTTGGTTTCCTAGGTGTCCAGCGTATTGGATTAGGGAAACAAGCGGCTATCAATGCAGCCTGAGAGCGACTGAGCTTACCACATGACTTACCAAAGTATTCTTGCGATGCAGCCTCTGCTCCATAGATACCGTCTCCCATCTCTATTACATTCAGGTAAACTTCCAGAATTCTTTCTTTACTCCAAAGTATCTCTATAAGTAATGTAAAATATGCCTCAAATCCCTTTCTTATCCAGGATCTTCCTGGCCATAAAAATACATTCTTAGCCGTTTGCTGTGATATGGTACTTCCACCCTTAATATTTTTACCCTTCTTATTTGTTTGAAATGCTTTTTCAATAGCCTTAACATCAAAACCAAGGTGCTTTAAGAACAATTGATCTTCTGCTGAAACGGCGGCCCTTTTCATATTGTCGGATATATCATTAAAATCCATCCACTTCTTTTCCATCTTAGCGGACTTATCATCTGAACTGCGTTCCATATTACGCTGGATCATCAGCAGAGTAATTGGTGGGTTTACAAAGCGATAAACCAAAACCCACAACACGGTAACCATTAGAAACCACAGGAAAATTTTTGAAATAACGGAAGTGACTTTCTTCAGTAGGGGATTTTTAGAGCTCTTAGCAGCTCTCTTTTGCTTTGCCATTATCCAAAGATAGATAAATGAGCAAGCCTAATCAAGTGACAAATCGTGGGGCATAAAAAAAGCGTCCAGAAATTTCTGAACGCTTTTTCATATCTGTAATAAAGATTACTCCGCTACTACTGCAAAAGGAACTTTAACTTTCACTTCTTTGTGTAAGTTTAAGTTGGCAACATAATCACCAACAAATTTAGGCTCGGTTTCGAAAGTAATACGGCGACGGTCAACATCAAAACCTTGTTGTTTTAATGCATCAGCAATCATAATGGTGTTTACTGCACCAAATATCTTACCTGATTCACCTGCCTTAGCACCAATTGAAAGCTTAACATCTGTTAAACGCTCAGCAATGCCTTCTGCATCTTTCTTAATTTTATCTTGTTTAAAAGCCGCTTGCTTCAAGTTTTCTGCTAAAACTTTCTTCGCTGAAACAGTTGCCAACTGACCAAATCCTTGTGGGATCAGATAGTTACGACCATAACCTGGCTTTACATTTACGATATCATCTTTCTCCCCTAGGGATTTGATATCTTGTTTTAAAATGATTTCCATCTCTCAGTTCCTATTTTAATTGGTCAGCAACAAAAGGTAACAAACCAATGTGACGTGCGCGTTTAACCGCTTGCGCCACTTTACGCTGAAATTTCAATGAAGTACCAGTTAAACGGCGAGGTAAAAGTTTACCTTGATCATTGATGAATTTTAACAAAAAGTTTGCGTCTTTGTAATCAATGTATTTAATACCATTTTTCTTAAAACGGCAATATTTCTTCCTATTATCGTCCACTTTTGGAGCGGTAACATATTGTATCTGATCCTTTGCCATTATACTGCAGCCTCCTGTTTTGGTTTCTTGTTAAAAGCTCCGCTACGTTTCTTCTCATTATATGCAACCGCATGACGGTCTAATCTAATGGTAAGGAAACGCAATACACGCTCATCACGCTTAAGCTCCAATTCCAATTTACTAATCACATCACCTGTAGATTTGTACTCTGTAAGGTGAAAAAATCCGCTTGCTTTCTTTTCAATCGGATACGCTAATTTTCTCAAACCCCAATTGTCTTCTTGAACAATTTCGGCTCCGTTATCAGTGAGAATTTTGCTATATTTAGCTAGTGCTTCTTTAGCAATGTCTTCTGATAACAACGGGGTTAGAACGATAACAGTTTCGTACTGATTCATTGTTATTAATTTGTTTTAATTTAATCCCGCACTTTTATTACGGGAGGGCAAAGCTAACAATAAATTTCTAATAATCAAAAGGTTTAATGTTTACTAAAATATAGCTTTTGCTTCTCTTGTCATTCCCAACAGGCCTTTTCATTCAGAGCGCAGCGCAGAATCTAGATTCTGCGCTGCGCTCTGAATGAAAAAGAAGTGCTCTGAAACAGATTACCCCATTATCAGGAATTAAACTATTTTCCGAAATGATACTTAATTCCGAATTGCATGATCTCCAGCTTAACGGCAAATGCATTGTAATTTGATATGGAATATCCAGGCGTATAGGTAACCCCTGCTTCAATCCTTTTATTAAGGAGAACCCCAGCATTAAAATTGTAAGCAAAAGTTGTACTGGTTAATGCGATATCATTTTCTACAAATTGATCTGGTGAGCCGGAAACAGGAACAACTCTGCCTGCTTTGTTATTATTAAATTTTGAATAATTTAATAATCCACCGATACCCAGGAAAACCTTTATTTTATCAGTATTATATAAGTTAGCCATCACCTTAGGATTTAGACATAGCGTAATGTGATCGAAAGAGTGAACATTTTCACCGTTTGCAATCTTCAAACCTTTACCCATTAATACCGACAGCTCTGCTCTATAAACAAAAAATGCGGAAGTTGAGCCGTTAAATAAATCAGCGCCTATGGATATCGTTGGCATTAAAGAGGATGTCTTAATGGCAGCATCATTTGCAAGCACATACTTCCCAGTATACTTTGGCGAAGTATTACTAACACCAAATCCTACAAAAACCCTGGTGTTTTTCTTGGCAACCCGAACTACCTCCCTATTCATAATAGAGACTATTTTTCTGATCTCGGTTTCATTATAGTTCAAGTTATCCATATCGCCCTCAAAATAACTAGTTCCGATGTTCAAGTTTCTCATTTCAAACATCAATTGCCCTTTATACCTGTCTCTGCTGATAATATGGCTAATATTATGAGCTTCAAGATACTTGGTTCTAATCAGTTCATAAGGCTCGTTACTTTTGCTGTCCTTTAAATAAAATCTTTCCTTAATATCATCGGTATAGGAATAAAGAGATACCTGACTACCTTTTTGGATAACTTTTAAGAAAACTGTTGCCGTTTTAACAGAAGAATCCAATCCAACTTTTAACTGCTCGACTTTACTGGGACCCTGGCTAATGTCAACACTGAAGCGTTCAAATTTTTCATCACCATTAATGCCATAGGCCTTACAATTTTCAAGAGTCATGGTTTGCATAGCGCCATTCTCTCCTGGTTTAAATCTAAAAGTAGAAGCTGAATTGACACGAGGTCTATAATCGATATAACCTTCAAGGGTGTCTTTGGCATTATTAACAATATAGCCCCTTTGCAAATTAGTCTGTGCAGAACATAGCACAGGAATGGCAAGTAATAAGCCAATGAGAATGCGTTTCATATTATTTGATTTTGTTTGGTAGCTCAAAATTAATTTTATTTCCCAACAATACTACACACCTCTGTAAAAAATTTATAATTTCGTTGTGTCATGGAGAACTTTATCGTATCAGCCCGTAAGTATCGCCCTGCAACGTTTGAAACCGTTGTTGGTCAGCACCACATTACGGGTACACTTAAAAATGCGATAAAAAACAACCAGCTCGCTCAAGCATTTTTATTCTGCGGTCCGCGGGGTGTTGGTAAAACAACATGTGCACGTATACTTGCCAAAACAATTAATTGCACAAATTTAACAGCTGACCAGGAAGCTTGTGGCACCTGCGATTCTTGCGTCTCTTTTCAGACGGGTCATTCTTTTAATTTTCATGAATTAGATGCCGCATCTAATAATTCGGTAGATGACATTAGAAGCCTGATAGATCAGGTCCGCATTCCGCCACAGGCAGGAAAATACAAAATCTATATTATAGATGAGGTGCATATGCTTTCTGCAAATGCATTCAATGCGTTTTTAAAGACGCTTGAAGAGCCGCCTTCTTATGCCATTTTTATTTTAGCGACAACAGAAAAGCATAAAATCCTCCCAACCATCCTTTCTCGTTGCCAGATCTTTGATTTTAATAGGATACAGGTAGATGATATTGCAGCACTTTTAAATAAGATCGCATTGCGTGAGCAGATCCAGGTAGAGGAAGACGGACTGCATATTATTGCCCAAAAGGCAGATGGTGGTTTGAGGGATGCGCTTTCCATGTTTGATCAGATTGTAAGTTATACCAACAAAAACTTAACCTATAAGTCTGTAATTGCCAATCTGAACATCCTGGATTACGACTATTATTTTAAGCTTACCGATTTCCTAACCTCTTCCAACGTCAGCGAAGCACTTATTTTATTTGATGATATTCTGAATAATGGTTTTGATGGCAACAATTTTATTAACGGGCTGTCTTCTCACCTTAGAAATCTGTTGGTGGCAAAAGACCCACAAACTACCCGTCTGCTTGAAGTTAGCGAAAATATTAAACAGCGCTATATTAGCCAAAGTCAGCTTACACAGGTATCGTTCATCTTAACAGCGTTAAATCTTGCTAATCAATGCGATCTCAATTATAAGAGCAGCAAAAACCAGCGATTACAGGTAGAGCTCTCGCTAATCAAGATGTGTCACATCCCTTCAGTGCTTAATCTCGCACAGCTACCGAAATCAAGCCAAACTGACGAAGATCAGATTAAAAAAAAAACTAATTTAAGTTTTGATAATATAACACCCGCTGCAAAAGAGTCAACGTCACCCTCGGTAATAAATGTACCCGAAAAACCTATTCCGTCTATCGTTAACAATCCCAACGGCAGGATCGCTTTAAATCCGATATCGGATCCAAATAAGGCAAGCACATTAATACCTTCACTTAATGATTTGGAAAGAATTGCAGCAGGAGAAGATGACAAGGAGCCCAAATACATTACAGGTGAGGCAAAGGAACCTTTTAGCACAGCGCAATTTCTTGATTGCTGGAACAGCTACACCGATAAGGTCAAAGAAGAAGGCAAAATAAATGTATATACCCTTCTGAGCACTTCAGAGCCACAACTGCAAAGCGATGATGTCATATTGATACATGTAGAACATAAACTGCAGGTAGGATTACTGCAGGATGAGATGATCGAATTATTAAACTACATTAGACCGCGTTTAAAAAACTTCAACATAAGTATTAAAACTAAACAGGTAGCACGCGCAGTAGTGAACAGGTTATATACCAGTACCGAAAAATATCAGTACCTGGTAGAAAAAAACCCTAAATTGGAAGAGTTGAGAAAAAGGTTTAACCTTGATATCAATAATTAAACATTAGCCAATCGGAGCGTCATTTATTGGATAACCTTCTTCATCCAAATCATCTCGATCATCTTCAGGTGTACGGGCAAGAAACTCATCTTCAGGATCCAGTTCAATACTTTCACCATTATCTATATGCATACCTAAGTCGTCAAGACCTCCTTCTACCTTATCTTCTTTTTTAGCATACTCATCTCCAACATACGGATTGGCTTCGTCATAATCAGAGTTAAAATCTGCACCATTTTCAGAGGGAGTTTCATAAGGGAAAGGATGATCATAATCCTTATCCGGACCTTTCACATCTACTTCAAAAGTATTCTTCTCTTTGTCGAAAGACAGATTGTTAAAATCCTTAGTTTCTCCTAAATCTGAACTGTGTATTTTGTCACCAGAACCTTTATTTCCTGAAACACTATTTTCATTTGCGCTCATAACATTATAATTTATAAAACTATAACGTTATCTAAACCGCATTTGTTTGCCATATTAACCAAAAAGCCCGTTTACAATCGCAAACGGGCTTTCCATATTCTTTAAGGATTTCTATAATCCTGCAAGTGCAGCATTTAAGGTTTCACTTGGTCGCATGGCTTTAAATGCCAGATCGTCATTTGGATGATAATAGCCCCCAATATTCTGAGGTTTACCTTGCGCAGCAATCAGTTCTGCAACAATTCTTGATTCATTCTCCGCAAACGATTTGGCCAAGGGTATAAATCTGGCTTTCAAATCAGCATCCTTGTCTTGCGCTGCCAAACCCTCAGCCCAATATAGGGCAAGGTAAAAGTGCGAGCCACGGTTATCTATTTGTCCAACCTTACGTGCCGGAGATTTATCATTAGCTAGGAACTTCTCAGTTGCCAGGTCCAAAGTTTCTGCAAGCACCAAAGCTTTAGGATTATTTTGTGTCTGACCCAGGTGCTCTAAAGAAACTGCGAGTGCCAAAAAATCTCCTAGTGAATCCCAGCGTAAATAACCTTCTTCCAAAAATTGCTCAATGTGTTTAGGTGCAGATCCACCGGCGCCGGTTTCAAATAAACCACCACCATTCATCAACGGTACAATGGATAACATCTTTGCAGAAGTACCAAGTTCAAGAATCGGGAATAAATCTGTAAGGTAATCGCGCAACACATTACCCGTTACAGAGATCGTATCCTCACCTTTACGGATGCGATCCAATGTAAACTTAGTAGCAGCTATAGGCGTTAAAATACGGATATCCAATCCTGCTGTATCCAATTCTGCCAAATACTTATTTACTTTTTCAATGATCTGTCTGTCATGTGCTCTTTGCTCATCCAACCAGAAAACTGCCGGCGTAGCAGATAAGCGTGCCCTGTTAACAGCAAGTTTTACCCAATCTTGTATCGGCGCATCTTTGGTTTGACACATGCGAAATATGTCTCCTTTTTCAACCGGCTGGTCGAAAAACACTTTACCTTCAGCATCAGTTACTCGAATTATTCCACCCCCAGTCGCCTGGAAGGTTTTATCATGAGAACCATACTCCTCAGCTTTTTGAGCCATCAAACCAACATTAGGCACAGAACCCATTGTTGTTACATCAAAGGCGCCATGTGCTTTACAATCTTCAATCGTTGCTGTATAGACACCAGCGTAGCAACGATCTGGTATAATAGCAATGGTATCTTCTTGTTTGTTGTCTTTGTTCCACATCTGTCCAGAAGTACGGATCATTGCAGGCATAGAGGCATCTACAATTACATCTGACGGAACATGCAGGTTAGTAATTCCTTTATCAGAATTTACCATAGCCAATGCAGGCCCGTTTGCAATAGCCGTGTCAATAGCAGCTTTTACTTCTGCTTCTTTTGCATTTCCGGTTATCTTAGCATACACATCTCCTAAGCCATTGCGTGTATCTATATTGATCTCTTTAAAAAGATCTGCATATTTAGTAAAAACATCTGCAAAGTAAACTTCAACAATAGCACCAAAGATAATAGGGTCTGAAACCTTCATCATGGTTGCCTTTAGGTGGGCAGAAAGCAACACTCCTGCAGCTTTAGCCTCAGCAATAGCTTCGGCGACAAAAGACTTCAATGCAGAAATACTCAATACTGAGCTGTCAATCACCTCACCTGTTTTTAAAGATGCAAGTCCTTTTAATTCGGTAACTGATCCGTTTGCGTCAACAAACTCTATTTTAAACTGACTCGCCTCTGCCACGGTAACAGATTTTTCCGAACCATAAAAATCCCCGGTACTCATGCTGACTACTCTTGTTTTCGAATCGGCAGACCATTTACCCATCGAGTGTGGGTTTGCTTTTGCGTAATTCTTTACTGCCTTAGGCGCTCTTCTGTCAGAGTTACCCTCCCTTAAAACGGGGTTAACCGCAGAGCCCAACACTTTGGCGTATTTAGTTTTAGTTGCCTTTTCTTCTTCTGTCCGCGCATTATCCGGATAGCTGGGAATCTTATACCCCTGACTCTGCAGTTCAGTAATCGCTCCCACAAGCTGTGGTATAGAAGCAGAAATATTTGGCAGTTTAATGATGTTAGCCTCAGGGGTTGTAGCCAACTTACCAAGCTCAGTCAGTGCATCACCGACTTTCTGATCTTCAGTTAAATACTCCGGAAAATTCGCCAAAATCCTTCCGGATAAAGAAATATCTCTGGTTTCTACATCAATGCCTGCCGAGGCAGTAAAAGCTTGTACAATTGGAAGCAATGAGTAGGTTGCCAACATTGGCGCTTCATCTGTTTTAGTATAGATAATTTTTGCTTTGTTCGACATGTTGTTTATAAATACAATTATATAAATGAAAATAAAAGCAGATTGTTTTTAACAAACATGCTCCCGTTAAAATCGCCTAAAGATAGGGTTTTGTTACTAACCTGCTATACAGCGCAAATATATTAACGTAAATATGGTAATACATTTTAAAGAATGTACCACCTAAACTTTAGCTTTGTTATCGATGAAAAAAATCCTTAGCATTTTACTGACCATCAACTGCTCTTTAAGTTTTGCACAAACTAAAACTGACACCGCAAAACGCCTTGACGAAGTGATTATAAAACCCTATTTTTCAAGTCAGCCCTTGCTCCGTTCGACAGGAAGTATTGGATTGATTGATCAGGGAACAATAGAAAAACAGCCTTCCACCTCTCTGGTAAGTGCTGTGAATACCATATCTGGTGTAAGAATGGAAGAACGCTCTCCAGGCAGCTACCGCCTTTCTATAAGAGGTAGCCTCTTGCGTTCCCCTTTTGGTATCCGTAACGTAAAAATTTACTTCGACGATTTTCCCTTAACAGACGCTGGAGGCAACAGCTATTTAAACGCCCTGGACATATCAGGTGCAGGTAAGCTGCAAATTTTAAAAGGTCCGCATGGTAGCATTTTCGGTGCCAACTCAGGTGGTGTAATTCTAATTCAGCCTCAAGATATTCCAGATAGCACATTGGCTACAGTAAAACTGGAGGGTGGCTCATTCGGCTCCTTCCACCAAACTGCTTCCTTTAATAAACAATTAAACAAGTATACTTTAGGAATTACCCAAGCTTACCAACGCAGCGATGGCTATCGGGATCATAGCGGCATGGATCGTAAATATTTCCAATTACTGCAAAAATGGGATTATGCCAAATACGCCAATCTTAAGTCATTAATATTTTATTCAGACCTGCATTACAACACTCCAGGAGGATTAAACGCAGCACAATTTTTGGCAAACCCTAAGGGATCACGACCAAGCACTCCTGCAACAAAAAGTGCTATAGAACAACAGGCAGGCATTTACAACAAAACCTTATACGGCGGAATCTCCAACTCATGGGACATCAGCGAACATTTTAAACATGTTATAGCTTTGTTCTCTTCCTATACTGATTTCAAAAACCCTTTCATCACCAATTATGAAAAACGAAAAGAATTTACCTTAGGTCTGCGTTCCTATATGGAGTATTACAATAAAAGTGACGCTGCAAACCTGCGCTTTAATGTGGGTGTAGAAAGTATGCAAACGTTAACAGATTTCGACAATTACAACAATGATTTTGGCATTCAGGGTACTGTACAAGCTTCAGACCAGCTAAAAGCGAAGTCTAATTTCGCTTTTGCACACCTAAGTGCAGATATCGCAGAAAAACTACTCATCGAACTATCTGCGAGCGCAAATCTTTATGGCTATAACTACCAAAGCCTTGCCCCGGTAGCCATTGCCGAACGGACTAAGAAATTCTCTACCCAGCTCATGCCCCGCCTTGCCCTATCCTACCTTTTTAGTAAAGAAGTATCGGTCCGCGCATCTGTTAGCAAGGGTTACTCTCCTCCAACCCTATCTGAAGTTAGGGCTTCAAACAACGTAATTAATATAAATTTACAGCCTGAAAAGGGTTGGAATTACGAATCAGGCATACGGGTTCAGGCATTTCAGAACAGAGTATATGTGGATGTAACCGGATTTTACTACAATCTTAGAAATGCCATCGTACGCCGTGTAGATCAAAATGTAACTGAATATTTTGTCAATGCCGGAGGTACTAAGCAATGGGGGTTGGAAACTTCTCTTGCATATTGGATATTAAGTGAAAGCAATACAGGCTTTTTCAAAGGAATACAACTAAAAAACAGCTATACATTAAGCCAATTCAAATTTGACAAATACATTAATAACACTGATAATTACTCTGGTAATTCACTAACCGGAGTACCGAAAGCTACCGTTGTAACCAGCCTTGAAGCACTACTACCTAAATCAATCTACCTTTTTGCACAGCACAACTATACCTCCAGCATCCCTTTAAATGACGCAAATACTGTCTTTGCACACAACTATAATTTATTGCAGGCAAAAGCAGGTATTAAAAACCTTAGACTTGGCGCTCTGCCTGTGGAGGTATTTGCAGGAGCAGATAATTTGTTAAATCAAAAATACAGCCTCGGTAACGACCTTAACGCTTTAGGTGGCAGATATTTTAATGCCGCATCAACCAGAAGTTTTTATGGAGGACTTGTTATAAAAATTCGATAGAATACTCCTATATTTATTCCACATAATCAAATGAAAATGAACAGAAAAAATCTTCCAGGCCTTTTATTACTAGCCCTGGTATTAGTTAGCAGCCTTGTATCGGCACAAAAAAACAAAGTACTTGTTTTCTCAAAAACTGCAGGCTTCCATCATTCCTCCATAGATGTAGGCATGGCAGCCATCCAAAAGCTGGGTACTGAGAATAAGTTTGCGGTTGATACCACAAGAGACGCTAGTAACTTTAACACCGCGAATCTTAAAAAATATGCTGCAGTTATCTTTTTAAACACAACAGGAGATGCATTGAATGATGAGGAGCAAGGTGCTTTTGAGAAGTTCATCCAGTCCGGGAAAGGTTTTGTTGGTGTGCATTCTGCAACTGATACAGAATACGATTGGGCCTGGTATGGTAAGCTGGTAGGCGCCTATTTTGTAAGCCATCCTAACCAACAAGTAGCTACGCTTAATGTAGTAGACAGAACTACTATTGCTACAAAGCATCTTCCCGCAGTTTGGAGCAGAAAAGATGAATGGTATAACTTCAAAAACATTGCTCCAGATCTTAATGTGCTAATCACAATTGACGAAACCAGCTATACAGGCGGCATCAATGGTGCTACACATCCTATGGCATGGTACCATAGTTATGATGGTGGTCGTGCATTTTACACTGAACTTGGTCACGTTGAAGAGTCTTACTCAGATCCACTTTACTTAAATCATCTGCTAGGTGGCATCAAGTATGCTCTAGGCGCCAAAATGAAATAAGAAAATGTAACGAGATTTAAAAGCCTGCTTCTGATGCGAAATGCACAGAAACAGGCTTTTGATTGAATAAACAATGTTGTAAAGCTTAGAATCGTTCGATATGACTAGTATAAATATGGCTCTTTGCTGGCTCTTCGCTCGGTGTCTGATGGGTGTTGGCTCGGTGTATTCACCCAGAACACACCCCTAGAAGGCCGATTTGACCCAGAAACTAGACTTTTTGGTATGCAAGACATATAAACCAATTGTCAATTTTTCGTTGAAATCAGTATGAATCCAGTAGTAATATGGCTAAATTTCTCAATATATTTGGCAAGGCAATTGCTCTACCTTTCTTATGAAGAATACAATGATTCAATACTCCAAAATTTTGTTTATAGGCTTGTTAATATCTGCAGTGGCAATTTCATGCAGTAGTGAAAATAGAAATACTCAAGAAAGCGACAGTACTGAAATGGTTTCTAGTGATTCTGCAAAGACCGGTGGCGTGACAGAATCGGCAGACAATTGCTACACTTACATAAAAAACCGTGATACTGCATCTTTAAAACTTCATGTACAAGATCATGAGATTACTGGCGATTTAAGTTATAAACTATTTGAGAAAGACAGCAACAAAGGCACAATTGTTGGAGCGCTTAAAGGTGATACCATCATTGCAGAATATACGTTCGATTCTGAAGGAATGCGCTCCATTCGGGAGGTTATTTTTCTTAAAAAAGACGGCAAGCTTTATGAAGGTTACGGAGATACAGAAGAAAAAGGTGTTAAAGTAATATTCAAAAATCGGTCTGCTTTAAAATTTGACAGTGGCATAGTATTCGATAAAACAGACTGTAAATAGTCTAGCAATTCTCGAACCTTTCCCAAAATCCATCTATAGGCAACTTGGCAAAAATATTGATAGGCTCTTTTTTTACTGGATGTAAGAATTGAAGTCGCCTTGCATGCAAACAGATACTTCCTTTCCTGCTTCCGCGGGGATAACCATATTTATTGTCACCCACTATAGGACTGCCAAGCGTTGAAAGCTGCACCCTGATTTGGTGCGAGCGACCAGTAAGCGGATCCACCTCTATTAGGTAATAGCCATCCATTTCAGTCATAAGCCTAAAGCTAAGTTCCGCACGCTGACTGCCTGCCACTTCTGTATTATATGGGGTAACAACGTTTTTCTGCGGATTTTTTACTAACCAGTGTACGAGGGTGCCGGACAATTTGGAAGGCTTATTTCTTACCACAGCCCAATAAGTTTTTTTTACTTCCCTGTTTTTGAATACCGCATTCATCCTTTCTAGTGCCTTGCTGGTTTTAGCAAATAGAATTACTCCGCTAACGGGTCTGTCTAATCTATGTACCACACCTAAAAAAGCGCTATTAGGTTTATTGTACTTTTTAGCCAGGTATTTTTTAACCTGCTCGTCCAACGGTTCATCGCCAGTATCATCAATCTGAACAATATCCCCAGCTTTTTTATTGACGGCGATAAGGTGATTGTCTTCGTATAAAATATCTTTATCGGTAACAGGCATTAGTATTGCTCCTTGTTGTTTGGGAAATTTTTAGATTTTACATCGCTAATGTAGGACTGGGCTGCTCCTAAAATCCCTTCGTAAAGATTTAGGTACTGCCTAAGAAACCGAGGTCTGAAACCTTTAGTTAACCCTATCATATCGTTAACTACAAGCACCTGGCCATCGCAGTCGGGCCCTGCACCAATACCAATGGTTGGAATAGATAAACTTTCTGAAACTTCTTTGGCCAACTTGGCGGGTATCTTTTCCAATACTATTGCAAAACATCCTGCTTCTTGCAAAGCAATCGCATCAACTTTTAGTTTTTCTGCCTCGATCTCATCTTTTGCTCTAACAGTATAGGTACCAAATTTATAGATAGATTGAGGTGTTAAGCCTAAATGGCCCATTACGGGTATTCCAGCTGTTATAATCCTGGAAATAGACTCTGCAACTTCGGTTCCGCCTTCTAGTTTTACACCATGTGCTCCAGATTCTTTCATGATTCTTATGGCAGAATTAAGCGCTTCTTTTGAATTGCCCTGATATGAACCGAAAGGTAAATCTACCACTACAAAAGCACGTGATGCTCCTCTAACCACCCCTTGCGCATGGTAAATCATTTGGTCTAGTGTAATTGGCAACGTAGTTTCGTGACCTGCCATCACATTAGAAGCAGAATCGCCTACAAGTAAAACATCCAGGCCAGCATCATCAAGAATGGTGGCCATAGAATAGTCGTATGCTGTTAACATCGCTATTTTCTCCCCACTATGTTTCATTTCTTGAAGGATATGGGTGGTAATGCGTTTTATTTCTTTGTTTACAGACATGGTATTTCGTTTTGTTGAGGCAAACTTACTTTTTACATCTGAAATATAGATAGTTTTATTGTTTTAAAAAAGGGCTTGATATAAAGCTGCAAACACGTATCTTTGTACCCCGAAATGAAGGGGTTATTTAACAGCACATTTGTTAATTACGAAAGCGACGTCAAAGTCGGATGTAAATTTCCATTTTCCTCATTTTCCTCCATAAAAAATTTTCATTTTAACAATCCGCATGACTAATTACACAAAGTTACCTGCAATTTTGCTACTTGCCGATGGCACCGTTTATTATGGTAAAGCTGCCGGAAAGATTGGCACAACTACTGGAGAGATCTGCTTTAACACAGGAATGACAGGTTATCAGGAAATCTTTACTGACCCTTCTTATTTCGGACAGATCATGGTTACGACCAATGCCCACATTGGAAATTATGGAATTCATAAGGATGAGACCGAATCTGACAGCATCAAAATTGCAGGCTTGGTATGTAAAAACTACAATATTGGATTTAGCCGCAAAGAAGCCTCTGAATCCATTCAGGATTACTTCCAAAACGAAAATATTGTTGGCATATCTGATATTGACACCCGCTCATTGGTACGTCACATCAGAAACAAAGGTGCAATGAACGGCATTATTTCTTCTGAGATCACCGACCTGGACGAGTTAAAGGCTAAATTGGCTGAAGTTCCATCTATGGACGGACTAGAGTTATCATCTCAGGTATCAACTAAAGAGGCTTATTTTTATGGCTCTCCTGATGCCAGCCTTAAAATAGCAGCGCTTGATCTTGGTATCAAGAAAAATATATTAAGGAATTTTGATGCTAGGGATATCTACGTTCAGGTATTTCCAGCAAAAACAACTTTTGCAGAAATGAACAACTGGGGAGCTGACGGTTACTTCATCTCAAATGGCCCTGGTGATCCTTCAGCTATGCCTTACGCCATAGAAACAGTTAAAGAAATTCTTGCTGCAGACAAACCATTATTTGGGATTTGTCTTGGCCACCAACTACTTGCAGAAGCAAATGGAATTGGCACCATGAAAATGTTTAACGGCCATAGAGGATTAAACCACCCAGTAAAGAATATTATCAAAAACCACTGTGAAGTAACTTCTCAAAACCATGGGTTTGGGGTAATTCCTGATGAAGTTAGAAAATCTGACAAGGTAGAAATTACGCACGTTAATTTGAATGACCAATCTATAGAAGGTATCCGTGTTAAAGGAAAGAAAGCATTTTCTGTCCAGTATCACCCAGAGTCATCACCTGGTCCGCATGATTCCAGATATTTATTCGATGATTTTGTAAACATGATTAATGGCGAATTAGCCTGGTAATAGGCGTTTTACCTACCAAATACATCATTTCACCGACATCTTTAAAGGGAAGTAACTTTGGTTACTTCTTTTTGTTTAAAACCTTGTTACATTTAACTCATGGAGAAGAAAGAGGCCATCATCAGCGTCAAAAACCTTGTTAAGAAATACGATGACTTTGTTGCTGTAAAGGGCATTAGCTTTGATGTTTACGAGAATGAGATATTTGGCTTGCTTGGCCCTAACGGAGCGGGCAAAACTACTACACTTGAAATCATTGAAACCTTAAGGGAAAAGACTTCAGGTGAGGTCTTTGTAGACGGTCACTCCGTAGATCAGGATGCCAATAAAATAAAAAGAATAATTGGTGTACAACTTCAGGCTGCAGGTTACTATCCAAACCTAAATCTGGTAGAACTACTGGAACTATTTTCAGGTTTATATGATGTGAAGATAGATCCTATGGATATGCTGGGCAAAGTAAACCTACAGGATAAAGCAAAAGCAAAATATAAAGCTTTATCAGGCGGACAGAAGCAGCGTTTCTCTATTGCAACCACCTTGATCAATTCTCCAAAGATCGTATTTCTTGACGAGCCTACAACAGGATTGGATCCCCAAGCCCGCCGTAACCTTTGGGACCTTATCAATGAGATTAGAAACAATGGCACTACCGTTGTAATCACTACCCATTATATGGACGAGGCAGAGCAACTGTGCGATAGGGTAGCTTTTGTTGAGCATGGTGAAATAATTGTGTTGGATACACCTGATGCTTTAATAGACAACTTGGTGAATAGTGGTTTTGAAAGAAAAAAAGAAGTAAAAAAAGCAAACCTGGAAGATGTATTTATTAATCTTACAGGCAAGGAATGGAGAGCCGATAACTAATATTTACAGATGAACAAACCTTACAGTAACTATAACGCCACAATGGCACTTGCTAAAGCAAGTTTCCGTTCCATCATGCGCAGTCCTTCTGCTGTTGTGTTTACCCTGGCCTTCCCATTAATCTTTATTCTTGTTTTTGGATTCCTTGGTGGAGGCGGCGTAAAGATAGACCTGGCAGTTTCGCCGCAATCAGACTTACAAAACCCAATAATTAAAGCGTTAGACCACATTAGTGTGGTTAGGCTAATAAAGAACAAAAACACAGATGAAATAAACGGTGCATTAGAAAAGGGAAGTTACGACGCCTTGATAGATGTGCAGAAAAATGCAGCTGGTAAACCGGCATACCTTGTTAACGTAAAGTATACATCTGCATCAATGGATAAAGGGAATATTTTAAAATCTGTATTAAACAACCTACTTTATAAGCTAAACACGCAAGATGTTAGGCCTACTGTAGCTCAGTTGAACGAAACTGTAGTAACAGGACGCACGTACCGAACAATTGATTTCATATTACCCGGGCAGCTTGGTTTTTCTTTATTAAGTACAGGTGTATTTGGAACTGCTTTTGTTTTCTTCAGCCTGCGACAAAACCTGGTTATTAAACGCTTTTTTGCTACACCAGTAAGCAGGTCGAGTATTGTATTCGGCGAAGGTATTGCTAGAATCGGCTTTGCTTTGATGGGGGCCGTATTTATCATTCTTGTTGGCCACTTCTTATTTAAATTTACACTGATACATGGGGCTATAACGGTGATCAACATGCTGTTGCTTGCATTAATAGGGCTTATTGTATTTATGGGTTTTGGCTTTGTAGTATCAGGAATTGCCAAGAGTGAGAGTACCATCCCTCCTATTTCCAACATCATTACCCTTCCTCAGTTCTTGCTTTCAGGAACATTTTTTTCTATTGATGCATTTCCTACCTGGCTACAACCAATAAGCAGGGCATTACCGCTTACCTACCTAAATGATGCCATGAGAAAGGTAGCTTTTGAGGGTGCCGGATTATGGGACGTAAGGCAACAGATTCTGATCATGATCATTTGGGGTATAGGTATTTACGCTGTTGCGGTAAAAGTTTTTAAGTGGGAATAGTAGCGTATTTAAAATTTATTATAACTTTGGATATTGCCTCAGTAATTGTACATTATACACTAAGGCTTACGTAAAACAAAATATAGATAAAAATGAGTTTAATAATTGATGTTCATGCGCGGCAAATACTTGACTCCCGTGGCAATCCTACCATCGAGGTAGATGTAATTACAGAAAATGGTATTCTTGGTCGTGCTGCAGTACCTTCTGGTGCTTCAACCGGAGTGCACGAAGCTGTAGAGCTAAGGGATGGTGATAAAAAAGTGTACTTAGGTAAAGGTGTTTTAAAAGCAGTTTCCAATGTAAACGATAAAATTGCCGATGAATTAAAAGGTATTGATGTATTTGAACAAACTGCAATAGACAGCTTATTAATTAAGCTTGATGGTACGGAAAATAAAGGAAACCTTGGTGCTAATGCTATTTTAGGTGTTTCTTTGGCCGTTGCAAAAGCAGCAGCACAAGAAAGCCGCCAGCCTTTATACCGCTACATTGGTGGTGTAAATGCAAACACATTACCTATTCCAATGATGAACATTGTTAACGGTGGATCTCATTCTGATGCGCCTATCGCATTCCAGGAATTTATGATCATGCCCGTTGGCGCTTCTTCTTTCTCTGAGGCTTTGCGCTGGGGAACTGAAGTATTTCACAACCTTAAAGCTATTTTGCATGATAGAGGTCTTTCTACTGCAGTTGGCGATGAAGGTGGTTTTGCACCAAAATTTGACGGCACAGAAGATGCTGTTGAAACCATTTTGCAAGCTATTGAAAAAGCTGGTTACAAACCAGGCGAGCAAATCTGTCTTGCTTTTGATTGTGCTGCTTCTGAGTTTTACAAAGATGGTAAATACGATTATACTAAATTTGAAGGCGATAAAGGCGCTATCCGTAGCAGCGCTGAACAAGCTGAATACCTTGCTTCATTATCAGAGAAATACCCAATCATTTCTATTGAAGATGGTATGGACGAAGATGATTGGGCAGGTTGGAAAATGCTGACAGACAGAGTAGGTGATAAAGTACAGTTGGTAGGTGATGATTTGTTTGTTACCAACGTAAAAAGACTTCAAAGAGGTATTGATGAAAAAACTGCCAATTCTATTTTAGTAAAAGTTAATCAGATTGGTTCATTGACAGAAACTATTAATGCTGTAACATTAGCGCAAACTAATGGTTATACTTCAGTAATGAGTCACCGTTCTGGAGAGACTGAAGATGTTACAATTGCAGATTTAGCTGTTGCATTAAACTGCGGCCAGATTAAAACTGGTTCTGCATCTCGTTCTGACAGGATAGCAAAATACAATCAGTTGCTTCGTATTGAAGAAGAACTAGGTGCTTCTGCACGTTTTATTGGTAAAGACTTCAAATACGCAAAAAAATAAACCAATCATTATCCGATGGTAAAGCCAGTACATTTTCCTGTACTGGCTTTTTGTTTTATTTTGGTATTTAGTCCAATAAAAGATATATTTGTTAATATGAACCGTTTACTGGAGCTGATAAAAAATAAATATTTCCTATCTGTTATAGCATTCGTAGTATGGATGCTATTCTTTGACAGGAATGACTTTCTTGCACAATATGAGTTCAGATCTGAAGTAAGTAAATTACAGGAAGAAAAAGATTTCTATGTAAAAGAGATTGCCCAAGTTAAGAATGACTTAAATGAACTTAGCACCAATCTGAATACTGCAGAAAAATTTGCCCGCGAAAAGTATTTCATGAAGAAAGATAATGAAGATGTTTTCGTAATTATCCACGAAGCTAAAAAGGACTAGACTTCGCCATTTCTCTTTCTAAAAAACCACTCTACACTTAATAAAGCAATAATCAATGCAAATAAACACTTGTAGTTGATTAGCTGCTCATACCTGCGGTCTTCATAGGTTAGCGTTTTAATCTGCTCGTTGTTAATGATATCCTTATATATATTAGAAAGGGCATTTGGCATATACATTTTTCCATTGGTTTGCGTAGATAGGTTACCCAATAGTTCATGGTTAGCTACCGTTTGCTGGTACTCTGCAACAATGTTATTGATGTAAAAGAGTCCACCTGCGTTATATGTCTTATCTCCCAACTTAGTTCCAGCGGTATAATTATATTTCCCGGGCGGCAATGCACCCGCATCGAGTTGATATCCTGTCTCTGTTCTGGAAAACAAATAACTATAAGACTTGCCCGTTTCATTTTTAACCTGAACACTTACATCTGGCGTATTTACGGGCATATAGCTGTCGTTATACAACGCAGCATTGATCAACACAGACTCATTCTCATCAAAAGAATTCTTTGTTGTATAAACCTTGAATTTCCTTTTGTCATCTTTTAAAGAAAGGTATTGTACTGAATTACTTATCAAACTCCCAACAACACTTTGATCTATTTTATTCAATGCCTCAGAAAGTTTCCACCTCCAAATTCCCTCGCCTATCAGATAAGCTGTTTTCCGGCCATCCTCATTGATAAAAATAAGTTGCGGATACTGCGTTTTGATTTTACCAATTCGCTGATTTAAGGCAATGGTAGCATTTGTGTTTACAGTAACGTTACCGAACGGTGCAAGTAAGGGATCAAAGTTTTCTATGGTTTTTGAAGCAACGGCACCGATATCAAAAGCAGTAAAATTAGGATTAGGATCTGAATAAATTTCCTGCAATTGGCTGGTATTACCAGTGAAGCTCAATCCCTTCTGCATCTGGTTAAAGGCACCTAGATTACTTTGGGCACCCAAAACATACCATACTGAGACAGTAGACTGCTTTATGCGACTAAGAAATCCCAATGCTCTATTATCTATCGACGGCAGCTGGTATAAAATAACCAATCCGTAATCCTTCAGGTTAACAGCATTTAGCTCATCGCCAATAACTACCTTAACTTCATAGTGCTTATTGGCTGAAATAGCCTGTTTAAATATGGCAATATCAGGGTGAGGTGCCGCAGTAGCAATCAATACTTTCTGCTTAGCATCAATCACATCAATAAAAATGTGCTGTGTGTTGTTTGTATTAGATACTTCGTTTGGTAACTGTCCAAGCGAAATGGTATAGCGTTGCAAGCCAAGCTTTGTAGCTTTTAGCTTTAATGGAACAATTTTAACAGAGGTGTTTGAAGTGATCTGCACTGGCACGGCTGTTACTGCCTTCCCATTCTCCTGCACCCTGAGCATTGCGGTAGCACCCTTGCTTTCAAAAGCTTGTACCTGAACTTCTACCGTAAATTCATTGTCAAGATACACAATGTCATTGCTGTTAACATTGGCTACAATAAGGTCTTTTTTAGGAACAGTATCGCCAAGGGCGATGGTATATACCGGGGCTTTTAACTTGTTGACATCGTAAAGCGGACTACCGCCGCGGTTAAATATGCCATCCGTAGCTAAAATAATGGCACCAACATTTCTGTTCAGTAGTTCGTCATTTAACTGCGTTACAAATTTAGATGCGTTGGTTATTTTCCCTTTATAAGAGAAATCAAACCCCAAGTTTACGCTATCGCTAAAGTTATAGCGGCTTACTTCATACTTTTCTGATAATCGATCCGATAACTCTTTTAGATCCTTCTCGTATTTATTTGTGTTAAATCCGGCAGGTTTGATCTTGCCTGCCGATATGGAGTTGTCCTGTCCTATGATAACAATAGGTTTCTCCAATTGATAGGAAACGCTGCGCAGCAGCGGAAAAAACAGCAGGAAGGCAATCAAAGTAATGATTAATGCCCTTCCGGCCGCAAGGGTATATTTTACATTTTTACTTAAATGCGCGGTTTTACTGTATAGCAGCCATGCAAAGAACAATCCCGCAAGGATACAACCCAGTAGTGCCAATAAAGTGTAAAATGTAAAAGAATCGCCCATCTACAACATACCGCCACAAACAGATATTACCTGTCCGGTAACGTAAGCACTCATTTCTGAAGCTAAGAAAACGCAAACATTAGCTACATCTTCTGTTTCTCCGGCCCTCTTCAATGGTATACTGTCTTCCCAACCTTTTACCACTTTTGGATCCAGTACTTCAGTCATTTCTGTACGGATAAAACCAGGGGCAACTACATTTGTACGTATGTTTCTTGATCCAAGCTCCTTCGCTAAGGATTTAGAGAAGCCAATAATTCCCGCTTTGGAAGCAGCGTAGTTTGCCTGCCCGGCATTACCCTGCACACCTACAACAGAACTCATATTGATGATAGATCCTTTACGGGCCTTCATCATTATCTTTGAAGCAGCTTTACAAACGTTGAATACCGATTTAAGGTTTACATTGATCACATCATCCCACTGCTCCTCGCTCATGCGCATCAACAAGCCGTCTTTGGTTATTCCTGCATTGTTTACCACAATATCCAAGGCGCCGAAATCATCAACGATGGTATTGATCAGCTGCTCCGCTTCATCAAATTTTGAAGCATCAGAACGATAGCCTTTAATCTTTGTACCGTAAACTTCCAGTTCTGCTACAAGCGCTTCGCCTTTCTCAACAGAAGAAAGATAAGTAAAAGCAACATTTGCACCTTGTTCTGCAAACTTCTCTGCAATCTTACGTCCTATTCCTTTGGATGCACCGGTAATTAGTGCTGTTTTTCCTTCTAATAACTTCATTTAATATATTTCTTTCTGTATTTATCGTTTTATACTGCCGGTTCTTGCTGACTTAGACAATGAAAACTGCCAAGCCCCCAAATGATATCTGTTGAATCAATTCCAATCACTTTCCTATCAGGAAAAACTCCCTGTATAATGTCCAGTGCCTTTTGATCGTTCACATCCCTAAAAGTTGGCACCACAACCACTGCATTTGCAATATAAAAGTTTGCATACGATGCTGGCAGTCGGGTATCTTCATGAATCACTGGCGAAGGCATGGGTAACTTAACAATATTTAATGGTTTTCCGTTCAATAAAGTCATGCTTTTCAAAGCTTGGAGGTTTTCCTGGAGCAAGAGATAGTTTTCATCCAGCGGATTACTTTCCACAACGGTAAGCACGGTATCTTCATTTACAAAGCGCGTAATATCGTCAATGTGTCCGTCCGTGTCATCACCAACTATCCCATCCCCTAACCACAAAATTTGCTCTGCACCATAGCATTCCTTAAGGTATTCCTCAATCTGCTCTTTGTTTAAATGCGGGTTCCTGTTCTTATTTAAGAGGCAGGCAGTGGTTGTTAATATAGTTCCGGCTCCATTAAATTCAACAGAACCACCTTCCATTATAATTCCAGGGTTGAATACAGGGATATCTAGGTGATCTGCTATAAGCGTTGGAATTACATCATCCTGCTCAAATGGGGGATATTTACCTCCCCATGCATTATATCCCCAGTCTACAATTACCTTTTTAGATTCTGCAGCTGGGTTTATTAGGAAAGCAGGACCATGATCGCGGCACCAAGCATCATTACTTGGGTTAAAATAGAATTCTATTTGAGCAAGATCCACATCTTGCTCAGTAAGCTTTTCTATAGCGAAAGCCTTAGTTTCTTCATCGTTAACATTTATCCTTATCTTTTCTCCTTTTGCAACAGCTTTTATAAACTGGCAGTATGGCTCATAAATGGTGTCTATTTTACCAGGCCAGGATTCTTCTTTATGCGGCCAGGTAAGCCAGGTAGCCTCATGTTTTGCCCACTCGGGCGGAAAAGTATAACCTGCCTTTTTTGGCGAATGATCAAATAGATTCGTCATCTATATATCTTTTAGTGATCTGTGAATAACTGTCTATCCTTCTATCGCGTAAAAACGGCCAATGCGTTCTGTAGCTATCCGATTTCGACATGTCTATTTCTACTACTTTAAGTTCTTCTTCATTGTGTGATGCCTGGTATAGTATTGTTCCGAATGGATTGGAGACAAACGATCCTCCCCAAAATTCAATACCTGCTTCTCTACCCACCCTGTTAATACTTATCACTGGTATACCATTGGCAATAGCGTGCGAGCGTTGTATGGTTTGCCATGCATTGTATTGTTCAGTGTTTGTAGGTAGGTCTTGTGTAGTTGCCCATCCTATTGCAGTAGGGTAAACTAAAAAGTCTGCGCCCATTAGAGCCGTCAACCTTGCTGCTTCTGGATACCACTGATCCCAGCAAATCAGCACACCAATCTTCGCATATTTAGTCTTGAACACTTTATAACCAAGATCACCGGGAGTGAAGTAAAACTTCTCATAAAAACCAGGATCATCAGGAATGTGCATTTTACGGTATTTACCAAGATAGGCTCCATCGGCATCCAATACTGCTGTAGTATTGTGGTATAATCCTGCCGCTCGCTTTTCAAACAAAGAAGCTACAATAACGACATTCAGTTCTGCTGCTACAACAGATAACGCATCGGTAGAAGGGCCAGGTATTGCTTCGGCCAATTTAAAGTTGTTATAATCTTCTTCATCGCAAAAATAAAGGGAAGTAAAAAGTTCCTGCAAACAAACCACCTGTGCGCCTTGTGCAGCAATTTCTCTAATCTTTAAGATTGCTTTATCTAAATTCTCCTGCTTATTGCCGGTGCAGCTCATTTGCACCAGGCCTATTTGTACTTTAGCCATTGTTGATCAACAAATAATTTGGCACAAAGTTAACCAAAAAAATATAAGGGTAGTGGAAGATTACAATGCTACTATTGATTAAGCTTTACCGTTAAGCGTAAAATTTTCATTGTATTCCTGCTGTAATTCAAATAAGCAAGAAGCGCACAAGCAGCCGTCATGTAACTCGCTGATGTACTGCATTTCGTTTAGGGCAAGATGAACAGCGCTACACTGGCATTTTGTGTATGAATTTGCCTTACACTCAATTGGTGTGCCACAGCGCTCGCAAGATATGATCTCATGTTTTGACATGTTGCAACAAAGATACAAAACTAAAAAGGCCGACAATGATTTAAATCATGCCAGCCTTTTGCATTCAAATATACTTGGTTAGAATATTAACCTGAACAGCTGATACAGCCTTCTTCCATGGTACAAACAGGACCTTCGATAATCTCTTCAGCGCTTTGTGAAATGTGCTCAGGAATTACCGGTTCCATATTTTTACCTGCCTGATTCTCTACTGTAAATTTAACAGCTTGTGACGCCGCCTGTGTACGCAGATAATACATACCTGTTTTCAACCCTTTCTTCCATGCATAGAAGTGCATTGAGGTTAATTTTGACGTATTTGGTGCATTGATGAATAAGTTAAGTGATTGCGACTGGCAGATGTAAGCACCCCTATCAGCAGCCATATCAATGATGCTTCGCATCTTAATCTCCCAAACTGTTTTGTACAATTCTTTGATGTAATCAGGAATCTCAGCAATATCCTGGATTGATCCGTTAGCCAGAATAATTCTGTCTTTCATGGCTGGGGTCCATAATCCAAGCGCAACAAGATCCTTTAGCAAGTGTTTGTTTACCACAATAAACTCACCACTCAATACACGTCTTGTATAAATGTTTGAAGTATATGGCTCAAAACATTCATTATTACCAAGTATTTGTGAAGTAGAAGCGGTTGGCATTGGTGCGACAAGCAGAGAGTTGTAAACACCGTCTTTTACTACCTTTTCACGTAATGTTTCCCAATCCCAACGGTTGCTGTCTGGAGTAACATTCCATAGGTCAAACTGGAACTTACCTTTAGAAAGTGGCGAACCTTTAAAAGTTTGATAAGGACCATTTTTAATGGCAAGATCATGAGAAGCCGTCATCGCTGCAAAATAGATCGTTTCAAAGATCTCTTTATTTAAAATACGGGCAGCTTCACTTTCAAAAGGCAGGCGCATTAAAATAAATGCATCTGCTAATCCCTGAACACCTAACCCTATTGGTCTGTGCCGCATGTTGGAATTCCTTGCCTCTTCAACAGGATAATAATTATAGTCAATAATATTGTTCAGGTTCAAAGTAGCCTGGTAAGTTACCTCATATAATTTCTGGTGATCAAATTCTCCGTTGATCACAAATCTTGGTAAAGCAAGGGAAGCAAGGTTACAAACCGCAACTTCATCTTTAGAAGTGTATTCGATGATCTCAGTACACAAATTAGAACTCTTGATGGTACCTAAGTTTTGCTGATTTGACTTGCTATTTGCAGCGTCTTTATATAAAAGGTAAGGAGTACCAGTTTCAATTTGTGAATCTAGTATAGCAAACCATAATTCTTGAGCCTTAATAGTTTTACGGGCTCTTCCTTCTTTTTCGTACCGCTCGTACAAAGCGTCGAATTCTGCGCTATGACAATCAGATAAACCGGGAGCCTCGTCTGGAGAGAACAAACTCCAGTCGCCGTTTTCTTCTACGCGTCTCATAAACAAATCGCATACCCAAAGTGCATAAAACAAATCACGTGCGCGCAATTCTTCCTTACCGTGGTTTTTACGAAGGTCAAGGAAGCTGAATACATCAGCATGCCAAGGCTCCAGGTAAATAGCAAATGCTCCTTTACGTTTACCCCCGCCCTGATCTACATATCTGGCTGTATCGTTAAATACCTTAAGCATTGGCACGATACCGTTACTTGTTCCGTTTGTACCACCAATATAAGCACCAGTAGCACGAATGTTATGGATGCTTAGACCAATACCACCTGCACTCTGAGATATCTTTGCTGTTTGTTTCAAAGTATCATAGATACCTTCTATGCTATCGTCCTGCATGGTTAATAGAAAGCATGATGACATCTGAGGTTTTGGTGTAGCGGCATTAAATAAGGTAGGCGTAGCATGGGTAAACCAGCGTTCACTCATTAGGTTATAAGTAGCGATAGCACTATCAATATCACCTTTGTGGATGCCTACAGACACGCGCATAAACAAATGCTGAGGGCGCTCTACAATCTGTCCATCAACCTTTAATAGATATGATTTTTCTAACGTTTTAAAACCAAAGTAATCAAAGCCGAAATCCCTGTCGTATATAATTGTGCTGTCCAGCACATCTGCATTTTCTTTGATCACTTTCCATACATCATCAGCTATTAATGAAGATGGTTTCCCTGTTTTAGCATCAATGTAGGTGTACAACATCTCCATTGTTTTAGAAAAGGACTTTATAGTATTCTTGTGTAAGTTAGATACAGCAATACGAGATGCAAGCAAAGCATAATCTGGATGCTTTGTTGTTAGCGAGGCTGCTGTTTCTGCAGCAAGGTTATCCAGCTCAGAAGTAGTAACACCGTCATAAAGACCTTCAATTACCTTTTTGGCAACATCAATAGGATCTACCAGTTCCGCATTAAAACCATAACATAACTTTTCGATACGGGCAGTTATCTTATCAAACCGCACCGCTTCTTTACGGCCATCTCTTTTTAGTACAAACATATTATTTCAGGGATTTATCTATTTTATATATAAACTATTGATTCAGCTTGATGGAAGTGTGTGATTAAAAGTCGTCATCTAAAGAAAAAGCAGAAGCTTTATCTTCTGTTGATGTCAACACACCGCTCTTTTGGTAGTCGCCCACTCTTTTCTCAAAGAAATTTGTTTTTCCCTGCAGGGAAATCATTTCCATGAAATCAAAAGGATTGGTGGTGTTATAGATCTTGGTATAACCAAGTTCGCTTACCCATCTGTCCGCCACAAATTCAATATACTGAGACATCAACTTGGCATTCATTCCAATTAGAGCTACTGGAAGTGCGTCAGTAATAAACTCCTTTTCTATTTCCACCGCATCTTTGATGATGCCATGAACTGCTGCTTCTGTTAATTTATTAGAAAGCATGCTATAAAGCAAGCAAGCAAACTCGCAGTGCATACCTTCATCTCTCGAGATCAGCTCATTGCTAAAAGTAAGTCCGGGCATTAAACCGCGTTTCTTAAGCCAGAAGATAGAGCAGAAGCTTCCGCTAAAAAAAATACCTTCTACTGCAGCAAAAGCAACCAGGCGTTCTGCAAAGTTACCGCCTTCAATCCATCTTAAAGCCCATTCTGCCTTGCGCTTAACACATGGCACCGTGTCTATTGCATGGAAAAGCCTATCTTTCTCTTCAGGATCTTTAATATAGGTATCAATCAGCAAAGCATAAGTTTCAGCATGGATATTCTCCATCATAATCTGGAAGCCGTAAAAGCACCGTGCCTCTGGCAGCTGAACTTCGCTCATGAAGTTAACCGCAAGGTTCTCGTTTACTATACCATCACTAGCAGAAAAGAATGCCAGAATATGAGAAATGAAATGACGCTCCCCGCTGTTCAGGTTGTCCCAGTGTTTTTGATCGTCAGATAGATCAATCTCCTCTGCAGTCCAAAAGCTGGCCTCACTCTTTTTGTACATTTCCCAGATTGCCGGATATTTAATAGGTAAAAGAACAAACCGATCCTTGTTTTCTCTTAAAAGTACTTCTTCTTGCATAGCCTATTTTTAATAGTGAATGATTAGGGTTGGCGCTCCATAAATATTAAAGCCTAGGAAACCGTACTTAATGATACAAGATTAAAAAATTTTGCAATTCTTAAAACCTTAAGCAATTAAATACTAAACCTTTAACTAAAAATCTGTGTGTGATTTATTAAAGAACCTTACTAAAACAAATATAAAGTATGAGGGCTTTTTTGTAGAACAAAGTTGTTAACACCCTGAGGAAATCCACTGTTAAAAAGATCAAATGATCGTCATAATCAATCTGCAAAAAAGCTAATTATTTCTTTTTAAGGAGTTAGAGAAACTTTCTTAATGTTAATAATTTAAAAAAACTGACTTTAATGGCAAGATAGTTAAGTATTATCTTCAGGTAGTAGATAGCTGATCTCAACCCGCGACTGCCCCTTTTTAAAGAAGCCAAGCTCCTTTGCGGCACCCTCTGAAAGATCTATCATGTATTTTTTAGAATGAGGGCCGCGATCGTTTACAGTTACGTCTACCGACTTACCGTTGTCCAGATTGGTTACCGTTACTATTGTTCCAAAAGGAAGGGTTAAATGTGCAGCTGTCATTTTATTGCCGCGATACCTGACTCCGCTTGTTGTTTTTCTACCTTCAAACTTCCTTGCATAGTAGGTAGCATACCCGCTCTTTAAAGACATTTTGCCTGCTTTAGCTACTTCCGCTTTCGGTGTTGTTATCACACTGTTACCTGAAATATTTGATACAAGTTCTTCAGAAGAAATTTGAGAGAAACCCAAAGAAGAAATAAGCATACCGCATAAAAATAGAAAATACTTCATATTTAATAAAGTTGGTGAGGCAGCAAACATAAGAAAACTAACCACTTATCAAAAAAATGCCCGGAAATTTATTTCCGGGCATTATAGCAATATCAGTAGGAAAAATTTTATTTCTTATCAGGAACAAAACTCATAGAGACGGAGTTTACACAGCTTCTTGTATTTTTTGCAGTAAATCCTTCCCCAATAAAAACGTGACCAAGATGCGCTTTGCAATTTGCACAAACTATTTCGGTTCTTGAACCGTCTGCATCGGGTATCCTTATCACGGCTCCCTTTATCTCATCATCAAAACTTGGCCACCCGCAATGCGATTCAAACTTAGATTCTGAACGGTATAAAGCTGCGTTACAGCGTTTGCAGATATAGGTGCCTTTTTCCTTATTATTGAGCAAGCTGCCTGTGCCAGGGTACTCAGTCCCTTTACGCACAATCACATCTTCTTCTTCTTTGGTTAACTTATTCCATTCCATATTCTTTGTAGTTTTCTTAGAATCTTCCTTTTTAGGGCGCTGTGCACAAGCAAGAAAACCTGTAATCATTAACAAGCTGCCTAATAGTAATGTTTTATTCATCAAAGCTTTCATCTATAAATTTGATTAGTTAAAGCAATATACGCACATCATAGTTGTTAAGTTTTACATCCATGACATAATAAGGTCATTATGATTTGCGGCCTTGAGTGGCCTTACGCTAAAAAGAAAAGCTCCGATGAGATTCACCAGAGCTTTTCTTTTTTATACAAGAAGTTCTTCTTATTTCTTTAGAAGAGCAATCATTGCTTCGCCAATTTCAGCAGGGCTTTCCACCACTGTGATACCACACTCTGCCATGATTTTCATTTTGGCTGCTGCGGTATCATCTGCGCCACCAACAATTGCACCTGCATGACCCATTCTACGTCCTGCTGGAGCTGTCTGACCAGCAATAAATCCAACAACCGGCTTAGTTCCGTTTTCTTTAATCCAGTATGCGGCTTCTGCCTCCATACCACCACCAATCTCACCAATCATAATGATACCCTCAGTTTCAGGATCATTCATCAACAGCTCAACAGCTTCTTTAGTGGTTGTACCAATAATTGGGTCGCCACCAATACCAATTGCAGTAGTGATACCTAAACCGGCTTTTACCACCTGATCAACTGCTTCATACGTCAAGGTTCCAGATTTAGAAACCACACCTACTGTACCTTTTTTAAAGATAAAGCCCGGCATGATACCGATCTTAGCTTCTCCTGCGGTGATTACACCCGGACAATTCGGACCAATTAAACGGCAGTCTTTATCAGAAATATATTCTTTAACCTGGATCATATCCTTTGTAGGGATACCCTCAGTAATACAAACAATAACTTTAATACCAGCTTCAGCGGCTTCCATAATAGCGTCTGCAGCAAAAGCGGGCGGAACAAATATGATGGATACATTTGCACCGGCTTTATCAACAGCGTCTTTAACAGTGTTGAATACCGGTTTATCAAGGTGAGTTTGCCCACCTTTACCTGGCGTAACACCGCCTACAACATCAGTTCCATATTCAATCATTTGAGAAGCATGATAAGTACCCTCATTACCAGTAAAGCCCTGAACAATAACTTTTGAATCTTTATTTACTAAAACACTCATGTATCCTTATTTTTTTGTTGCAAACTTAGATAAAATTGTTCTTAAAAACAATTACGCCAGCTTCTTCTCAACCCTTTTTTCTGGTATAAACCAAATTACCGCTACAAGCACATAACAGGTAATGCCTACATAAGGAGTAATAAAACTACCTCCTATTGCCACTACATAGAGTATTGTAGAGACAATATTTTTAGTGCGACTACGAAAAGTAGACGCAAAATCAGAGTCTGGGCCATGAAGCCTCAATAGCGTTTGCTCCAATATAAAATAAGCCAGAGCTGCCATTAGCATTACACAACCATAAAGCACAACAGGTATGGTTCCATAGTGGTTTTCACCCATCCATGCGGTAGCAAAGGGGAATAGCGACAACCAAAAAAGCAGATGCAAATTGGCCCAGAGGACTTTCCCGTTCACCTTTTTAACCATTTGCATCATGTGGTGATGGTTGTTCCAATAAATTCCGACGTAAATAAAGCTCAGTACATAACTCATAAAAATGGGTAGCAGTTTAACAATAGCGTGTATGCTACTATCATGTGGTACTTTTAATTCCAGTACCATAATGGTGATAATGATGGCCAACACCCCATCACTAAATGCTTCTAACCTATTCTTATTCATAAAAAACTAATGCGCCTATCTCTTTTTTAACTGTTTAATTCTAATATTTCTAAAGTCTACCGGTTGTCCTTCACTCTGCAAAGCGACAAAACCACTACTCAGCAACTTGCCATCCTGTTTATATTTTGGATCATATCCATGGGCAATACCGCCACCTATCTGCGGTTTCGAATATTGCAGCACAGTATCTCCATTTATGATGTGTGTAATAAGCGAATCACCTAAAACGATCAACTCACCCCTCACCCACTGATCTCCCTCGTAAGTTTTAGAGGTAGAGTTGATGCAATGATCGGTCGCAATTTTTCCTTTATACACCACATCTGTTCCAGGCGAGCACATATTACCCGTTGGTCTTGAACGGCCATCACCCAGACCGCCCAGCAGCTGCATCTCTATGGATATTGGCCAGTCCTGCTCTTTCAACATCGTTCTTGGATCCTGCGAATGGAACATAACGCCGCTGTTCATTAGTGTATAGTCGGGCGCGCCCCTTTGCTGTTTACCCACAAAGCGATACTCATATTTTAAGTGATAATAAGAGAAGGGTGTTTTGTAGTAAAGGTGACCAAACTGGTTGTTAAAGTCTCCGTACTGATCGTAACGAACCTGGATAATGCCGTCAACCACCCTAAACGTATTGCCAAAATTCTCACCTACCTCATGGTGGTATATTTTTACGAACCAGTCTTTAATGTCTTTACCGTTAAACAACGGCTTAAATCCTACTTCCGCATCTTCGGCAGCGCTGTTTTTTTTAATGCCACCGCAACTCATTGTAACAGCACATAAAACTAATATTAATGCTAATTTATTTCTCATAGTGTACTTTCCTCATTTCTCTCTATTGTTGCTGGCTGTATTGCCAGTCTGTATTTTTCTTCATCAAATTCATTCTCGCTCTTGGCAATAACAATTGTAGCAATGCCGTTACCTATCATATTGGTAATTGCACGGGCTTCAGACATAAATCGATCCACCCCCAGCAAAATAGCAATATGTTCTACAGGCATAATTTTCAAAGCTGTTAAAGTTGAGGCCAACACAATAAACCCACTACCAGTAACTCCCGCAGCTCCTTTAGAGGTAACCATCAAAACGGCCAGAACGCTTAATTGCTGACCGATAGACAGGTTTATGTTAAAAACTTGGCAAAGAAAAATCACAGCCATCGACAGATAAATTGCGGTTCCATCCAAATTAAACGAATATCCCGTTGGGATAACCAAGCCAACTACAGATTTCTTGCAACCTATTGCCTCCATCTTTTGCATCATACTGGGCAAAACAGACTCTGATGATGAGGTCCCTAAAACGATCAGGATCTCCTGTCTGATGTATTTAAGGTATTGCCATAGGCTAAATCTATAAAACCGGCAAATGCCATTAAGCACTATAAAAATAAATAGCAGGCAGGTCAAATACACAGCGCCCATAAGTTTTGCCATGGGCAGCAAAGTTTCCAGGCCGTAAGTACCAACGCTATACGCCATCCCCCCAAATGCACCTATTGGGGCTATGCGCATCACCACTTTCATCATATTAAAGAGAACTTTAGATATTTTATCGAATGTGCTAAGCAGAGACTGTCCACTTTCTCCCATTTTATTAAGGCCATAACCAAACAGAATGGCAAAGAATAAGATTTGCAGGATTTCCTCTTTTGTAAAAGCTTCGAAAATATTATGCGGAATAATATGTGCCAGAAACTCTAGCCAGTTTATACCACCTGCCTGCTCTGTGTATGTTTTTAGCTTTTCAACATCACCTCCGGCTACTTTTAACCCTACACCGGGCTTTAAAAGATTAGCCACTACCATACCTATAACAATCGCAAAAGTAGTTACAACCTCAAAATATAGCAATGCCTTTCCTCCTACTCTGCCTACTTTTCTCATATCGCCCATGTGCGCAATACCCAAAACTATCGTCAGGAATATAATAGGCGCAATGAGCATACTTATCATGTTGATAAAACTCTGACTGATCAGTTTTGCCTGCGGGGCAAAGCCCGGGTAAAGCGCGCCAACCAATACACCCAAAGTAATAGCAACCAAAACCTGGAAGGTCAAGTTGGAAAGTATAGATTTCATTTTACTAGTATAAGAAATTTTTTACAACAACCTCCACATTTTGTCCATCAATATCCCCAATTCAAAATCTTGGTATTCAAAAAATCTTAGTTATAAGTCATTTTAGTGACCTTTCTAAAAATGGCGTTCAATTTGCATTAGCATTAGTATAGGGATAAATGAAAGGGCGCATCGATCACAAATTGGTGCGGCCGTTTCCGGATAGGTAGAATGGCTTTGAGGGATGCCATTCTGCTGATCCCCGGAAAAAATAAAAGTGGCTGTCTCAATATACTGAGATGGCCTTTTTATTGAATTTTTAACCGCATAACATCTTCTGCTTCTTTGGGCATGCGATAGTATTTACCGGTCAAGGCATTCTAATTAACAATATGTATAGGCATTTCATTTTTGTTCCCACGAGTAGAACGGTCGACATACTATAATAGTGCAACTTACATCTTAACTCGTAAAGTTTAAACTTCGTTTTTTAACGATCGGTTAAACCTTTATCTCTTTTACAATTTTAATGTATCGGTAACAGGTGGCGATGGGTATCCGTAGCCAGAAATCTTTTCCTGTTAGATTGTTGTGTATCCATATTCAGTCAGTGCATTAAATTTCAAATCTAAATCTAGATCTGCAGCACTTACTCTTGCGTCGCCAATTTTCATGTTATTTTATTACCAAAAACTCATTATCAAAAATATAAAATTCATTTTGATTAATGGAATGGGTTTATGAGAATCGACAAAAAGAAAAAAGATATTTTAGGCTTAAATGCAATAGGTATGATTTATTTAAAGGCATGGGTTTACGCACAAGATAAATTATTAAATAACGAGGGAATAATGATATTCTTATTCTGTGAAGTCTGAGTCTGAATAGAGGTTATAATAACCTCTATTTATTAAGGTCTTCAAGTAGATCAAAAGACGTTGCTACAATGTAAGGCTGTCCGTAATCATAACTGTCCGGGTAATGCTCACTGCTAAACAAAAGAACACAAAGGTGTCCTAATTTTGGCTGTAAGTCTTTAATTTTATAATTTATATTGTGTCGTTGCAGTACTGGAAGGTAATAATTTAATAGTGCGGTGGGCGCTTCAAGGTTGAATTCCGCATTCGTCTTTAAAAGAGTTGGTAAGAAACCGAATATCCTATGAAATTGCACCCAATTGCCACATTTTTCATTATGAATTACTAACAGTTCTCCCATCAATAAAGAAATATCTTTACATGAACCACCATCAGTGATAGAGAAAATAGTCTTCGAATCGTAGTTTAGAAGAATAGGATGATCTTGAAGGACCTTGATTCCGTAAAATGGGATTAAATAGCCCGCTCTTAAACGCTGATTAGCAAAGCCTTCGCAAGCAATATTCCACTGTTTTACCAAGGCAGAATCTTCTTCAAAATCTTCATATTGGGCCTCAAGCGACACAATCATTCTTGCGGTTCTGGGTTTTAAATCAAGGCCTGTTAAATAAAAAGACCAATCTTTGAAAAAATCTTTTGAGTTTGTAAGGTTTATTAGCTGTTCCATCTATTGGTTTTTAGCACCCTGTGAGAATACAATTTTACGGCCTTATTCTTTTGAATTTACTAAGGAGTCTGCTTGAAAATTAAACTTTTTTCAAAACTTGCCTGGTACTCATTAGTAACAGTAGTTTATATAGGGATAACCCTTGATGTACTGTCGCCCGACTGCAAAAGCAAAGCTATTTTGATTAAAGAATGATTTGGTGGTCCCGCCCTCATTTTTATACAACCGGTTTGATCTTAGTGAATAGCCAAATAGAAACCGCTACTAAAATCAAATCATAAACCAGATAGGGCAAAACATACAAGTATGCAGACTGGCTGTACCCAGGAATTTCAACAACCGATCTTTTTACATAAGCAAATGGAAAGCCTGCTTCAGCAAAAGAAAATTGGTTCCACAAGAAAGGCAGTGCAGAGATCAATACAAAAGATACAACAAATAGTAGAGCGATTTTCATATTTTCTAATTATCAGCGTTAAAGTAAAATAATATTAGAGTAAAAACAAACAAATTTTTTCATGTCCGATCCTGCTAAGTAAGATTTCTCTTCTTGCAGTAGCAAAGTCTTCACTATCAATTATATTGAAAGCTGCGCAGACTGCATAAATAAATAAAAGCAGTATTGATCCGACGAGGTACTTACCTTTCTCAGACAGGTGATTTTGGCTATGCTGGATCAAAAAGTAACACTAAATCACACTATGAAGAAATTCAATCTGCTATGTTGATTATCAAATAACGGTGGAGTTTTTATAACACCCTTAAGTTTGCTTGTAAGATAACCGGCAAGATACCGCTAAAGAAAAAAGGCAAAACATCCATAAAATTCACATCATGTAACACCACTTTCGAAGGTACACGTCAGGATAATACAAATATAGCTCCATTCCTCACAGGGGTGTTATAGCACTCAAACCACTTTTACAGGTACTTTGGAGGGGGAAAGGGTACCTTTAGTGCTCCAAGATACCTAGTATCCTGCACTAAACCCTCTAAAAACGATGTAGGTGGTATTGAAAATATAAAAGAATCAACTGATATCAACGCTGTCTTCGCTTTGGGATCATTGACTAGTCCTAAATAAACTTTACATCAATACGAACAAAATTATTTATTAATTTTAAGAAGAGATGTCAAAGGAAATTAAGGGAAAAAAGTATG